>CALMUT010000249.1 GCA_937872925.1 uncultured Myxococcales bacterium | reverse complement strand
CCCCCGCCGCCCCCCCCCCCCCCCCCCCCGGCCCCCCCCGCGTTCCCGCCCCCCCCGCCACTAGCAGCGTTGCCACCGCTTCCGGAGCTACCCGCGCTTCCGGAACTGCCGGCGCTTCCGCCGGAGCCCGGATCGTTGTTGGCGTCGTCGCTGCAAGCCGCGATGAGGGAGACAATGGAGATGCAAGTAAGCGCAGATAAAAAGTTTCTCATGCGCTTGGACCTATCAAGTTTCATGCCGCTCCCCGAAACCGTGGAGTCGCGCGTCACAACCACCGCGTTCGGCTCTCAGCGAGGCAAGCGGCGCATTCCATGGTGGGGTGAGCCCCTCCGGCTGTGCAGCGGGCAAGCTAGATAACCCGTCCGCGGCGCGCAACACGGCCGTCGTCCCGGCGATGGCGACGGATCCCCACTTGCCCGTCGTTGGCAGTTGCTGATCCAGGACCCAGGTCGACCCGCTGCGAGCGAATACGTAGGGTTTGTCCGCGCCAATGAGCGCCAAGTCTCCCGAGAGGCTCACAGGTTCACCAAAACTGCCGGGCGCGGTGAGCTTGGCTTGTTCGGTCCAAGTTTGGCCTGTGCGGACAAACACGTAGGCAGCGCCCGAGTTGACCGCCGGATTGGACAGCAGCGCGGTATCCCCCGAGAGGGCAACGCTGCGCCCTACAGCGCCCGCCTTCCATCCGGCCGGCGTGAGCTTTGCCTGTTCTGTCCAGGTCGTGCCATTGCGCACGAACACATGCGCAGTTCCGTTGTGGCCGCTGTCGTCGGGGTGCCAGCGACCGGCGAGCAACGTGTCTCCCGATAGGCTCACGGCATGGCCCAACCCGTTGTCAAACGCGGTGTTGCTGATGACGAGCTTGGCTTGCTGCGTCCAAGTGGTGCCGTTGCGGACAAACACGTAGACCGCGCCTCCCGAGTCTGAGTCGGCGTAGGCGCCGACCGCCGCGGTGTCGCCCCAAATGCTCACAGCGTAGGCAAACCCCGAAAACGCCAGCGCGTCCGACTTGAGCGTTGCTTGTTCTGTCCAGGTGGTGCCGCTGCGCACAAAGACATGCGCCGAAACCGTGCCCGAAACGTCCGCAACCAACGCGGAGTCTCCCCACAGGCTGACGCGCGTGCCGAAGCTGCCCCAGGCCGGGTTCGCCGTCGTGAGTTTCGCTTGCTGCACCCAGCTAGCCCCATCGCGTACAAAGACGTACGCGCTGCCGCCGGGGTCGTTGCCTGGCGCTCCCACGAGCAGGCTGTCGCCCCAAATACTCACATCTGCGCCGAACGAGTCATCGGCCGCGGCGTCAGCCGCGAACAGTTTGGCCTGCTGCGACCACAGTGGATCGATGTGCAGAGGGAACGTCGCGTGAGAAGCGTCGACGTCGATGAATAGACGGTCTCCTTGGGTGCGCATGCTCGCGGCGAGCTGGGTCCCGGTGGCATCCTCGACGTGAAGCCCGTGGTAGCGCAGGACGACCCGGCCGCTGGCGTCGCGCAGCAGAACGTCTTCCTTAGCCCCTCGCTCGAGCGACAGCCCATCGACACGCATCGCGACCGAGAGCTGCTCGCTGGCATCGAGGCACGCGGGCCGCTCAGCCAGCGCGAAGCTCTGTTCGAGCCCGAGCGGACCGTTGAGGTACCAGGACAGAAGTTCGCCGTGGCGCTGATCGATGCGGTGCGGATCCCTCGCATCGGCGGCCGCCGCTTGTGCTTGCAGCGGCGCGATCGCGTCGTCACAGCCGAAACCCTCGACCGTGATGGCTGCTGCCCAGCCCCTAGCTGTCAGCCGCAGTTGCTCGGGCGCGAAAACGGCAGAGAAGCCATGTCGGGGATTGTTGGCAACCACTTGGTCCCCAACGACTCGAGCGTCAAAGCTTGCGCCGCCGGTGCGCTGCTTCGCGTGGAGCTGCGCCATCGCGCCGCTGCCCGCGGGAATCGCAGCGTACTCCAGAGCCGCCCCTGGGTCGGATCTGCCATCGCTGCATCCGGTGGCGACAAGAGAAAAGAGCACCCAAGCAACAAGCGCGTTTTTGACCATCGCTCACAAGGATTGCAACCGGCGCGCCACTGCCGGAGCGGCTCAAGCAGGCGAACAACCCGACGTTTCTCGTGAATCGGTCGGGTGCACACTACAGCCGGGGGGGCGCACCCCACCAACTGGCGCGATCCTTCAGGCGCATCTGCGGCTACTTGGGTGAGACGCAGGCGGGGCCCCTCATTCCCGCGCGGGGCCACGGGGGCCGGAGCAAGCGGAGGGATGCTCTATTCGGGCATCGGGCGCCGCGCGCTGGCGATCCACTTCGCGAGTTCGAACTCTGCTTTGGAGTGGCCGCCCTCGGCTTCGAACAGCTTCTGCACGACCACGGACAGCAGAGGCATGACGAAGCTGTCGTCAGCCACGCCGGACACGTCGATCATGCCGCCCAGCTTGCAGAGATCAATTGTGTGTTTCGCCCACTTGCCTTTCGGCATGCCAGCAATCTCTTTGAACAGCAGGCTCGGCGGCTTTCCACAGAGTTTCTGCACCATCTCCGGAGCGCCCTCTTCCAGCGCCGCGGCAATGATGCGCGTCACCTGACTGGGATCGATCCTTGAAGACCCGAACGCTTCCATGCCCTTGCGCAGGGGAGCAGGCAAACCGAACTGCTCCTCTGCCAAACTAACGGTGGCCGACACGCCACGACTGGCGGCCTCTCCCGAAGCCAGAGCTTTTACCCACTTCGCCGCATCCTTGGCGCGTTGCGTGTCTTCACTGGGGTCCGGCGTAGGCGGCGTAGGCTCGGGCGCCGGCGTGGGTTCAGCGGAAGCAGTCGCGACCGGCTCGGCGGTCGTCGGACTGGGTGACGGCGTCGCCGAAGGAGGATGGCCACTACCGCCGCAAGCGACGACCGCGGCGGCCAGCGGCAGCCATGGGGTGTTTCGCATCATGGTCTCCCCAATTAGACAACCAGGGAACGGAAGTCGACTCAGAACCGACCGCCGGTTCTCCCTGCATGACTTGAGTCACGCGATTTCGAAGCGGGCGGGGGTGACGAGCTTGTCGCCGAACTTGACCTCGACGCGGTACTTGCCCGCGGGGCAGCTGGCGATGGGCTTGGTCAGTCGGTCCCTACCTAGTCTTCGGGTCGAAGTAGTCTGGTTCTTGGACCTCACGAATTGCTTGCGTACGCCATCAGGGCGTCCTCGCACAGCGGGCGCCGACGTTGGAACTCCGCGTGGTCCGCGTGGTTTTGGAACGCCAAGAGATGCGCGCGTCCAACGGGTAGCCGGATCCACGCAACACACCTTCCGCGTTCGCAGCTGTGTTGGCACAATCCACGCACGGCTGAGGGTACGGCGCGGCGTACGAGTCGCGCACCCACTCGGTGGCGTTGCCGGCCAAGTCTGCCTGAAGCCACTTGCCGTCTCCCTTTGGCGCCTTCGACCCGACGTCAGCGGGGGTGAAGAGACCGACCGCCAAAGTCGCGTAGGTTCCATCGATGGTGGTGCTGTTTGGCGGATTCGACCACGGGTACACCCGCTGCTCGCTGCCACCGGCCGCTGCGTAGTTCCATTCGGCTTCGGTCGGCAGACGCCCGCCATCCCAGATGCAGAACGCCAACGCCTCGTACCAGGTGATGCAATTGATCGGACGCGCCTCATTGCCAGACGGCGTGTCCGTCCACGTGTGGGCATCAAAGCCAAAGGCTGGGATTGGATGGCACTTCAGCGCCGTGGCCAGCGCCGTCGCGTTTGCGGGCAAGCTGGCGTTCCACGACGTGCTCCAGCCCGGATCCGTGGGATTGTTCGGATTCTTGCCCGCGCCCCCGCTTGGCTTGGTGTACGACGCCATGAACTTGCGGAAGCGCCCCACGCTGATCTCGTATCGGTCGAGCACGAAGTCACTCACCGTCGCCGGATAGTTCGGGTCCGTGTAGGTGACGCCATCGTAGCTCCGCTTGAACGTGCCCCCAGGCACGAGCGAGGCCGCGCAGCAGTTGTCGTTGTCCAACGCGCCGCAATTGACGGCGAGCCCCTTGCAGCTCTGCGGCTCACCGCAAACCCCGCCGCTGCAAACCGGCAGCCCCACGCCGCACGCGACGGTCGCGCCCCACTTTCCGCCCTCGCAGGTCTGAACGCCGTTTCCCGAGCACCGCTTTGTGCCCGGCTTGCACTCGCCCGCACACACACCATTGGTGCAGACGTATGGGCAAGCCGCGCCGTCTTGCCAGGTTCCGGCCGCGTCGCAAGCTTGCGGGACAAGCAAGTTGCATTTCCCGCTGCCCGGCGTGCAAATGCCCGTGCACGCCCCATCCGTGCAAACGTAGGGGCAGGTCGAGCCATCCACCCACTTGCCGCTGCCGTCGCAGGTCTGGATCAAGAGATTGCTGCATTGCTTCTCGCCGGGGGTGGTGCACTCTCCCCCGCACGCTCCCGCCGAGCACGCCTTCGGGCATACCGCGCCGTTCTCCCAGTTTCCGCCGGAGTCGCACGTTTGCACGGTGTTGTCGCTGCACTGCTTCTTGCCGGGGGTGCACACGCCTACGCATGCGCCGTTGTTGCAGACGTATGGGCATGGGGCGCCGTCTCGCCACTTGCCGCTTGCATCGCAAGTCTGTGGCGCGAGGCCGCAACACTGCTTGGCGTCCGGCGTACACGGACCCGTCGCACAGCCGCCCACGCCTCCCGCCGCTGCGGTGCCCCCAGCGCTACCTCCGGCGCCATCGCCACCGGCGCCGCCCAGCCCACCGGATCCCGCTGCAGCATCGACGCCGTCGGCCACGTTGACCATTCGGTCTTCCGAACTGCACGACGCAGTCGCGACGCTCAGCAGTGACATTAGGACGAGCGGTGCCCAGCGAACCTCGTGCTTCTCCATTGTCTCGGTCCCCACTTCAATTCGGCGGACAGACGACCACCTGGTACGTGAAGAAGCCGGAGCGGATAACGACCTCCCATTCATTCGTGCCGGTCGTGACGGTGTAGTGGTCCTTGATGCACGTACCGGGGCCGTCGAGCTTGAGGCTGTGGGTCCCGGCCGGCATGTTGACGACGCTGATGGCACCCACTGGTGACGTCGCATCCGCTGTCGGATCCACCTCGGATGCCGTGTCGTTCCAGTAGTAGGGCCCATCGCCTACCGCCGGCGTGAGGCTGGCCTTCCAACCGGCCTGCCCCTGCCCCGCCTGATCCTCAATCACGATACCGATGGCGCCCTTGCTGGCGTCGAACGGGATATTGGACTTGGCAGCAAGCTGCTCGACTAGAGCGAGCTCTTGCAGCGAGATGTTCGTGTCAAGGTCTTCGTCACCGAGCTCGAAATAGCCGAGGGCGGACGCGAACAGCTCCTTTTCTGCCGTGATGACGACGCGCGTATTCTTCTGCAGCCCGCCGAGGGTGAAGGTGCCGTCTCCGGCGCTTGTGACGCAACCGACATCCGCCAGCTCTGGCGCGCAGATTTCAACGCCGCCCAGCCCAGCGGGGAAGGAGCCGATGCGGACGATGCCCGTCACGGCAACCGTGCTCTTGCCAGTGGAAGCGTCGTCGTCGCTGCCACAAGCAGTCAACGCCAACGCGAGGATGGTGCAGAGGCTCTTTGTGTGTTTCATGCACCGAGTCAGTGCAACCAGTGGGCCAACGCGCTTCGTCCGAGGTTCGGCCCAAATAGAAGGAACTTCACCGCGGCGGAACGCTGCGTCGTGTCCAAGATCCCGGAACAGTGTCCAAAGGTTTGGACACTCAGCCTAGGTCGTAGTCGGCGAGCTTGTTGTAGAGCGTGGCCCGGCTGATGCACAAAAGACGAGCGGCGAGCTGTCGGTTTCCCCGGGTGTGCTCTAGGGCTGCGATGAGCGCCTTCTTTTCCGCTGCGCGCACCTCATCACTCAGCGGTGCGACGGCGTCGTCAGCGGCGCCCGTGGAGGTCAGAACCGTGAAGCCCGTCGCCTGAGTGACAAACCGCGCGCTGTCGGAAAGCTCACGCTGTACGTCTTTGACCCGAATGGCCGTGCCCTCACCCAGCACGACCAAGCGCTCGATGAAGTTTTGTAGCTGGCGCACGTTGCCCGGCCAGCGCTGGGAGCGCAGCAGTCGCAGCGCGTCTTCGGTGATCTCCAACGTTGGCTTTCCCGCGCGTCGCGCAAAGTCCGTCGTGAACTCACGAGCCAGTAGCGCAATGTCATCCCGACGGGCCCGCAGTGGCGGCAGCCACAGGGTGAGCACGTTGATGCGGTAGAAGAGATCTTCGCGAAAATCTCCGGTCTTGACCATGGCCTCGAGGTCGCGATGGGTCGCGGTCACAAAGCGCACGTCGGCGCGCAGCGTCTCGGTCGAACCAAGGCGCTCGAACTCGCGCTCTTGCAGCAAGCGCAGCAGCTTCACCTGCATGGGCGCGGGAATGTCGCCAATTTCGTCCAAAAATAGCGTGCCACCGCGGGCGACTTCCACGCGTCCCAGCTTGCGCTGGGTGGCGCCGGTGAAGGCGCCGCGCTCGTAGCCGAAGAGCTCGCTCTCCAGGAGTTGGTCGGGCAGCGCGGCGCACTGCACCACGACCAGCGGGCCAGAGGCACGTTCGCTCTGGCGATGAATGGTGCGCGCGGCCAGCTCTTTGCCTGTACCGCTTTCTCCGCGGATCAGCACGGTGGCGTCCGCCCCGGCGGCGCGGGCCAGGGTTTCTCGAACCGTCTGCATGGCTCGGGAATCGCCGAGAAGAACATCGCCGGCGGACGGCTCGACCGTGGGCTGAGCGCTGCGCCGCACCGAGGCCGCTACGGCCTTTTGAACGCTGTGCTGGAGCTGTTTCGGATCACAGGGCAGCTCGAGGTAGTCACTGGCGCCCGCCTGCATCGCCTCTACTACTCGTTGCACGTTTGCTTCCGTGCTCAGCAAGATGACGGAAGTCTCTGGCCACTTCTCGATCGTGGTTCGCACGAACTCCAAGGTCTGGCTGTCGAGAGCAGCGCAGTCCGCGAGCAGCACTTCAAAGGGCTGCTCGTCCAAGAGCGCGAGGGCCGTCGATGCGTCTTTGCACTCACGGAAGGCGACTCGACTCGCCTCGTCGAGGGCACTACGCGAGCCAGCATCGACCCCGACGAGCAGCACCCGTGCCGAATCCGTTCGCGTCACACCAAGCCCACCCTCACGGCAACTCGCCCGCGGAAAGTGGGAAGAGCGAGAGCCCAGAGATCGTGTCGGCGACCACTTCGATCTCGTACTCGGCGACGAGCTGTCCGGTTTTTTCGACCCTGGCCTGCACGGTCACCTGGCCTGGGATCACGTTGGCGATCGCGGCTGCGCCGGATTTGCCTGTAGAAGTCGTCGTACCGTCCAGGTAGACGTTCTTCGTTACGCCCGGCTCCTCGTGTGCCTGGTCGATGCTCAACGAGATGCCCGGCGCTTCTTGAACATTGCAGTCCCACACCACGACACTGACATGGCCCATGCCGGGCACGACCGGCGCGCCCTCAAAGGCCGCAGCCGCCTTGTACAGCCCCGGGGAAAAGACGAGCCAGCCCAACTGAGACTCGGGGAAGACCACCGGTCGACCAAGAAAGTAGAGCGTTGACATCAGGTCCGATCGGGTCAGGCGTAGGTGACCCTCGAAGCCGAACTTCGCATTGGGCAGTTGAAGAAAGACTCTGCCCAGCTCGTCGGTGACTTGAGGATCAGCGGCGCAGCTCGGCAACAGGCCCGAGCACACCTCGACGGTCACTCCTGGCGCCGGGTCGCGGAGCTGCTTTTCGTCGACCTCCTCGACCGTGAAGGTGTTGGGGATGACCTTGACGCTACTCTCGGGGCGCCCCCACTCGAACTGTCCCACACAGCGCCAGTCGTTTCCGATTGGGCATTGTTCGCATTGGTGCCAGCAGTCTTCCAAATCGTCCGTTGCTTGGCTGACGACGGGAACGTCCACGGAAAAGCATCCGAACAGCGGGCCCGGCCCGTGCCCGGGCGACAAGAAACTGCGCGCTGCGCAGGAGTACACCCGGTCACAGATGGGCTGCTCCGCACAAGCACGGCTCAGCTTGGCGCACTGTTGGTCAACGCAGACGCCGCATTCGGCAGACAGCCCCTTCGCGTAGCCACCGGATCCAATACACGCCTCGAGACAGTGGGTCCGCTGGCACTTGTCGAAATCGAGACTCGTCGCTCGGTTCAGTTGAGTGCCGTGCAAGTTCCAGCAGGCGCCGCGACAGGCGGGTTGACTGGGGAGGCACTGCGCAAGACACGCCGCGAGCTCGGAACATTCGGCGTCGAATTGACAAGCGCTGCGCTCCGCGTTGCACGCTGCAGCGATGCAACTGCCGCAGGCTTCGCTGGCATAGCCTGCCCCACCGCCGGTGCCCTCGGAACCCCGCGGCAAGGACTCGATGCCCAAGACCGTGTTGCATGCCAACGCGCCGCCGAGCGCCGCGGCCCCGAGCCGCGTGACTGACTTCCCCATCGCCATCAGCGACGAACCTCCAACCTTGACCCATCATCCCAGATGTCCGCCTGATTCACGCGCGCGAAAATTGCGTCCGATGCATGGAGCTGAGTCACGGACAGCTCCATGAGCAGCTAGCGTGCCAGACTTGAGGGCTCCGGATCTGCCGCAACGACGGATGTGCGGTCCGCGGCTGTGGACAGCGCGCGTAGACATGTCTAACTCGTTAGACATGTCGGTAGTGTGGGGGACCCGCTCGTTCCGTACGTCGCTGGCCGCGATCCTGGCTTTGGGACTGGGTGCCACACCTGCGAACGCGGCGCCGGACGGCGCCGATGCGAAGGTCCAGCAAGACGCGAAAGATCGCGCTCGCGAGCTGTTCAAACTGGGCGCTGCCTCGGCGCAACAAGAGCGCTGGTTGGAAGCGCTGCAGGCCTTCGAGCAATCCATACTGCTGCATCCGCACCCGAGCACCGCCTACAACATTGGCTATTGCGAACGCGCGCTAGGACATTACACCCGCGCCTTGCGCGCGTTTCGCCAAGCACTTGCAGCAGCGCCAGCAACGTCCGGTCTGAGCCCCCAGCAACGCACCGAAGCGCTGCAGTACCAGCAGGAGGCCGATTTGAAACTCGCGAAGCTGCGGGTGACGCTGCACCCGGCGAACGCGAGCATCACAGTTGATGGCCGCCCACTCGCGGTCGTGCCGAACGCTTCAGAGCTGGTGCTCGAGGCGGGAGTGCTGGATCCAGGCAAGGGTGTTCCGCCTCCCGACGCACACTTCGTGCTTTGGATCGATCCTGGCAGCCACACCTTCGCTCTGGAAGCACCCGGGCACCGAGCCGAGGTCGTCACTTATCGCTTCGTGACAGGATCAACCCGAAAGCTCGTGCTGCGCATGCAACCTGCCGGCGCTACCGATGCAACGAGCAAGCCCATGTCCGAACCGGCGCGCGCGTATTGGTCGCAAAAGCGCGTGTGGGCCGTGGGTCTGGCCGGGGCCAGTGTCGCAAGCGCTGGAGTCGCGACCTTCTTCGGCATCCGCGCCGCAACGCGCTGGGATCGCGCCCAGGACGCTTGTCCGGATGCGTCGCGCTGTCCCGACGACCGAGGCGCGTCGCTCTCCGCTTCCGCGCGGCGGGACGGCAATCTGGCGACCATCGCCGTCGCTGCGGCAGCGGGCGCCTTCGCGGGCGCGACGGTGTTGTGGCTAGATGCAGACTCGGCCCCGAAATCCGAACTGCAGCGGGCGAAGCTTCAAATTGGCGTCGGGTCGATCGCGAGCAGCGGTGCGGGCGCCGGGATCCAGCTCGCGGGAGCGCTTTGAGTTCCAGTTCGTCGCTTCCTGAGTTCGAAGCGGGTGCGCTCGTCGCAGGGCGATTTCGCCTGGAGCGCTGCCTGGGGCGCGGCGGCATGGGCGAAGTTTGGTCCGCGACGCACACCGTGACCCAGCGCCGCTACGCGCTCAAATTCCTCCACCGTCGCGGAGTCCACAGCGCGGAACTCAAGCGCCGTTTTCTGCGCGAGGCGCGCGCTGCGAGTGCTATCGAGCACGAAAGCGTCGTTGGTGTGCAGGACATCTTCGAACTCGAGAGCGGCACTCCGTTGATGGTGATGGAGCTGCTGGAGGGTGAAACCCTGGGCGCTCGATTGCAGCGCGACGGGACACTCTCCGTGGAGGCCAGCGCTGGTCTGCTACTCCCGGTGGTTTCCGCCGTAGGCACGGCGCACGAGCAAGGCGTGATCCACCGCGACCTGAAACCCGACAACATCTTTCTGACCACGGAAGGCGCCGTGAAGGTCCTCGACTTTGGCATTGCGAAGCTGTCCAAGGCCGAGTCCGCCGTCGAGTCCGTGCCCACGCAACCGACTCAAGGCCTACTGGGCACGCCGTTTTATATGGCGCCGGAACAAGCGGTTCGTGAAGCAGACGTCGATCACCGTGCCGATATCTGGGCCCTCGGCGTCATCCTGTACGAAGCACTGTCCGGCGGCCGGCCCATCGAAGGAGAGAATGTCGAGCAGATGGTCCGCCGTTTGCTCGAAGACGGCATCGTGCCCATCGCCGTGCTGGTGCCAGATCTGCCCGCGGACATCGTCGCGCTCTTGGGCCGCATGCTGCAGCGCGACCCAGAGGAGCGCCCCCAAGACTTACGCGAGGTGGCCACAGGGCTGAAGAAGTACACCGACGTCGCTGCGTCGTACTTCGGGCCGCCCAATAGCAGCACCGTTTCGGAAGTCAGCGAGGCAGACGTCCAGCTCGGCTCGGTTCAGTCAATCCGAGAGCCCGCGCCGCCTTCGCGCCGGCTGCCGCTTGTGCTCGCCGGCATCGGGTTGATTGGGGTGGTGCTCTTGATTTGGCGGGCCGTATCCGCTCCTAGTGCGGCGATCCCCGCTGAACGCTCAAATCTGGAGCCTGTTTCATCGAGCAGTACTCTGAACGTTCCTACAGAGCCCGATGCAGCGCGCTCGGCGACTGCGGAGTTGCCCGACGTGTCGCCCACGAATGCGGTGGCTCCTGCTGCTTCGGCAAGGCGACGGGCAACTGCTGCAGTGATGCCCGAAAGCACGCAACCGCTCGTCAGTGCGACCGCGGCGTCAGCCTCCACGGCGCCGAACGTGCCGTCTTCCAGCGCGGCGAGTGCGCCCCCCGTCAAGACCAGCACAACCGGACTCGTGCAAGAGCCCCCGTTTTGACAGCTTGGTGATCATAGGATTGCGGCCGCTATCTCGCGCTCGACCTTCGCCTTTGGTCTCCACGCTGCCACCTTCGCAACCTGTTTGATAGAAACGGGGCGTCGGGGTTCCCCAAAGCTCTCGCAATTCGATGTGGCATGATAGAGCGATGCGCGCACGCTACGTTGTTTTCGGGATCGGCTTGCTCGGGCTGGCTTGCGGGGGTGGGGGCGACGGGACGGCGGCCCCGACCGACGGCGGCATCGGCACCGGTGGGGCTAGCTTCGGCTGGACGGAGCACTGGCGCCCGACCGACCAACCGAAGCCTGCGCTGGCACTGCGTTTGGCGGTGCTCGGGCCCAAGCACTACCTGCTCGTCGAGAAGTTCACGGGCACGGACAACCCGACGGGAACGGGCGTGTATCGTTCCCTGGAGATCTTTCCGGACGGAAAGCACGAAGCGGGCAACATGGACCAGGCCGTGGGAACGATCCTGTTCTACGCCGCGTACGGCGGTGGCGCGGGGCTGCTCATGGAAGAAGCAAACGAGATCGTGAGCTACTACTACTCGGGCTCGAGTTGGCAGCGCTCGGTCGTGACGGCCAGCGGTTCCCAAATGGCCTATGCCGTGGGCAGCGCCGTCGACGGCTCGCCGCGCTTGGCGATCCGCTCCAGCGCGACGCCGGCAAGCGTGAAGGTATTCGCCGCTTCGGGCCCGGCGTGGACCGACCAGACCTATGATCTGCCCAACAGCAAAGGAGTGGGCGGCGTTGCCGAAGACCACGCCGGTCGCACCCATTTCATCGACAACGACCCGCCACAAGATGTGCACCACGTCTTCGCTGCAGGGCAAGAAGTGGAAACCAGCTCCATTCCTGTCGCGACCGGAGATCCGTACTTCTTGTTCAACCCGGACGACTCGGTGCGCGTGTTCAACGCAAATACACTCTTCGACAACTACACTGGGTTGCTCTCGGAGCTGGGCAGTGACGCCACCTGGTCCGACTACAACGCACCCATCAAAGGACTGCCACGCGAGCACGCGCTGTTCGATGGAGATCTAGAACACATGTGGGGCGCGACGCTGTACGCCTGCCGCCGGGGCGGTGCCGAGTGGACCAGCATCGAGCTCAAGGGACACAGCGTCACGGGATTTTCCAAGGCAGACGATCTCAAACGCGACGGTGACCTGCTTGTCGCCGCGAAGCGTGGCGGCGACGGCGACCGCATCGTGGTGCGGCCGCTCGCGGATTGTCTGAGCCGGTAGATCGCGTCCTCGACTGGCACGGTGCTTTGAGGTGCGCTGAGTCATTGCGCTGCACAGCGACCAATCGCTGCGCACGGCGAAGCCCCCGAGGCCTGTGTCATGCGCGACCGCGGTGGGCGCAGGGAGATCCTTGGGCACTCGCTCACAGCACATCGGTGCGACCGCTGGGCCACACCCGGAGCACCACAGCTTTGCCGGCCGAGTACTGCACGAGCTCCGACTCTTCCTTCAGCGGAACCTCGCGCGGCCCCGTGTTGGTGTTCACCACCACGGCGTAGCTCGCGACGCGGGTCGCTCGCTCCTCCTCGTCCGTCTTCAGCTTCTTGCCCAGGGCGACTTCGTCGTCCGCCGGCCACCCCGTGGCCGTCCCCGTCCCGTGCTTTTCCAGGCTCCGCGCGGGTGTCCACTCCCAAAGATTCCAGGTGTACCAAGTTTGGTTCACGGCTCGCTGCTCATAGTCCGGAACCTCGCGGCTCTTTTGCACTTGCTTCGTGCGCGGCACCTGCCGCGTCTTGGTGACCGTGCAGTAGCGCGTGGTGCAACGCTGGCCGCCGCCGCTACACGACGTCCGGCAGGTGGCGAAGCCGTTTCCGTTGGGCGTGCACACTTCGCGACAAGTCTGCGGCGCGGAGGTACAATCCTGTCCGCAGCTTTCTTGCTCGGAATAAGTCTCCGTGTTGAAGCCGTCGGGCTCGGTCACCGTGTAGTACTCCGTGTGCGAGCCCACCTGCACTGTCTCATTGTGATGGAAGCGCTTGCCCGCCGGGCGGATGTCCACGGCGGCGGTCGGGCGGGTTTCCTCGAAACCTTCCTTCGGGACCTTCTGGTATCGCTCCACGTCGATGCGGTGATGCCAGGTGACGGAGTGAACCTTGCCGCGCACGTCTTCGAACGGCAGCGCCAGACGCTCTGCCCCCGCACGCTGCATCGCGGCGCCCACGTGGGTCTTCGAATACAGGGTAGTGCCGCCGCAAATCAGCAGCGCGAGCGTGGCGATGCCCGCCGCACCCAGCGCCAACAGCCGCTGGCTCCGACGCAGATCGGGCATGCGGGTGGGAGCGGGCGTCGGCGCCAACGCGTCCGCCGCCGGCGCGCCGCACTGGCGGCAGCTGCCGTCGGGCCAGCGCTGATCGCTCCGGCAGTAGTGGCAGCGCCAGTTGGCTCCGCCCCGGGCGATGCGGAGCAACGCGGGATCCATCACTGTGGGCGCCGCCGCTGTGTTGCCCGGCATCTCGTATTTCTCGCTGGCGTCTTTGGCGTCGCCGCAACCCTGGCACACGGTGTGGCGCCCAAGGTTTTGGTGGCCGCACATGGTGCAACGCCAAACCATCTCGATCTGCCGCTCGCTCACGACCGTAGATGATACCGCTCAGGCACCACGACGTGAACAGCGGAGTAGACCAGCCGCTGAGATCTGGCTCCAGCGCGCCCGACTCGGTGTCCCGGCATTTTGGTTTGGGTCGGGGCGCGGGGCGGCGCAGGACCGCTATTCCCGCGCGGGGCCACGGGGGCCGGAGCAAGCGGAGGGATGCTCTATTCGGGCATCGGGCGCCGCGCGCTGGCGATCCACTTCGCGAGTTCGAACTCTGCTTTGGAGTGGCCGCCCTCGGCTTCGAACAGCTTCTGCACGACCACGGACAGCAGAGGCATGACGAAGCTGTCGTCAGCCACGCCGGACACGTCGATCATGCCGCCCAGCTTGCAGAGATCAATTGTGTGTTTCGCCCACTTGCCTTTCGGCATGCCAGCAATCTCTTTGAACAGCAGGCTCGGCGGCTTTCCACAGAGTTTCTGCACCATCTCCGGAGCGCCCTCTTCCAGCGCCGCGGCAATGATGCGCGTCACCTGACTGGGATCGATCCTTGAAGACCCGAACGCTTCCATGCCCTTGCGCAGGGGAGCAGGCAAACCGAACTGCTCCTCTGCCAAACTAACGGTGGCCGACACGCCACGACTGGCGGCCTCTCCCGAAGCCAGAGCTTTTACCCACTTCGCCGCATCCTTGGCGCGTTGCGTGTCTTCACTGGGGTCCGGCGTAGGCGGCGTAGGCTCGGGCGCCGGCGTGGGTTCAGCGGAAGCAGTCGCGACCGGCTCGGCGGTCGTCGGACTGGGTGACGGCGTCGCCGAAGGAGGATGGCCACTACCGCCGCAAGCGACGACCGCGGCGGCCAGCGGCAGCCATGGGGTGTTTCGCATCATGGTCTCCCCAATTAGACAACCAGGGAACGGAAGTCGACTCAGAACCGACCGCCGGTTCTCTCTGCATGACTTGAGTCACACTATTTCGCAGCGGGCCGTTGCCACTCGCGGCGACTCAGCCCGTGCCGGCGGAGCCGCTCGCGCTCGCGCTGGCTTTCACCGAGACGTTGATGGACACAGACGCTTCGGCCTGGGCCTTGATCGATGCCGCGATGCAGCCGCCGACCTTGAGGGCGGCTTCGCCGCCGCCGGTGACAACGGCTTTGACGCCGTCGAGGGTGGCCTTCACGTTGGCCACTGCGCGCTCGACCTTGGCCTTCATGCCCAAAGTGACCTTGAGCAACGCCGGCATGTTCTTGATCAGCGCGGCCTTGAGCTTGACTGCCGCCTGAGCGTCCGCAGCGCCGGCGATGCTCACGCGCACCTGCGCGGGCACACACTCCACCTTGCCGCTGACCTGGGCGTCGCAGCTGGCCTTGCACTCCGCGCTCATCTCTGGCGGCTTCACTTCGCCGCTGCACTTGGGCTCTTTGATTTCCACGCTGCAGCCGCCTTCGCAGCTGCCTTCGCAGGTTGCCTGCCCCTTCATTTCACACTGCGCGCTGCAGCTGCCCTTGCATGTGCCTGCGCAGCTACCCTCTGCTTCGCCTTCGCAGGTGCCGTCGCAGGTGCCGCTGCACGCGCCGCCGCTGGTGCTGGCACCATCGCATTTGCCGTTGCACTTGCCTTCGCATTTGCCGCTGAACTTGCCTTCGCATTTGCCTTCGCAGCTGGCGGAGCAAGAACCCGAACACTTCGCGCCGGCTTCGACGGTGCACGATCCTTGGCAACTGCCTTCGCACTTGCCGCTGATCTTGCCACCTTCACACTTCACCTTCGCTTCGCCGGGCTTCACGGTCGCGTCACAGCTGCCAGCACACTCCGCCATGGCATTCATGGACGCGGAGCACTTTGGCGGCACGACCTTGACCTGCAGCTTGCCGCTGGCCTTGGCCTTCACTTCGCCCAGCACCTTCACCGCCGCTTGGCAGGCGGCTTCGGCCTTCTTGCCCGGGCCTTCTTCTTTGGGCTCGATGTCGTCGTCCGAGGCGCCCAGATCTTTGGCCAGCTCGCCGCATGCCAGCGCCACGTCCGCCTCTAGCTCGGCAGCAAGGTCTTTGAGAGCGGCGCCCGCGGCCAGCGCCGCTTTGACTTTGCCCTCCATCTTCGCTTCGAGTCCGAAGTCCGCCTTCATCGCCGCTTCCGCCGATTCTGGACAGTTGCCGCCCCCGGGCATGCCGGGAATGACGCCGCAGTTGAGGGACAGCGCCGCGATTGGGAGTAGGACCATGGAAAGCGCGTGGGGTTTCTTTGCCATAAGCGCTTCTTACCAGAGTCGCGCGTGGCTAACGACTCAGGGCCTTAACCAGGCGATCTCGCTGGGTTTCCGCCACGACGGCATGCAGGCGCACATCGAGCGGTCCGAAAGAGCGGCGCACTGGATCCGGAACTTCGTGCAGGGGGCGCCGTTGGGCGTTCGGTAGATCCAAGGCGAACCACAGCGCTTCTTCTTCGCGACAGGAAAGCGCCTGCGCCATCGCCGCGACGGAATCCTCGGGAGCGAAGTGTGGGCTCTCACTCTTGCCGCTGTCCAGAACAAGCAACGGGAAGCTCTTGCGGTAACGCTCCGGCACCTGCCAGGGATCGCCCTTCAAGAACTCGAGGGTGTCGACGATGATGTAGACGTAGCGCAGCGCTTTCCCTCCATCGTAGTTGACAGCGCTGCCCGTAAAACGCACGCGGCCGCGCACCACGTGCGATGCGCGTTTCACGGCCACCGTCAGCTCCGCGGCATTCAGCTCCGGAAGCGGCAGCGGGTCCCGCGTGCACGCCGCAGGGTGCACGGTGTCTTTGGCGCGCGCGCCACACGCGAGTGTTGCGGCGCAAACAACCAGCACCTGCGCTACCGCGATGCTCCGTCGCATCTTCGCCATCCCGCGCTCAGCGCCGCGTGCCTGCTGCGGGTTCTTGTTGGGTGCTGCAATGCAGCGTGCCGAGCCCAAGGACCAAGTCCAGGCAGTGGATGCCGACGACGCCGCGCTTGGGAAATAACTCCGCGAGAATACCTAGGGCGATGCGGTCCTTGGGATCGTTGAAAGTGGGCACCAGCACAACGCGATTGCCAATGTAGAAATTGGCGTAGCTGGCCGGAAGGCGCTGCCCCGCGAAATACACCGGGTTGGGCATAGGCAGTGGCACGACCTGGATCTTGCGGCCTCTTGCGTCGCGCTCGCCCTCCAGACGTTCGCGGGCGGCGGCCAGGGGTCGGTGGTTGTCGTCGCGACGGTTCGGCTCCTGCGCAAGTGCGATCACGCCCGGCGCCACGAAGCGGGCAAAGTCGTCCACGTGCCCGGAAGTGTCGTCCCCCGCAATGCCATCCCCAAGCCAAAGCACCTTGGTCACGCCCAGATAGTCCAGCAGTACCTGTTCCGTACCGGCTTTGCCCAGCTTCGCGTTGCGCGGATACGGACCCGAAAGCAAGCACTGCTCGGTTGCGAGTAGCGACCCTTGTCCGTCGACGTCGATGGCGCCACCCTCGAGCACGACGCGTTTGTCCTTCTTCTTGCCCTGCACCGTCGGGTGGAACACTTTCTTAGTGACACGTTTCGCAACGGCGTCGCCCAGAGCGTCGTCCAAAGCAAAGTCCGGGTAGCGCGCCCAGCCGTTGAACTGCCATTTCACCGCGGCGACTTCGCGCTCGGTAATGCGCTGACGTGGCGCGGAGCCGATGCGTTTCTTGGTGCGTGTCACAAAGCTGGGCAACGGGTCACGAGTCCAGGAGCGATTGGACGACTTCTGCAGCACGTCTACCCGCGAGAGATCCACACCGCCGTCCGCGAAGGCCTTGAGCGCGCGGGCCTGCTCGACCTTGTCGCGGACGACCAAACGGATGCGCTCGCCCAGCTGCAGCTGGCGCGCCATCTCCACGAATACCCAGCTCACGAGCAACCCCTTGCCAGGCCAATCACTACGATTGTGAGGCCACGCGAGCCACGTCGCCGCATGGGGCTCCCACTCCGCGGGCATGCGATAGCCCTGCGCGTGGGGGCTGCCCTTACTCGCCTTGGCCGCTTTGCTCGCCTTGGCCGCTTTGCTCGCCTTGGCCGCTTTGCTCGCCTCGCTCACGACGCCCTTCTTGGATGCAGCCATGGCTCAACCCTTGAGAAAGCGTTTGGTCAGGCCGGCATAGGCGTCGATGCGACGATCGCGAAAGAACGGCCAACCCCGACGCACCTCTTCGCTCTTCTCCAAATCACACTCCACGACCAAAACTTCTTCGCCTTCCCCCGCTTCGGCGATCACGGTGCCTGCTGGATCCACCACGAAGGAATGCCCCCAAAACTCCAAGCCTCCGTCCTTAGCGCCTTCGTGCCCCACGCGATTGACGGCCACGACGTGCACGCCGTTGGCGATGGCGTGGCTGCGCTGGATCGTCTGCCATGCGGAAAGCTGCGCCGCGCCATACTCTGCTTTTTCACCAGGGTGCCAACCGATTGCGGTGGGGTAGAACAGAATTTCTGCTCCTTGCATCGCAGTGAGCCGCGCGGCTTCTGGGTACCACTGGTCCCAACACACCAGAGTGCCCAACTGCGCGTGTTTGCTCTGCACGCTGACGAAACCCAAATCCCCCGGCGTGAAGTAAAACTTCTCGTAGAACAGCGGGTCATCAGGAATGTGCATTTTGCGATACACGCTCAGCGTTTCGCCCTGCTCGCCATGTACCAACGCGGTATTGTGATACACGCCGGGCGCGCGTTTTTCGAATACGCTGTTGACGATGGTGACGCCCAGGGCCTTGGCGACCTCCGCGACTTGTTTCACTGTTTCGCCGTCGAGGGGCTCGGCAAGATCGAAGAGCGAAGCGTCTTCCACTTGGCAAAAGTACGGCCCGGCAAATAGCTCTTGCAGGCACACGATCTGCGCCCCGCGTTTCGCTGCGTCGCGCACGCCATCGAGGGCCTTCTTCACGTTCGCGCTCTTATCGCTGCTGGTGGACATCTGCACCAGGCCGATCTGGACCCTTCGCTTCGCCATGGGCCGCGGACGTTAGCAGAATCCCGCGCTCATCCGGCAGGTTTGGGGGGCGTGACCCGGCCGCCGCAGTGGGAGAGCTCGCCTAGATGAGAGCGAATCCAGAGCGGCTCGTGGAGGGGGCGAGGCAACTAACGTGCAGGAAGTTTGGTCAGGGATCCCGGTCAAATCTGTTCTGAATGACTCGGGGGTTTCCCTGTTCGGTTGGGGGGGGGGACGCTCCTGGAAAAATCGATATGTATGCTTATTGTTTTTGTCGGCGGCGCACCCGGATGCCGCGGTCTGGATAACGCGGTGCGCGGCAGCCGCGCCGGGGCCACGCCATGGCCACGCCTTCGCATCCACATGTTACGCTAGTCCCATGCACAACCAATGGCACCACGCGGCGATGTGTGTTTGTGTTGCTGCGGCCTACGGCTGCGGCCACGGCCCGGCCGACGGGCCCCTTGAAGATCCAGCGGCGAACGCCGCGGCGCTCACGGCGGACCAATCGTCGTTGTGGGGCGCAGCAGGCGAACTCTTCGACCCGAAGGGTCGACTGATGGACTGGTCCTACGCGGGCTATCGCGCCGGCGAAGCGGCATTGCCCACCCTGACTCCGACCCTGAGCGTGGTGGACCACGGAGCCACAGCGGACGACAGCAGCGACGACACGGCCGCTTTCGTAGCGGCGCTCGCGGCGGCCACCGCCGGGGACGTGGTTGGCGTGCCCGCCGGCAAGTTCATCATCAAGAAGACGCTCACTTTGAAGAACGGCGTGGTGCTGCAGGGAGCCGGTCCCGACAAAACCATCCTGGACATTCCCGTCAGCTTGACGGACGCCTACGGCAACACCGGGCTCAGCGGCGGCGGCACGTCCAGCTACTCCTTCGGAGCGGCGTTCATCGAGGCCGACGGCAGCGATGGTGGCACCAAATTGGCGGACGTCAGTGCGGCGGCCAAACGCGGCGACACGACGCTGAGCCTGGACACAACCGCAGGCATCGCGGTAGGCGACTGGGTCCAGATCGAACAAACCGACGTCGGGGGCGATTTGATCAAGCGCCTGCATGCGGATCTATTGCCGGGCGGCGACGACAACATCGGTGACAAGGGCATGGACTTCTATTCGCGAGTCGCGGCCGTGACGAACGGAGGCATCGAGCTCGAGCGCGCCCTGCCCGTCGACATCGAGCTCGCTTGGTCACCCACGCTGAAGAGCGTGAAACCCAAGAGCAGCGAAGTCGGCGTCGAACACCTGGCGATCGAGTTTCCCACGACGACCTATCCAGGGCATTTCAAAGAACAGGGCTACAACGCCATCCACTTCAACAGCATGCAGGACGCCTGGGTGCGCAACGTGCGCATCAAGAACACCGACTACGCCGTGAACGTCACCAACGGCCAGTTCATTACGGTGCAAGACGTCGTGATCGAAGCCGATGCAAAGCGCAGCGGACACCACGGCCTGAACAATGGCCATGGCGGCGACAACCTATTCATCGGTTTCGACATCAAGACGCAGTTGGTGCATGACATTACTAACGAGTGGTACGCCACTGGCGTCGTCGTGACCCAAGGTCGCGGCGATGACCTGGCCATGGACCACCATCGCGCCGCGCCCTACTCCACACTGTGGACGGAGCTGGACTGCGGCGCTGGCACTCGTCCCTTCAAGAGCGGCGGTTCAGCGAACCGGGGACCACACACGGCTGCATACGACACCCTGTGGAACCTGACGGCGGCAACGGACATGAGTCTCGCGCCGGACGACTACGGACCACGTATGAACTACGTCGGCTTCCGTACGAAGACGACCACACTGACGTCGCCCTACGACTGGTGGCTCGAGAACAGGGATCCGGCGACTGTGGACCCACCCAACCTGTGGTTGGCCATGCGTCAGAAGCGCTTGGGTGGAAGTGCCGGCGCGGGCGGCGCGGGCGGCGCGGGCGTCGGCGGTGGCGCGGGAGCCTCGATCGGCGGCAGCGCGGGAGCGGGAACGGGTGGCGCAGCGGGTAGCGCGGGGGGCGCGGGCGTTGGCGGCGCGCAGCCAACGCCGAGCGAAGACGACTCCGGCTGCGGCTGCAGGGTGCCGGCGAACAACGGAAGCAACGGTAGCTGGTGGTGGCTCGCCTTGGCGTTGGCCGCTCTGCGGCGGCGGCGCCAGTAGTTCTGGACCGCAAACCGCTGAGGCAAAAGCTTGGGCGGATCCCGGAACACTACCAGCAGACAAAGGAAGCACAGTGATTGAAGAAGTCGAGATCCCCCAAGGGCTAGCGCTTGCAGACTACGCGTCCTACGCGCACCTGTCCCATGCGGTCGAAGAGCTGAAGCGCGAAGCCGAGCCACTGGTGCGGGCGCTGCACGGGCGCACGCTGTGGATGGTGAATTCCACGGCCAAGGGCGGCGGCGTCGCGGAGATGCTTCCGCGCCAGGTGGCGCTGCTGCGGGAGCTTGGCTTGGAAACGCGCTGGGTCACCATCGGCACCAAGCGCACGGCGTTCTTCGATCTCACCAAGCGCATCCACAACCTGATCCATGGCGAAGGAGATCCGAAGTTCTCTGCCGACGATCTGCAGCTGTACAACCTGGTCAGCCAAGAACTCGCGGACGAGTTCGCACCGCGGCTGGCGCCCGGCGACTTGCTCGTGGTGCACGACCCGCAGCCAGCAGGGATGGGCGCGCTGATTCGCCAGCGCCAAGACGTCGTCGCGGTGTGGCGCTGCCACATCGGCTTGGATGAAAGCAACGCGCAGACCCAAGCGGCTTGGCGGTTCTTGGAGCCGCACGTGAGCCAGTACGATCACGGCGTGTTTACGGCACCCGAGTACATTCCGGAGTTCTTCGCGGGGCGGGTCTCCCTCATCACTCCGGCGATCGACCCGCTCACCGACAAAAACCGCCCGTTGGCGGCAGTGCAGCTCGCAGGCATCCTCTGCAACTCAGGGCTGATGGCGGACCACAGTCCGGTGCTGCGCCCCGCTTTCGAAACGCGGGCCGAGCGATTGGGAAGAGACGGCCGCTTCGGTCCAGCCCTGACCCCGGACGAGATCGGCTTGATGTTCCGGCCCATGCTGACCCAGATCTCTCGTTGGGACCGGCTGAAGGGTTGGGCGCCGCTGCTCGATGCGTTCACCCAGCTCAAGCAAGGTTACACCAAAATCCCTGGCTTGAACGCCGTGCAAAAGAAGCGCTTCGCCCTGTGCCGCTTGGTCTTTGCAGGACCGGAGCCCGCTTCGGTCGCCGACGACCCAGAAGCCAAGGATGTACTGGAAGAACTCATCGATAAGTACAAGCGTCTCGATCCTGAAGTGCAGAAGGACGTCGCCGTGCTGTCCCTGCCCATGCAGTCGGCGCGCGAGAACGCCATGATGGTCAACGCCCTGCAGTCTTGCTCCAGTGTCGTGGTGCAAAACTCGTTGCGCGAAGGTTTCGGACTGACGGTGACGGAACCGATGTGGAAGCGTATTCCGGTGCTCGGGTCGCCCGCTTGTGGGATCCGTCAGCAGATCCGCGACGGCATCGACGGCCGACTGCATCACGACGCGACGGATCCCGATGCGATCGCAAGCGCCCTGGCAACTATGCTCAACGATCCGAGAAAGCGCGACGCTTGGGGCCGGCAGGGCCAGCGCCGGGTTTCCGACGAGTTCTTGATCTTTTCACAGCTGCGGCGCTGGCTGCGCATGTTGGCCAACACGGCCGATCGTGGCAGTCTGACGCCGCCGCCGCCGAGCATATTTCCCTGAGCGACGGTGGAACGGGCGGCGGACGCAGCCTCGGACCCGGCGGACGCACTGGGGCGGAGCGGCCGCATCCTCGCGTGGGCTTGGGGGCCTGGCGCCGCACGAGACTAGGAAATCCGGCATCTGCGGTCGCGGTTTCGGACGCATTCGCAATTGGCACAAACGGTGCTAAACGCGCACACATGATGTCGCTCGCCTCCAAGTCCGTCGGTGTATTGTCTGCGTTGCTCCTGGCCGCGTGTAGCTCGGGACCAAGCGGAGGCGGCGGCTGCGTGGACGGCGGCGTGTGTCCGGACGGTGGAGCGGCCGCGGGGGGCGGCTTCGGAGGCTTCGGTGCGTTCGGCACGGGCGGTACGCAGACCGGCGGCGGCGCGGGGACCGGTGCATTCGGTGCATTCGGTGGCACCGGCGGCAGCGCGGGCAGCGCCGGGTCGGGCGCCTTCGGCGGTTTCGCGGGAAGCAGCGGCGGCGGTGGATTTCCCACGGGTGGCACCGGCGGATTCACGACGGGCGGCATCGGCGGCACGGGCGGCACCGGCGGATTCACGACGGGCGGCACCGGCGGATTCACGACGGGCGGCACCGGCGGCATCGGCGGCACGGGCGGTATCGGTGGAACGGGCGGTATCACGACGGGCGGCACCGGCGGCATCGGTGGCTCGGGCGGCATCGGTGGTTCGGGTGGTTCCGGTGGAAGCGTCGGCACCTGTTGCACGTCGAAGAGCACGCCAGGATGTTCGAATACGACGATACAAAACTGCGTGTGCGCCGCGGATCCCTACTGTTGCAGCACGGCGTGGGACAGCACCTGTGTCAGTGAAGTCACCAGCGAGTCTTGCGGCAGCTGCAGCGCGAGCCCTCCGGCCGGCGGCACGAGCGGGTCAGGCGGCACGACCGGCGGCCAGTGCGGAAGCGTCGTATGCGGCTCGGCCGCGACCTGCTGCACTTGCACAGGTGGCGCCAAGATCTGCTTCACCCTTACCCCGGGAACGACCTGCGCGAATTGGTGCGGCTCCTGAATCGCATCCGGTCGCGCGGCGCACAGGGCGTGGCGCGGCGCAGAGCTAGTGCACGCAGCGCTTGCCGTCGAAACTGCTCCCCACCGGACACGGTGCAGGTCGCGCCGGCGCGTGTCTGCGCGTGATCGGCAGCTGCAAGACGTACGTGAGTTCGCGACCACTGCGCGAGAGCTCGAACGTCTCGAGAGCCAGCTGATCGCGCGACGAGGTTTGACGCACCGGATTCGCCTTGAGCTGCGCCGCACGCGCGTTCCCTGCGCTCTCCGCGCGCCGGGCGGCGGCGCTATCGACATAGGTCGCGTGAGCGACCACGTTTCCACTGGCCGCAATGCGCATCCAAGACTGTTCCAGATGCTCTGCCTCATCGATACGCACGACCTTGGACGCCCCGCCCCCACGCGCTTCGCCCAAGAACCAGCCTTCGATCAGGCTGTCCTTGGCTAAGTCGATGCGTTCGGGGCTGTGACCGCTGCGCCGCGCGTGTGCCACTACAGCCTGAGCGCTGCCGGAGCTAGCGTAGAGCCAAACACCAGCGACGAACTGCAGCACCACGCCGTCTTTGCCGTCCCACACGATCGGGGGCCTGCCCGCCTCGGGGCGCTTGGTCCAAATCGCCGTACCTCGTTCGCTCAAAAGCATGCCGGGCGAGCTGCCCGGCGGCATGCCGTACAACGCGCCGATCAACTCGCGCTTGCCTCCTTGCTCGCCCGCAACAACGTCCACCTGCTGCGCGCCCAGGTCGCTCAGCGCGTCAGCGGTCTCGAGCAGGCGGCTCAGGAGCTCCGGCGCCGTTTCACTGCGCGGTCGCACGCTTGCGATCAGATCGACGCGGAAAGTCGCGTAGTCGACCACCGTGCCTGGCGCCTCGCCATTGGCGAAACTGGGAACGGGCGTCCCGCAACCGATCGCCCCCAGCGACGCCGCCAATGCCCCAAGCTGCGCGAGGCCTCGTAGGCGGCCGAGTCGAGGCAGCGCGTGCCGGGTCACAGGCGCATCCTGGCCTGAAACAAGTACGTCCTCTGGTCGGCCGCGTCTCGCTCGCCCAGGGCGTAACCCCAGACCACAACCGCGCCATCCGCCGCGATCCCGACATGCGCTGGGTGTAGACGGCCACCGACGCGTTCGATGATCGCGCAGCGCACCGAGTTGCCGGGCGCTCCACGACACACGCGACCCTGCTCCTCACGGCTGATGTCCGCAACGATCAGATCCCCCGAGCCGGCACTGGCGTACGCCTGCATCTGCCAGTCGTTCGGACCGTACGAGCGATCCATGCAAGTCGCCGGCCCGCGTGTTCCCGTCGCGTCGGGGTAGAACGCCGCACTGCGCGTATCAGTCTTATACCGGCAACCGGCATCGACACTCGCCAGGCCGGCGATCGTGAGGCCGTGTTGGGTGCCAAGCAGGACGCGATCACGATTGAAGTAGAACTGGGCGCCGTCAGGCAGCTTCCAGGAGTCTTCGGACACGTCAAAAAGCAGCTGGCCGTCGGCCCCAATGCCGCGCAAGCGCCGCGCATAGTGAAAATAGGTATTGCCCGCACCATCCATGGCCATGGCACTGACGCCTTCCTCGAACCGAGGACGCACCAGCCACTGCACCTCAAGGGTCGGGGACAGCCTGAGCAAGAGCGTTCCGACGCTGTCTTGTTCGATGAGCAACGCCACGCCACTCGTCCCCGAAGCGATCAGACGCACTCCGGCGGCCGCGTTCGGTTCCGTCGCAATGATCGTATCTAGCTCCGCGATTGCTTGTTCGAGCCCTTTGCGCTGCTCCTGCAGCTGAACAAGTTCCGCGCCAACCGTCTCGGTCTGGGTGTGGTTGTACTCGCCCTGCTTGCGAACGAGCGCAGCGCGCACGCTCTCTAAGTTGCCTTGCTGCCGCTCGCGAGTCCCGTCTGCAGCATTGGCGGCGTCTTCGTGGGCCGCAGCAAGGACGGCGGACAAGTCGAAACCGCCGGGCTTGCCGCGCGCGTCAATTCGAAGCAAGGGGACGAGCTTGCGGTTGATCGAGACTCCAGCCGCTAGAAGCGATCCATCGGGACTCGTCCCAAACGGCATGTGCTTGACGTCTAGCCCACTGTCGAGACGCATCGTGAAGCGCGGGTGCCCTTGCGGGTCGACCCGCGCCAGGTACGGGCCCTGCACGACGTGCCCGCCGCCGAAGTCGATGGACTCGCGGGCGACGCCTGCGAGTGCCGTGCCCTGAGCGTCTTCGAGGACTTGCTCGATGCGCCCGCCGCGCGCTGGGTAACACCGCACCAGTCCGGCTTGCGCAGGCGCATGAATCTGCGCACAAGCGGAGCTTGCGTTTGGGCGCGCCGTGCCGCAGCCAGCCAACGAAAGCGACACGATGACGAAGCAAAACAGACGCATGCGCGGCCTCCGCCGGATGGCGAGCATAGCCGCACGCGAACTCTGCGCAAATGCATGCCGCTAGCGCAGCCGATGCGCGACTCACGCGTGCGACCTCGTGCTAAGCCATCAACATGTTCGCCCGAGCTTTGACCCTAATTTTCGTGATCGCGAGTCTGAGTAGCGGCTGCTACCGCGACTCGTACACTTCTGCACCGGGCGCCTCCCCAGAGCAGAAGATCGTTGACCGCAGTGCCGAGGCGTTCCGGCGCATGCGCAGCGCGCAGCACCCGGCCTTGGAGTACTTCATCGAACACGCCCATGGTGTGATGATCTTTCCGCGCATCATCAAGGCCAGCATGATCCTCGGCGGCGAAGGCGGCAACGGCGTGCTCTTGTCGAAGGACGCGCGGGGTTGGAGCGCGCCGGCATTCTATTCCATGGGCGCGGGCAGCGCTGGACTGCAGGTGGGCTATCAAGAAGCAACCGTCGTGCTGTTTTTTATGAACGAAGCCGCGCTGCGCAGCACCATCGAACGCGGCATCACGCTCGGCTCGGACGCTAGTGTGGCCGCCGGGACCATGGGCGGCAGCGGCAAAGGCGTGGCGGGCACCGCGGCAAGCGACATCTACCAATTCATCGAAGTCGGCGGGCTGTTCGCCGGGCTGTCCTTAGACGGCACAGTGGTGGGCGCGCGAGACTCGTTCAATCAGGCGTACTACGGTGCAAATGCGACGCCCTACAGCGTCTTAGTCGAGCGCAGCCACGCCGCCCCCGGTGCAGCCACGCTGCATCAAGTCTTGGCGCTTCGCGCTCCGGCCGCGCCCGCGGGCGGCGTGCAGGCTCCGTCGCTCCCCATTGAAGCCGGCGCGCCCAACGCGCCAGACGCGGGAGCAGAGCCCATCAACCCGGACGCCAACGGCGACCCGAGCGACCCAGACGCCGAAGAATAGAGCTTCTTCGACGGGACCCAGTGCCGGTCAGGGCTCAGGGCGGCGAGATGTTGAAGTTGTCGAAGGCGGCCTTGCCGGGATTCGACGCCTCGGCTGCGAAGGTACCGGAACCGAGGAAGAACGTCATGGCCGTGACCGAGAAGGTCGGAGTACTCGAAGTGAAGTTCGCCCAGGTTTTGCCGTCCCCGGATGTGTCCCAGAATACCGTGCCCGCGGCTTCGCGCAGGCGCAGCCAACGGTGCTTGGTATTGTCGAAGGTGTCCTTCTTCAGCTCCACCGGAGTGTTTGCCGTCCACAGCACGGCCGAGAGCGAGCCGACGTTGACAAAGAACTCGAGGGTATTGCCGGTCCCGTCGTCGGCCGTGAAGTTCGTGTACACGGAGGACAGCGCACTGCTCGGCAGCGTGTCGACTTCTACGAAGGCGGCGCAACTCGTGAGATCGTGTTTGACCTTCGTTGCGATGCGAGAATAGGCGAGTGCCGTCGGTGCAGCGGTGAACGTGATGTCAAGCAAGCCGCCGGCCTCGGTCACGGTCATTCCTGGATCGGCCTTGACGCTCCACATCGTGTTGATGGCGTTGTCGTCGAAGTTGTCCCCCGGCGCCTGACACGCCGGAGTGCCACCGGTGCCACCCGTCCCACCGCCGCTGCCCGACGCGCCGCCGCTGCCCGAC
>CALMUT010000248.1 GCA_937872925.1 uncultured Myxococcales bacterium | reverse complement strand
ACTGGCTCGCCCCCCTGTACTTCACGGGCAAGCGCAAGAACGGCGGCTACACCGTGATCCCGCCGCTGCTCACTTACACCAAGACCGACGGCCACGGCGGCTTCAACCTGATCGGTCCAATGTTCTGCTCTTGGGAGGGCGGCTCGCACTGCGACACCCGCACTGCCCACGACTTGGACATGGGCGTGTTCCCCTTCTACTTCTATGGCCAGACGGACACCACGAAGTACGAGGCCATCCCGCCGCTGCTGCACTACTACCGCTTCGACGACGACAAGCAGAAGTACCTGAATATCTGGGGCCCGTACTACCGAGAGCACAACCCCAAGCGCGACATGTTCCACCTGCTGCCGCTGTACTGGAGCATCTGGGGCAAAAACGAACGCCACACCACGGTGCTGCCCTTCTTCCACTACGGACACAAAGGCAAGGCGGAGCTGTTCATCAACCCGCTGTACCTGCACGCCCGGGGCGAAGAGGGCGAATCCACCCTGGTGACCTGGGGCTACGCCCGGCATCGTGGCCGCACCGAGCTCGACATGATCACGCCGCTGTACTGGGCGTATCGCGATCCCGACATCGGCCTCGATCAGAAGCTACTCTTCCCGTTCCTGTACTCGCGCACCAGTCCGCGGGAATCCAATCAGGTCTTCTTCCCGTTCTGGGGACACTTCGAGCGCTACGGCGTCAGCGAAACCACCTGGATCACGCCATTCTTCCAGCACACCACGGATCTGCGTGGCTGGCAGACGAACATCCATCCTCTCGTGTACCTCGGCCGCAGCGGCAACCAATCCCACACCGTGGTGGCGCCCTTCTTCTGGGACTTCGTGGGGCAAGACTCCCGCGCCACGGTCGGCTTCCCGGTGTACTGGCGGTTTTCAGATCGCGACGCCGTCTCTCAGCTCGTCGGCAACGTGTACTACCACGAGCGCAAAGTGAAGAACGGCCTCGACTGGGAAGTGCACGTGTTCCCGGGCTTCTCCTACGGGGAGACGCCGGACGGCCATTGGTGGAACGTGCTCTACGGCCTGGCGGGCTACACGCGCCGCGGCAAGTCCGTGAAGATGCGCACGCTGTGGATCCCCATCACGCTCTCGGACCAAGACGGTCAGTAGGGTTTTGGGTCGAGGCGCTGTCCGCCGCGGGCGCGCTCATCTTGTCGGAGTGCGCCGCAGCCGGCCGAATGCGATCCGCGTGAGCGCGGCCCAAATGGGCGACCCTCGCGAGGGGTCACGGCCGCGAGTGCCTCAGTTGAAGCGGCGGAGCTTTGCGATGTGCTCCGGGATGCTCGGATCCTTCGGAGCCAGCTGTTGTGCCGCGATCAGTTCGCCGAGGGCAGCAACCACCCGGCCCTGGTGACGATAGACCCGCGCCAGGTTGACGAAGGGAAAGTGCCGGGGCTCGTAGCGTGCGGCGACCTTGGCTTTCTCCAGCCACGGGATGGCTTCGTCGTGTTTGTCTTGTTCAATCAGGTACGCGCCGATGTCGTTGTAGGGATTGCCAAACTCGGGGTCGACGGCGATGGCGCGCTCGCACTGCGCAATCGCCGCGGGAAGGTGGCCGCGGCGCGCAAGCACAAAGCCCAGGAACGTATGGGCTTCGGCGGTCGGGTGCAGCTCGATGGATTGGCGGTACAGGGCCTCTGCAGCGCTGAGATCTTCGGCTTCTTGGCGTTGGACGCCCTTTTGCCAGAGAGTCAGGGCCTCGGCCTGCAGGCTTTCTTCGGGATTCATGACCTATTCAAGGTAAGTCGGCATTTCTTCCGCGCTAGGCCTTGACTCGATGCGCGGTTTTCCTCGGATTTGGACCGGGCGCGCAAATTCCGCGGCCGCCGCGCATCTCGATCCCGCGGGATCGATGCACTAGGTTGCCGGCCATGAAACAGTTCAAAGCCGCCGTCATCGGCGGGTCCGGCTACGGCGGCGGTGAGATGATCCGCCGCCTGCTCCAGCACCCCGAGGTCCAGCTTTCCCGGGTCAGTTCCCTGGACTACGTGGGCGAGCCGCTGAGCGCCGCCCACCCCAACCTTGAGTCCGTGAGCGAGCTTCGTTTCGAAGAACTCCCTCCGGAGCAGGCCGCCGCCGGGATGGATGTCGTTTTACTCGGCCTGCCCCACAAAGTCAGCGCCGAGGTCGTGCCGAAGCTGCTCACCACCAAAGCAAAAATCGTGGACATGAGCGGCGATTTTCGGCTGCAGGATCCAGACGCCTACGAGAAGTACTACGGCAAGAAGCATCCCTGCCCGGAGTTGCTACCGCGGTTCGTCTACGGACTACCGGAGTTGAACAAGAAGGCGATCCAAGCCAGCCGCTGCGTTGCGAGCCCGGGATGCTTCGCGACGACGATTGAGCTCGCGCTCTTGCCGCTGGCGAAGCGCGGCTGGCTCAGCGGGCGCGTGGAAACCGTCGCCATGACCGGTTCGAGTGGCAGCGGCGTGGTTGCCAGCGCGGGCACGCACCACCCAGTTCGCTACAACAACATCAAGACCTACAAAACCCTGAACCACCAACACACGCCGGAAATCCTGGAGACGCTGGCCAACGCCGGCGCCAAGAACCTGTCCTTGGCTTTCGTGCCAGTTTCCGCGCCGCTCTCCCGGGGCATCTTTGCGAGCAGCTTCGTAGCGGTACCCGAGTCCGTCAGTGAGGCGGCCCTCGCGGCGGCGTACGCCGAGGACTACGCCGACGAGCCCTTCGTGCGCGTGCCGCGCAAGCGACTCCCCGAGGTCGTGGCCGTTGCTGGCTCGAACTTCGCCGAGGTGGGGCTCGTATGCGGGGCGGTCGAAAACGGCCTGCGGCTGGTGACGGTCTTTTCCGCAACCGACAACCTGGTTAAGGGCGGCGCCGGGCAGGCCATTCAGAACATGAACCTCGTGCTGGGACTGCCGGAAGCAAGCGGTCTCGAGGATCCGGGCAGCTACCCATGAGCCCGATTGGCGCCTGCGTCGTCAAGCTGGGCGGCGAAGTGATCCGCGGAGCGCGGCTCCCGGAAATCGCAGGACAGATCGCGGAACTGTCCGCGCGAGACGCGGCCGGCGCGCGCGTCGTCATCGTGCACGGGGGCGGCCCACAAACCTCCGCGCTGCAGCAGGCATTGGGGCAAGTGCCGAATATCGTGGGGGGCCGGCGCATCACGGACGCCGCGGCCCTTGAGGCGATCAAGATGGCGGTTGTCGGCGTTGCCAATGTGGACCTGTGTGCGGCACTGCTGCGGGTCGGCCTCCGCCCCGTGGGGCTCAACGGCGCCTCCTCCGCCGCGATCCGTGCGGTGAAACGGCCGCCGCGGATCGTGACCGGCGCAGGAGCAGAGCCCGTAGACTTTGGACACGTCGGCGACGTGGTGGGCGTCAACCGGGAGTTGCTGGAACACCTGCTGTCGGCCGGCTACTTGCCCGTCGTGGCGTGCCTTGGAGCAGACGAAGCGGGCCAGGTCTTCAACATCAATGCGGACATCGTCGCGACTCGCATGGCCGCGGCGCTCGGCGCTCAGGATTTGTTCCTGCTCATGGACGCGCCCGCCGTGATGCTCGACCTCGAGGATCCCGGGTCCCGCGTTGCGCGACTCAGCGTCCCCGAAGCGCGTCAACTGATCCAAGACGGCGTGGTCGCCGGCGGCATGATCGTGAAGCTTGAAGAGTCCTTCGAGGCACTCGCCGGCGGCGTTCAGCGGGTGCACTTATTGAACGACGGCCTAGGCCAAGCCGCCAGCGCCCCAGGGTCCGTGGGCACGCTGCTGGTGCCGTGAGCCCGAGGGACGTGGCGGTTCAACGCAGGGCGGCCGAACAGCAGCGAAAGCCCGTCTCGGTGCCGTTGTAGTAACGGTCGTGGGCGGTTTGGGCGGCGCGGCAGTGATTGCGGCTCGGCTGCCAATAGGCGCCCTTCATGGCGGGCCCCGCCGGCGGGGGGCCCGCCATGGGGGCGCACCCCCCCCGGGTTCCCGCGCGA
>CALMUT010000247.1 GCA_937872925.1 uncultured Myxococcales bacterium | reverse complement strand
GGCGCAGCGGTCCCAGAGGGACCCCCCCGAAGCGGGGCCGGCGCCGCCGACCCTGGAAAGGGCCAATCCTCGGGAGAGTACCGCTGCCGCCTATACCGCTCCTAGTGCAACCCCGACCAGCAGTCCCGCGACCCCCAAACGCCAAGGCGGCTGGATTGTTGGAACCGCTGCACTGCTGGGACTCGCAGGGGGCGCGCTGTACTACGCCGACGTGACGTTCACTGGCACCCCGCCGGCGCCGGCGATACGCAGCGTGTCTGTCCCCAAAACCCTGCCCACGCCGGAAATCAGCGCGGCTCCCATCGCGAGCGTTGCAGAGCCAGACGCAGGGGGAATGCCCCTGCCGCAAGGTTGCAACCGGGTGTGCGCGTGTTGTCCCTCGGGACGAGACTGCGGGCCACAAAGGTGTGCTGGGCTGCTCCTCGAAGACGCCCGCGTCGTGCTGCGTCTCGCCAGCGTACAAGACACCGCGGGCAAACCCCTCACGGCCGCCCGGGTCTGTCTCTCGCTCGGCGAAGATGCAACGGCACCCACTTGCTTTCCTGCACAACGCGATCCGGGCGAAGCCGAAGCTGGTGGTCTCGATGTTTCTGTCGCAGATCTCACATCTGGGCGTGTCGAGCTAGGCGTCGATCAGCGGGTGGAATTCGACTCTGCGACGGAGGTGTGGTCTCCCATGGCCACTGGCAAGCTCAAGCTAGCGGCGCCACTGCAGGGATCGCTATTCTGTCGTGGCGTCGAAGTCCCGCCGCTCACCGGGCATGTTCCCGTTGGGCGCGTGCGCTTGTTTTTGGATCCGCCGGATGCTCCCGCCCCAGAACGCTGTCCCTAAAACGGGCTCAGCCCCAAGGCTTCCCGCGGTCATGGCTTGATCAGAGATTTAGCGCTCTGCACCCAATCGTCCCGACGAATTCGACTTGCTGGCACCTTCAGTAGCGCGGCCTGCTCCTCGATATCCTCCGCAGACCAAGCAGCAATAGCGGCGAAGGTCACCACGCCACGGTCCTTGAGACGCTGGCTGAGCTTCGGACCGATGCCCTTGATTCGGGTCAGGTCATCCTCGGTCTGCGCGCCCCAGCCGTGGGCCAGCGAAAGCTCGTTTTCGAGCTCGCGGATCTTGCGCTCTCGCGCCGCCAAAGCGCGCTCCAGCGCCGCGAACCGACTCATATCGTCGTCAGGCATCTCGCGATGCTGGGACTCCAGCTCCCGACACCTGGCCTCTAGATGGCTCAACTTCCGATCCCGCTCTGCAAGGCTTGCCGTTGCATCACGCAACTGCTGAAGCACCTGCTCAAGCCGCCGCGCGATTGGAACGCTCGCCGTGGAGCTGACTTCCAAGCGCGCCTGCTGGACCTCACCTTCCAGCGCCCGCACGCGGGTGTCCCGCTCAGACAGTCTCGCGCTCAGCTCGCTGTGTTCGTGTCGCAGGCGATTCAGTTCAGCGATCCGTTCCGCCAACAGTCGTTTCGCGTTCGCGAGTTCAGATCCCGGACCCGTGGATTGATTTCGGCTGACCGGGCCGACGCTGCGCAGGGATGCACTGTGCGACGGCAGGGGCGGCGGCGCCACGCTCGGCGAGCTCTTCGCCGGAAGTGGAGGCGGTACAACGCTTGCCATGCCCTTCCCCGGCAGCGACGAAGGTGCCACGCTTGGCGAACTCTTCGCGGGACGCGGTGGCATGGCGCTTGGCGCCGCCCGCAGGGTAGCGGGACTTGCGCTCCGAGGCCCATGGGCCGCGGAAGGCGCCGCAGAGGGAACGGCGGGCGGCATGCCGGCACGCTGTGGCGATTGGGAGGTGGCGCTGCTCGGCGGCGGCGGCACACTGGGAACGGGTGGGGGCCGCGCGTGACCCGGATGGGAGGCGGGCGCACGCTGGGAGGGGGGAGCGGCGCCACTGCGTCGCGGCGGGGGCGGCGGCTGTGAACGGAGGGGCGGCGCGGCGTTGTTTGGGAGTCCAAGCCCCGAAGGCAAACGCGGCGGCTGCGGCACGGGCGGGTCGGTATGCGGCGTAGGGCGCACACCCGTGAGCTCGGCGTCCGAGTCCGATCGCTTCCCGTCTTCGCCGCTCATCCTCGTGACCAATGGTAGCCGACGGCGCGGCAGAAGGGACCCTCAATTTCCCGTTTTTTCGCCGCTTTCTCCTGCAGCCGTCACACTGAAGCCCACCACGGAGCCTCCCTCCGGTAGCGACTCGGCCCAGCACCGACCGCCGTGAGCGGTGGCAACGCGGCGGACGAGGGACAGTCCGAGTCCGAGGGAGGAGCCCCCACTGCGCTTCCCGCGCACGAAGGAATCGAACGCCATGCCGGCCATGTTCTTCGGGAAGCCGGGCCCCTCGTCGCGCACTTCTACGCGGACTTCGGAAGCGCCCGCAGTGATCTCGACGCCCCGAGCACCGCCCGCGTGGAGACGCGCATTTTCGAGTAGGTTCTCCAAGGCACGGGTGAACAGCGTGGGATCCACGACAGCCCGCGCAACCCCCGACACCGTGAGCAAGTCGGCGCTGAGCCCAAGGCGGCTGAGCGCAGCTCGAGTGAGTGTGGCCAAATCCACGGGACGCCCGTCCACCACCGAGAACTCGAGACGAGCGCTCGCTAGCAAGTCGCCCACTAGGCGATCCATCTCGACGGCTTCCGCTGTCATCTTCTCGATCGTATCCGGCGCGACGCCGCGCTCCCCCAACAGCTCGAGATGCACCCGCAGTCGCGCGAGGGGGGAGCGGATTTCGTGGGAAACCACGGCGAGGAGCTCCCGCTGATCTGCAAGCTGTTGAGAAATCCGATCCGCCATGTCGTCCAGGGTTTCCCCAAGGACGCCCATTTCCCCGTACTGGTCGCGGTGCATGCCGGAACGTCGAGCCAGGTCACCGTCGCCAATGGCTCGAGCCGTCGCCACCAGCCTGTCCAGGGGCCTCACCAACCGACGCGCAATGAGCCCTGTGAAAAACCAAAGACAACCGGCGGCGGCGCCAAAAACCAAGAGAAACGTGGCGGGGCCCCGGGAGTGACGCGGCGGTACGCAAATGATAGCGCTACCGAGCCGCTGACCATCGCGCGCGATGGGCACGGTGTATTTCCAGCTGCGACAGGCCTCTCCATGACTCGAGAGCGTGTTTCCAAGGGCATCCTGTAGCGTGACCTGGACTTCCAGGTCCCGGGCCGCCCCCTCTGCAAGGGCCGAACGCTGCGCCGGATCAGACCACACTTCTGCGAAGCGGTTGCCGACGTAGCGCTGGACGCGTTCCACATTGTATCGAAAGCCGGACGCGCGCGGCGTAACGAGGGCGAAGATGATGCCCATGACCACCGCTGTGCCGATGATGGAAACACCGAAGAGCACGAACAGCTGGCGGTGTACACGACCGCCCAAGAAGCGGCCTCGGCGCCTCACGTATCCTCGCGGGAAAACACGTAGCCAACGCCACGCACCGTTCGGATCGGAGCGTCCCCTCCAAGCTTCTTGCGAAGATGCGAAATATGAACATCCACGGCGCGATCGCTCACCACCTCGGCGCGCCCGGCGGCATCGAGCAGGCTGCTGCGCGGGACGACCCTGCCCGCACGACGCATCAACGCCACCAGAATGTCGAGCTCCAAACCGGTCAGCTCGATCTGTTCCCCGCGCACTCGAACCCGCCGAGCCGGAACGTCCACTTCAATGCCGGAGACTCGCAGCTGCTCACCCGCGGCTTCTGGCTGCGCCCGCCGCAGTACGGCTCGCAAACGTGCCACCAGCTCCCGCGCACTGAATGGCTTGTGGATGTAGTCATCGGCCCCCAGCTCAAGGCCGACAACCCGGTCTGACTCATCCCCGCGCGCCGTAAGCATGATGACCGGAAGTTTCTCGTTCATGCGGATCTGCCGCAAAACCTCGAGCCCGTCGGGGCCGGGCATCATGATGTCCAAGAGCACGGCGTCGAATACATCGCGGCTCAGCTGTTCGAGCCCCCGGGGGCCATCGGGCGCGTGCACAAGGGAGACGCCGTGGTCGTCGAGGTACTCGGAGAGCACCTCGTACAGACGGCGATCATCGTCGATCAGAAGGACACGCAGTGACACGGAGTTGACTCGTTTTTCACTCTACCACTACTCGGGAACCACGACTTTCGCCGGTATTCAGTTCGACGTGGCAGGTACCCGCGCACGGAGCGCAGCGTCGACACAGACATCCGCCACGTGGCGTTCGAATGCCGCGCGGCGCTCGAACATGCGGCTCGGTCCGTGGCCAACGTAATGACGATAGTGGGCAATCCGGAGTGCGCCGAATCCCCATCCAAGCGCAGTTCCTGTGAGTAGTAGCGCCATGATTGCTTTGCGTTTCATGCTTCGTTCCTTTCAGCCGGCAGTCCGATATGGCCCCCGCCAAGAGCGCCTGAAGTCGCGGCCCAACAAGTCGGCCAGACTCTGCCGCTGGTCTTGGTCAAGCACCGCGTGCAATTCAGCAACTCGACCGGCAAGCGTACGCCGCAGCTCCTCGAGACCGTCGTCGACACGTCTCAGCTCAGCGACAACGAACTCCGGATCTAGATCCGGACTGCGAAAAGCTTCTGCAAGTGCAGACCGCGCGGAACTCGCTTCGGCCCATACGGCATCTGCCCGCGAGCGTAGGTCCTGGACCGCGTCTCGCATGACCTTTTCTTGCGCCGGAGTCGCGTCCAGGCGACGTGAAACGAAGGAGAGCATCCGGTGACGCCCTCCCCGCCCAAAACGAAAGCCGCCGGCGCCGTGCGGTCGGCGCCAAACGTAGAAAAAACCGAACAAACACGCGGTTCCAAACAAAAGTCCCAACATCAAACGACCTCCTGATACGAGGCAGCCTGCGACGCGGACGTTAAGAGCGTTTCGAGCGCTCGGTTAAGAAGTGTTGAGGCAGCGCAGCATCCGTCCTAGTGGGCTGTCTCGTAGCTAAGAATCCATTGGATGGCTACCTATGCCTGGGCTTCGCCCAGCTGCGCCGCAAGCGGCGCGCGCATGACTGAAAACGAGTGTTCCCAGCATGACCGCCCTTTCGTCTCAAGTCGCGCGACGCCGCACCTTCGCCATCATCAGCCACCCGGATGCTGGCAAGACGACGCTCACGGAAAAACTCTTGCTCTTCGGCGGTGCCATCCAAATGGCCGGAGCCGTCAAGGCCAGGGGCGAGCAGCGACGTGCGCATTCGGACTGGATGAAGGTCGAACGGGAGCGAGGCATCAGCGTCACCGTTAGCGCAATGACCTTCGACTACGGCGACACAACCTTCAACTTGCTCGACACCCCTGGACATCAAGACTTCAGCGAAGACACCTACAGGACACTTTCCGCGGTGGACTCCGCCGTCATGGTGATCGATGCGGCCAAAGGCATCGAAGCCCAGACCCTCAAGCTCTTCGAAGTGTGCCGACTTCGGGATGTTCCCATCGTCACATTCGTGAACAAGCTAGATCGCGACGCCCGCGACCCGTTCGAGGTCATGAGCGAGATCGAGGAAAAGCTCGCCCTCGATGTCACTCCGGTGACTTGGCCGATCGGCATGGGACGCCAGTTTCGCGGTTGCTACGACATCATCGACAATCGACTCTTGCTCACAGAACGCGGTGCGGGGCGCAGCGACGCAGAGCCGGTACAGCTGAGCAGCATCGCGGACCCCAAGCTCGACGAGATCCTCCCAGAATCCGCAGTGCGGGAGCTGCGCGAGGAAGTCGAAATGGCGCGCGGGCTCTGTCCGGCGCTCGATGTGACTAGCTATCGGCAAGGACATCTGACCCCCGTCTTTTTCGGCAGCGCGATCACCAACTTTGGGGTGCGGGAACTGCTGCAGGGGTTGACCGAACTTGCGCCTCCTCCCAGAGCTCAGGCGGCGGTGGAGCGGACGGTAGAGCCGACTGATAACAAGGTCAGCGGATTCGTTTTCAAGATCCAAGCAAATATGGATCCGAAGCATCGGGACCGCATCGCGTTCGTGCGGCTGTGTTCTGGGCACTTTCGCCGCGGCATGAAGCTGCTGCACGTGCCGAGCGGCAAAACCCTGAACATCCACAATCCGCTCTTGTTTCTAGCCCAAGACCGCGAGTTGGCGGAAGAGGCCTGGCCCGGGGACATCATTGGCCTGCCGAACCACGGACAACTACGGATCGGGGACACCTTGACGGAGGGGGAGACGCTGCACTTCACGGGCATTCCGTCCTTTGCCCCGGAGCTGCTGCAAAGTGTTCGCGCAAAGGACCCGCTCCGGGCGAAGCACTTGTCTCGTGCGCTGCTGCAGCTCGCGGAAGAGGGTGCTGCCAGTATCCTGAAACCCATGTTTGGGTCGCACTTCATCGTCGGCGTCGTGGGGTCACTGCAATTCGACGTGCTCGCAGATCGCATCCGCACCGAATACGAGGTCAGCGTCGTCTTCGAATCCGTGAGTCTGTACGCCGCACGCTGGGTCCAAGCAGATGACCACAAGGAGCTGGAGCGCTTCACTCTCGAACACCGCAGCAGTCTTGCGGATGACCACACCGGTGCGCCCGTATTTTTGGCGCGCAATGCCTGGCATCTGGAGACAACTCAAAAAGAATGGCCCAACGTCCGGTTCCTAAAGACCAAGGAACAGGCTCACTGAACCAGCGCATCGGCGCCCTCGGCTGAACGTCGAGTCATTCTACTCGCCGGTCACAATGATGCCGGTGCCGATGAGCACAGCAAGCACGAATACCAGTGCCGCGAACACCAACCCCAACGCGATTGCCACGTTGCGACGACGCGTCGCCTGCATCAAGAGATCCTCGGGGTCCCCGCCCTTGTTCATTTCAGCGATGGCCGCTAGGTCGGGCGTGCTGGGTTGCACGGGGACCCTCAAACTTCCCCCAGATCGCATCGCGTCCCGTACCTCGGGCGGGAGTTCAAGACGCTGGCTCTCCGTCTCCGCCAGCCAAGCGCGGCGTAGGGATGCTCCGGTAATATCGTCTGTCAAACCCTGATCCGTCAGCCAGAGCGCCAACTCTTCACCAAGTTCGCGCATGCTGGACCAACGCTGAGTGGCATCCTTCTGCAGGCCGCGACCCACTATTTGCGACAAGTGAGCGTCCGCAATGCCCAGCTCTTCCAAGCTCTTTGGCGCGTCCTCGATGATTGACCGCATCAACGCGTTGTAGTTGTCGCCTTCGAAAGGCCGACGCCCGACGATGACTTCGTAAAGGACGACACAATAGCTCCAAAGATCTGTCTGCCCGCTCGTAGGTTTGCCGCGTGCCTGCTCCGGAGACATGTAGTCTGGAGTGCCCACCACGGCGCCATCCATCGTGAGCTTGCGGGGATTGTTGACGATGCGCACAACCCCAAAGTCCAGCAGCTTGGGAAGCGTGGTGCTCACTTCGTCACGCGCCAGAAAGATGTTCTCGGGCTTGACGTCGCGATGCACAATGCCTTTCGAGTGGGCCGATGCCAGGGCATGCGCAATCGGAAGCAGCATCTGCACGGCCTCGCTGGGGCGGAGGCGGGCTTGACGATCCAAGAGCTGCGCAAGGTCTTCGCCTTCGAGCAACTCCATCGCGATGAAGGGGTCGCCGTGTTCGGTCTCTCCGTAGTCAAGCACGCGAATGATGGACGCGTGCCCAAGTCGGGCGGCTGCTCGGGCTTCATCCAGCACGCGTTGGGCAGTTGCGCGGGACGCGGAGCCGCCATCCAGCTCCATGATCTTGATTGCGCAGCGTACGTCGAGCACAGAGTTGTGGGCGACCCAAACAGTCCCCATTCCCCCTTCTCCGCGCTTCTCGACGAGCACGTACTTGTCATCGATGACTGCCCCAGGCGCGTAGCGCTCCGAAGCGTCGGCAGACACGCCTGACGCATCGTCGGCGCCGCCGCCGGGGATCTCTCCTTTGCCGACGCCCACGGTGCTCATAGGTTGAAAATGGATGTTTTCAGATACCCGAGGCGCTCCGCAAGCCCAGGAGCCCAAGGACCGCGAATGCGTCATGCGACGCCGCTTTTGTGCAGCTTTCCCCTGTTTCTTGGGGCAGGCCGAGCCTTTGTAGGGGCAAGTAGGTCGTGATAGCCACTACAAAGTTCGGTCCTCGGACAAAGGTTGATATAAAAGCCTTGAAAGTTCTTCTGACCGAAAAAGGGGCTAAGAGCGGCGCACCATGCAGGCACCCGCGGCACTGCTCGCCGGAAAATACAAGTTCAAGAGCAGCCTGCAGGCTGGCTCTAAGGCACTGGCTTGGCTCGCGGAGGACGTCGGCAGCTCGGAGCCTGTGATCATTTCAGCGTTGGCCGGAGCACGCGTTGCCGCGCTCAAGAAGGTCGTCAACGTTCAGCACGGCAATCTGGCGACACTTTCGGACATCGTTGAGACTCCCCCGCCGGATCAGGTACCAGGTGGCAAGAAGGTCGCAGCGGTGGTCGTGGCGCGCTACTACCGTGGCGAAACGCTTCACCAACGCCTCAAGCGCGGGCCCCTGGAGCCTGCGCTTGCGGTGGACTGGTTTGTACGGGTCGGCGGTGCCATCGCAGCAATCCACGCAGCAGGGGGCGCCCACGGTGCAATCTCCCCCCGGAGCATCATTGTCAATCCGGAAGGCTCAAACCCGGGCCCCATTTTGACGCAGCTGGTCTCACCGTCTAGCGGCGCTTACTGTGCCCCAGAACGACTCCAAGGCCTTGGTCCGAGCGAGGCCGACGATGTGTGGGCGCTGCATGCTGCCTTCTTCACGGCGCTGTCTTGCACGCCGCCCTACCGCGGAGAAGACAAGAACGAACTCCTGCTGAGCATCGCTGGCGGCCGCATGCAGCGCCTTGAAGCCCTGGGCGTTTCTGACCCAGCGCTTTCAGAGCTTGTCGAGAAGGGACTGACCGCCGATCTGAAGCGGCGACGCGCGAAGGTTGCCGATTTCGTTGCGGAGCTCGAAGCATGGTCGCCTCCCCAGCACAACGACTGGGAAGATGACGAAGCGACGCTTGTGGCGTCCGCCAAGGATTTCACCAAGCTGGCCGCCGCGGTTGGCAGCGGCAAGAAGCCGGAACCCGTAGCCAGCATTCCACCCGTCGCGTTGGAAGACGACGACCGGGTCATGATGAGCGAGGCTCCCGCCGCTGATCCCGTCGCGGCGACGCCTGCCGCTCCCCCAGCGACAGCGGGAGGCGCAGAAAGCCCCGGCGAAGAGCCCTTGGGCTACGACGACGACGACGACGCGACGGCGATCATGAGCAAGCCGCCGTCGGACGTTGCCGCGCTGCTCCGCGGGGCCGCGGCGTCCCCAAGCGTGGACCCACCGCCGATCACCACCCCGGTCGCGCTCCCCGCCGAGGCGACTATTCCGGAGAACGCCGCGCCCACGCTCCCGCTGAACGCCGAGCCCACACTCCCCCTCAACCCCATGCCGGTCCCAGACGCGGCCACCACCGCCCCAGCGCCCGCCCCGACAGAGTCCGCGCCGGCTGGGGCGATCCCGCCGGACCTGGCCCCACCCCCGCCCCCTTTTGCAGCGGCAAGCGCGGCCGAGCCGGCGCCTGGGATCGGCACGGGCAGTAGCGCTCCTGCCCCGGCGGCCTTTCCGACGAGCGACTCGGCCTACCCGCCGAGCATTTCTGCCTACCCACCGACGACGTCCCTCGGGCCGAGTGTGCCTCAACTGCAGTTCGACGATGACGACGACATCAAGGTGCGCAGTGCCGCCCGCGGTCCCGTGATCGTCATTTTGGTCATCCTTGTCGTCGCCGCGCTCGGCATTGCCATCGCCTTGTACATGAACAACAGCGCGTCCCGCGCGGGTAAGCTCCGAAGCGAGATCATGCCAACTCCAAGCGCGAAGCCCGCGGCGAGCCCTGCCGCAACCCCCGTGGCCAAGGACAGAGCGCAGGTCGCAAGCCGTGCCGCCGTCGACGTTGTTTCAGGGAGGGCGCCTGCAAAGAAGAGCCCGGCGAAAGTTCAAGACCGCGGCGCCTGCGTCGCGGGACACTTCGAAGCGGGTACGCTGAGCGGCAAAGAGGATTTCGACTTCTTATGCAAAGCTGAAGACTTTCGCGGTATCAACTCGCAGCTGCACCGTCGACTGGTTGTAGCAGGTGCCGGGAAAGTAACGCCCGGTATGCGGGAATGGTCGACCTTCGCTTGGTTCGAACTTGCAGCGACCGCAGTCATTCGGAGCGCCTGTTGTCCGGAGGGCACACCACACGTCGACTTACCGCAAACTGCGGACGGTTGCCCGCAACTTTCAGCGGTTCTACGCGACGTGGCAAAGCTGCCTGTCTCCGCGGGACAACCCGAAACACGTGCGAAGGCGTTCGAGGAAGCAGTGGTATGTCTCTTCGCAAAAGGCATTCCGCGGCCCTACAACTACTCCACGCGCCCGACGGGACACGCACGCATTCAGTTCCAGACGTTTCTGACCCGAGCTGTCCAAAGCTAAGCCTTCGCTCATGTCCGTGCCAGCGCTCCCCCCGCGTACTCCGGCGCATCGCCGCGTCTTTGCGAACCGCACCCTAAACATGCGCGCGATTCGCGCCGTGGGGTTCGATATGGACTACACCTTGGTGCACTACAAGGTCCAGGTCTGGGAGCAGCGCGCCTACGAACACGCGCAGACCTTGCTGGCGAACAAAGGCTGGCCGGTGGCTGCGCTGCAGTTCGATCCAACGCTAGTCACGGTGGGTCTGATCCTAGACTTGGAGACCGGCAATCTGGTGAAGGCCAGCCGTTTTGGCTACATCACCCGGGCCTTTCACGGCACGAAACCCCTAGCGTTCGCCGACCAGCGGCGCTGCTACGCCGGCGTGTTTGTCGACTTGCGGGAGCCACGTTGGATCTTCTTGAACACATTGTTCTCGCTCTCGGAGGCAACCCTCTACGCGCAATGCGTCGACTTGTTGGACGCGGGGCAGCTTGATGCAGCGCTGGGCTACGAGTCCCTCTACCGCGTCGTGCGGGGCGCGATTGACCGCACCCACATGGAAGACGCGCTCAAATCCGAGATCGCGAAAAACCCCGAGCCGTTCATTGAGCCAGATCCGGAACTCGTCCCGACGCTCCTGGACCTCAAGGACGCTGGCAAGCTACTGCTGCTGATCACGAACTCTGAGTGGAGCTACTCACTGGCGATCCTGAACCACGTCATCGATCGCGAGCTACCCGACGGCCAAACCTTTCGCGAACTATTTGACATCGTCATCGTTTCCGCCCAAAAGCCGGGTTTCTTCACTGCCCAAAGCTCGCTCTTCGAATTGGTGGACGACAGCGGCCTGCTCCGCCCCAGCCGCGGCCCCCTCACAAAAGGGCACGCTTACCTCGGCGGCAACGCCCGGCAGGTGGAACGCGATCTGGATCTGGCCCCCGAAGACATTCTGTATGTGGGGGACCACCTGTACTCGGACGTGCACGTCACCAAAGACATGCTGCGCTGGCGCACGGGCTTGGTGCTCCGGGATCTCGAACCGGAGCTTGAGGCGCTGGAGAGCTTCCGAGAAACCCAGGGCAAGCTGACGCTGCTGATGCAACAAAAGGTGGAGCTCGAAGAGCAGCTGGACACCAACAAGCTCCTGCTCCAGCGCGAACGCGGCGGCAGGGCACCACTCCCGAATGTCGCTTCCGTCCGCCAAGCGATCACCGAGCTACGAACGCAGATAGACGCCCTCGACGCCCAAATCGCGCCTCTGGCGCGTGCCGCGGGCGCACTGAATAATCCCCATTGGGGGTTGATCATGCGGGCTGGCATCGACAAGAGCTACCTTGCCAGACAGGTGGAACGGTACGCCGACGTTTATACATCCCGAGTCTCGAATTTCGCGTTGTGCACGCCGTTTGCCTACTTGCGCGCGCCCCAAGTCAGCCTACCCCACGACGAAGGTCTACCGGTCAGCGACTAGTGGGCTGTCTTCATGCGCTGGGCTTCGCCCAGTCGCGCCGCAAGCGGCCCCGCCACTAGCCATTCTTCGGCTGCAAGCTAGTCGTCGAGACGCTCCTCAATGTCGGCGCCTCTACGACCGCGACGTTCACGCCGATTGCGCGCGGCAAGCTGCAGCGCGACGAGGACCAGGGAGGCGACCGTCAGCGCTACGACGTTGTCGGCAACGAAGTCTCGAATGACTGCAATCGGACGAGCAAGCACGTCCCCTAACTGGCGAACCACGAGCACCCAGGTCAGCGTGGCAGCGAGGTTCAGAGTCACAAAGAGGCGTGCGGACATGCGCGACGCACCCGCAAGTACGCAGATGAAACCAACGGGTGCGAGCATCAGCACCAGCCACCCCGCGCGTTGGAACAATCGCTCCACAGTGCGTACCCAGCGTCCAGCGCCCCCCAGGCGACGCTCGACCCAGCTGATCGCGTCCTGGCCCCAAATACGTCCAATCGCAAAGTAGAACGAATCCGGGAAGAATAAGCGGCCCACAGCCA
>CALMUT010000246.1 GCA_937872925.1 uncultured Myxococcales bacterium | reverse complement strand
GCCACCTGCAATCGTCTGGGCCGGGGGTGCCGACGTCATGGGCTGTCGCGTCGACGAAGACGAAGACGACACGTCCAAGCGCGCACTGATCACCATCCTGAACGACTGGCCGCGCCTCACTGGTCCCGAGGGCATGACCGCCAAGGCAGCCGTGGACGCTCTGTACCCAGTCGCTCGCCTGCGTGGTGAGGCTCTGCCCGACAGCTACGACGACCTACGCGAGGCCATTGGACTACTGGTGCCGACACTGGCCGGCAAAGCGCCGAACTACGTCCGTCTCGGCTACGTATTGCGCGGTTTTCGCGGAAGAGTCGTCGGAGGCAAGAGGCTCAAAAGCGAAGGGCAGAAGCGCGGCGCGTCGCTCTGGAGTGTCGTGGAGGTGCAGCGATGACACCCATGACACCCATGTTTCCAACCCTTCGCGCGCAAACTGTCAGTGACACTTTAGGCAATATGAGTCCGGATCATGCCTGTCATGCCTGTCATGCCTGCAGGTGTTCCGAGAGCCCGCAGCAACCGGGCACCCAAACCCGGAATCGGACAGCGCGCTTCAGAAGTGGGGCCGCACGTGAGGCTCGACGTTTGGCCCGCTCTTCTGCCGCTTCGCAACCTTCGCCACCTAGCTGCGGCAGCAAGCAGTCACACGTTCGAATCGGCGCGTTTTCCACGGGTTTGCAGGGGAATCATGCATGCCGAACGGCGGGATGCACTTCCGTTCCAATGGTTTCGCGCACTTGCGGGAGGCCGTCGTGAGCGTCGAACGCAGCCACGGCAAGCCCCGTCCGCGGGGCCCTCGAACCGACCGACGCAGGGCTTCGCCGACGACTTCGCTCGCGGCGCAGGCGGGGCCCGTTCAGGACCCCAAGACGGGCCGCTTCGTGCCCGGTAACCCCGGCGGACGGCTACGGCAGGCGCGAGCGATAGCCCGAGCTGAGGCTGAGTCCCTGTTGCGCCTTGCTCCCGAGGCCGTGGCGCCTTGGCTGCGCGGACACCTACACGCGGCACAGGTGCACGCTCAAGAGCTGGTCGACAGTCTGGGCGATCGGCCCGACGTCGAGCTTGTAGCCCTCGCTGGCGACGTCGCGAAGGCCCGACTCATGGCTGCCGCATGTCTCACCGAAGGCGGGAAGGGTGCGTGCACACCCGACGAAGCTCGGGCTTGGCGCGACGAAGCCAAGGCATGGGCGCGGGAGGTTCGGCAATCGGTGCTGGTGTTCCGTGCCGCGAAGCGCGAGACCGCCGAAGCACGCCCACGTTCCCCGGGATACACGCCGTCATGGCTACGGGCGCCCACGCCCCCGCGTACCGCTCCGCAGCTGCCAGCGACGGGCGCTGACGCCCTGCCCAAGCAAGACGCCACAGCGGGCCAGCCAGGCGGCGCAATGGACGGGGGGACGCCGTGACGTTTCTGGCCTTCCTGCTGTCCACGCTGGGCATCACCACGCTGACGCTGCCCCAGATGGTCTTGGTCAAGGTCGCCTTCGATGGCGTCGACCCGGCGGACCTGCCCGAGGCCGAGCGCGCGGTGGCCCGCCAGCTGTTCGGCGACGTCGACCGCCACCCTTCCGAGGCCCGGTCAGTGCTGGCCCTGCTCAAGGGCGCGCGCGTCGGCGGGACCTGGCTTTGCTCACTGTGGCTGCTCTACCGGGCGCTGGTCGCCCCGCTGAATGGCTTGGCTGCGGGCGAGTTGGCGTTCGCCGTTGTCGTGGCGCCGGACACTCGGCTTGCGCGACAGGCCATACGGTTTGCGCTGGGCGCTGCCAAGGCCTGCCCTGAGATTGCGCCGTTGGTCGAGAGCCAAACGAACGACGGGTTCGTCGTCCGCCGACCGGACGGCTACCGTGTTCAGCTCGAGGCACTGCCCGCCACGCGCGGCGGGTCTGCCCTTCGTGGCCGCACACTGGTCGCTGCACTCATGGATGAGTCGTCGTTCTTCCGAGACCGCGACTCCGGCAGCGTGAACGACTCCGAGCTGTATCGCGCTCTCATTGTTCGCTGCAGCGTGCCTGGCGCCATGCTCCTGGTCGTTTCGACGGCTTGGCTTGAGTCTGGCGTGCTTCACGAGTTGATCGGAAAGAACCATCCCGAGCGGGGCGGTCGACCCGCAAGCGCCGTCGCTGCCATCGCACCCACGGAATTGATGCGGGAGGGCGACGCTCACATTCAGCGCATCGTCGCCGAAGAGCGAGAGCGCGACCCACAGAACGCGGCGCGTGAGTTCGACTGCATCGCTTTCAGTGGCGGAGCTGGCTTGTTCTTCGACACGCAAGCCGTAAGCGCGTGCTTGGTCGACATTCCGCACCCGTTGCCACCAGAACAGCGGTGCTACGTAGGCGCCGGCGTTGACCCTGCGTTCCGCTCGGATGCGTTCGCCGGAGTCATCACCCGCCAGCGGCGCAATGAAGTTGTGTTCGAGGTCGCCGAACTGTTCGAGCGCAGGCCCGAGCGTGGCGCGCCTTTGGTGCCGTCCGTTGTAATGGGCGACTTTTCCAAGGTTGCAAAGCGGCACGGGGCGCGAGCGCTTGCCACCGATTCCTTCTACGTCGAGTCCGTGCGGGAACACGCACGCAATGCTGGCTTGTCGGTCTACTCCACTCCCGATGGCCAACGCGGCAAGGCGCGCTTGTTCATCGCAGCGCGAGAGATCATCCACGGGCAGCGTTTGCACATTCCCGCGTCGCTCGTCGCTTTGGCTCGCCAGCTGCGTGAAGTGGTAACTCGCCCAACGCCCGGCGGCGGGTTCAGCATCACGAGCCCGCGACGTCGGGGCGCGCACGGCGACTTGGTGTCCGCGCTGGTGCACAGCCTCTGGCGTGCAGAGGCAGCTGCGAGGACATCAGAGCACCAGCCAGTCCTACAGATCTTCGGCGGACGCCACGACGGCCGACCGGATGGCGTTTACGAGGCGGGCAGCCGCAATCGCGGCAAAGACTATAGCTTGCCGCCCGAAGAGCGCCTGCGCCGTTTTCTAGACGACGGAGGCGGACGATGAACGACGTTGCCGTTCCGCTCGCACGTGCAGGCCGCGCACTCACGCTGTGCCCGGCGGCCATGTGGAGCCTGAGCGAGTCGGAGCCCGCGGCCTACGTCGCGCTGATCCGCTGCCGCTGGCTGGCCAACCTGTTTTCGCCCCGATGGGGTGAGTTGTTTTGAGGAGACACGCATGCACACGGAAACGATTGAAGTACGTACCACCCGGTCCAACGGCGCAAGCCAGTCGATCGACCGCGCCCAAGCGGAGCTCGACGTTGCCGACGCCGAGATCGCGAAGCTCGAAAAGCAGCTTGCAGCTGCTCAGACGCAACGCGAGAGCGCTACCACTCGCGCGGAGTTCGATGCGGCACGAGGCGATGCCGACTGGACCACGCTGCAGCTTGCACGCGCGACGGCCAAGCGCGACGAACTGGCGACGGCTGTGCAGGCTCTGCAGGCCGCGCGGGACCAAGAGCGGCGCGCTGCTGAAGAGGCCGAGCTGCATTCCTTGGCTCGACGGATCGCTGAGGCGTTCGGTGAGAGCGCGACGGCGATCGCAGCCAGTGGCGAGGCCTTGGCGACCGCGGTTCGTACGCTTTCGGAGTTCGAGCGCACGCGGGTGCGGAGCCGGGCGGCTATCAGCTTGGAGCGTGTCCAGCTTTCGGCACTGCTGTACCGGTTGAACGAGCAGATCGGGCCTCGTGCGCGGCTGGCGTTTCACGACCACGGGCGGCTCGGCACACTCGAGCTGCGTCTCACGCTCGAAAGCCTTGAACTGCCCGAGGCGCTGAAAGGCAGCTGACATGGGCCGCGTTCTTCCCAACCGGCTTGCAGCCCTCACGCCCGCAGATCGCGCGGCGAGTCAGGTGTTCTGTGAGCAGACGGCAGAGGTTTCGCGCCGTCTCCGCATCGCCGGCATCACCAGTTTGGAGCACTTGTTGGCCGTGAGCGACTCTTCGCTCGACGCCGCTGGGCTCGACGAATGGGAGCGTGCGCGCCTGCAGCGCTCCCTTGCTCGGATCCCTCGACCACCGCAGGCAAAGGAGTAGAGCCACCATGGCAGCAGTAGAGCTTTTGGCAGCAGGAATTCAAGCGGACGAAGGCGCCGGCGCCGGCGTCGACGTCACGGCGCACGCACGCCTCGTGCAAGTGATCGACGTGAGCGCGAGCGACGCGGGACACGAGCCCGAGTTGGCAGTCACGTTCGAGACCGGGCCCAGCGCGGCCGGTCCCTGGACAGAGATCCGCCGCGAGGTGTTGAACGCAGACCCGATGGCGAGGAGCTGGGGTCCACGCCGGGTGTTGATTGGCGAGTTCGATGACTTCGTGCGCGTTCGATGGGCAGGGCGTCGCTACCGCGGCGGGGGCGGGCCGCCCTTCAGCTTCGGCGTTGCCGGGACGGGGGTCTAACGTGGCCGACGTCAATCCAGCGGAACGCGAGCGGCGCGACCTGCTCGCACAGTACCACCTGCTGCATCACCGGCTACCACCGGCTGGCGAGCGTGATCTCGGTTCGTTGCGTCGGCTCATGTCAGCGCCTCGGGCCATGGCGAGCGTCAGAGCCGCGGCGCCAGCGCCGGCCAGCACGCAATATGCGTCGATGACGTTCGCCCAGCGGGCAGCGTTGTCCCGCAAAGATCCGGCGCGGTTCGAAGCGCTCAAGCGCGAGCACCAAGCGCAGATCGTCGAGCTTGGCAAGAAGCTGCGGACCGCTGCGAGCTACAAGGCCCGCAAGGCGATCCTCGCTGAGTTGCAGAGGCTCGGCCAATGACTTGCGCCGCTGTCGTCGGGCTTGAGCTGACCTCGTCCTTGCGGGACGGCTCGCCCGGCTGCGGCGGTTCCAAGAGCGCGGACGCGGGAGTTTGCCCCCGCGCGGCCTCACAGTCCGGAGGTCGGGGCGGCATCGCGAGTTGGGAGACTTCACGATGCTGCTTTCCGCGAGCGGCGCCTACACGCGACGATATGGAGCGGGCGGGGTTGCGAGCGCCGCCCAAGGTGTCTGGATGCTTTTTGGGGGGCTCCCTTGATTTTCAGGATAATCCGGGGCAGGAGGAGCGTCGCAGGTTACCGACAATTCGTTCAGACTGCCTCCCCACGGCTTCGATACTATACTCCGCCAGTTGTCCAGCACATCCCGAAAGCTCAGGCGCGCGAGCGCGGCCACGGCCACGACCCAGCGCGGGCCGACAGGTGAGTTCTACGTGCCCGTGCTGAACCGGACCATATCTAAGGTGGACGGCACGAGTTCTGTCCAGGCCGAGTTGCGTCTACATGACGCGCCAGTGCCTGAGCGAAAGTATTGTGCCGATCGGGTGTGGGTTGCAGAAACCGCTGACGCCCTCCGTCTGATCTTCGCGCAATCTGATCTGGTGGGCGCCGGAATCCAGTCGGCCGTGGCGGTTGCAATTTTTCAGGATCACCTAAGGCGATTTCTGGAGTCCGGTGGAGGACTGCCAGCAAAGATTCACGCGGCGGGTTTCACTGCTAGGCTGGACACCCCGCCAGAAAAATCGCCGGAACAGAGCGTCGTGCTGGCGGCCAGCATTATCGCCGCCACTTTCTCCGGTGCGGAAGCCTGCCTCGATTTTTACCATGTATCTCCGCGCGCACTTCACGCGGCAGGCACGGGTGGCGGTGACCTGGCGGTTGATCCGGTGGTTCGCATCGACCTGCCAACGACGCTGCTTGCTGGACTGTTTGCTCGCATTCAGGAGATCATGTCAGTGGAGGGACAGCATGGATGAATTCGCCGAATACACGCCTTCCGCGTGGGTCACCGACGGTCTACTGATCGCACGACACCGCCGAGGACAGCGCACGCGGACGCGCGGGGGCGCACCAGTGATCTTGGCACTTGCCCTGACTTGCGCGAGTTGGGTCGACATTGGGGTGTCGACGTCGGCGGAGGGTGCCGACTCACTGGTGCTTCGCGAACGGGCAACCCATACTCACTCCGCCGACGATGTGCCCGACGGTTATTGGCCTCGGATTCTCGGCCGGATGGCATCCTTCGAATTGTTGGACGACGACGAGGACGTGGATGTAGACCCGCTCTAGTCTGATGTGGTGGCTTCCCGAGTTGCGTGCGCGGCTTTCCCAGGGCGATGTTCTGGGCGAGACGCCCTGTGGTCGACTCCACCATCCTCGAGTGCCGCTGAAACGCGATGGCAAGCAAGCCTGGAAGGAACATCCCGAAGACGCCAAGGATAGCAACGGCATGGCGCATTGGCTTGCTCGGGGCAAGGTGCAACACATCCTCGTCCTGTCGCACAGTTGCGAACTTGACAAGATGCACCGTAAAGCGCTGGTCTTGGTCGCACCAATTGCGCGGCTATCGTCGGTTTCGAGCCCCGAGGATCGCCGCAGAATTCTTGAACAAAAGAGGAGGGCGTTTCTCCCACTGCCTGACTTACCCGGACTCGGTGACTGCTACGCTGACCTGCGAGCATCGCATGCGATTGACCGCACGACCGTAGATCTCCTCGAACGAATGGCTTCGCTCACGGACCAAGGCGCGCAGCGGTTAGGCGCACAGGTGATCGGTTTCTTCACTCGGCTAAACGTTCCCGACAATGAGATAATCGTCGTGCCGGACTGAGCGCGACCTCGGCTGGCGACTTGGCTGGCGGTCAACGCGCCATTCATCGATCGCAAGGCGATCGACGGTGAGGACCGTGCGCATGGTCGGACGGTGGCGCGGTTGCGTGGAAACGCTGCGCCGCAGCCCAACTCGCCGTCATGGTGAGGTCCGAAACTCGACGCCCTTGGCGGTCAGTTCATCGCGCACAGCGCGGGCGATGTCGGCTGACATAACCAACACCGTCCCGCCGATCGCGAGGTGCCAGGGGTCGCTTTCAACGGCCGAATTCAGGTTCGCCTGAGCGTTGGCGAGTCTGCTGCTGGCAGCTTGCGGGGTCGGCCTGTACAGACGCAGCACCTGCCCTTCCCAACCATGCAAGGCCTGCTGGACTCCTGGGAGTCCCAGCACTCCGCAGCGCTGCAGGACCGCGCGAACTTCCACCGTTTCCTGGGGCGTATACGTCATGCGTTTTCGTCTCCTTACGAAGCACTTAGGACATGCGAAAGATGGAAAAGTTCCAAAGGGTTACGCAGGAATCGGCCGCGGCGGGGTTGCTGAATGCAACCCAGTGGGTTACAATGGGTCTCTAGATGGCAACCGCTAAGCAACAATCAATCCGGCTGGCAGCGGAGGACGTCGCGATCCTTGAAGAAATCCAAAGTCGAACGGGACTCTTCGGGCTGAGCGACGCCATGCGTTTCGCGCTCCGGCACTACGCCAAGACCGAAGGCATTGAAGTGAAGCCAAAGCCGCGACGCAAGAAGCGCTAAACCCTAAACAGAAGTGGCCCCGCGCTGTTGTAGCAGCCGGGACCGTGGCCCAAAGGAGACATGTTCCCATGAGCAACCCAAAGATCGCACAACCCGCCGGATCCGGCAAAGACCGCACACCCGAGCAAACGCTGCAGTTCATCGCCGGCCTTGCAGCCGAGGGCCACACGGCGTTGACCAAGTACTTCGACGCCGTCGCTTCGGACCTTTCCGAACCCGAGGCGACGCAGGGGCGCGACGAACTGCAGCACCTGTTCCTGGCCCTCGCCGACCTTCGCATCATCGGGGAAGAGGCGGCCGAGAATGTCTAACGCGGACCTTCACACTCTCGCGGTGCTGTTACTCAACCGTGTGCTTTGCGACGACGGAATCGAATGGTGCTCGCTTGCCGACGTCGCCGAACTACTGGAGGCGGGCGAGGTGGCCAATGACTGACGACGTCGACGTGGGCCTCGCGTGCGGATTGGCTGACGTGCCGCGGCGCGACTTGCTTGCCGCTGTCGCGTGCAATCCTCACATTCGGCGCTTGTACCTCGAATCACTGGCCGCCGACCTGCAAGCGCTCACGGCCGCGGAGATCGCTGATACCAAGGCGGGCGCGACCGTGCTGCCGTTCAACGGGGGTGACGTCAGCGTGGAGTAACAGACCCGGGGCGCGCTGCCTGCACCGCTCAGCTTGGCACGCTGAGGCGCCCGCTAAGGAAAGGATCGAAACATGACCGCAGAAGAGTTTCAGGAACAGGCGTGGCGTTGGTTTCAGCGTAAGGATTAGAAGATGGCGAAGACAGGCCCTGAACGAACTGGCTCGCTTTACTGGTGCAAGTCCGGCTGGCGCGCTCGCATGCGCGTCGAAGTCGACGGCGAGACCGTTCAGAAGAGCTTCGACCTTGGCACCAAAGACAAGGCCGTTGCGCGGATCAAGATGCGCAAGCTGGCCAAGATGAATGCACCGGCGGCCGAGCTGGAGGCCGAGGCGACTCAGCTCGAAACGTTCGAGCAAGCTGCGCGGCGCATCGTCAGCGAGAGTGGGATCAAGTCGAAGGACGCAAGGCTAGCCCGCCTTCGACTGCACGTGTTCCCTGCCCTTGGGCACATGCGCGTGGACGAAGTCAGAGCAGGCGACCTCCGCGACGTTCTGAACGCCCTGGCCGATGCAGGCGCCAGCAAACAAAGCTGCATTCACTTGCGCAACGACGTCTCGGCAGTCCTTGGCGAGCTTTGGCGCTTCGACGTGCTGTCCGAAAACGTCTGCAAGAAGGTGAAGATTCCAAAGACCGCGAAAGTGGACAAGCGCGAGCGCGCAGTGATTCCCGATCACAAGCTGGCGGTCTACCTCGCGTGGGAGCACCCGATCGAGAAGCGGCGCAGCGCGGTCTTGGAGCGCCAGACCATGGCATGCATCGTCCGCATGTTCGGCGGACTGCGCTGGGGCGACATTCGCGCGTTGCAGTGGGAAGCCTTCGAGACCACCGATGGAAGGTTCAGCTACGGCTGGGCTCCGCGCGAAAAGACCGCAAGCCCTCAAAAGCTTGTCGTTCCCGATATGCTGCGCCCGATTCTGCGGGACTGGTGGGAGCGGGCCGGGCGCCCAACCGAAGGCCTCATGTTCCCTGTTCGACGCGGCGACAGAGCTGGCGGGCAACGTAAGGCCGGCAGCATCGCGAAGGCGCTACGGCGCGACCTGGCCCGAGCCTGGGGCATCGAAGCTCTGGAATCCGTCAACGTTATGCGGAGCAATGGCCGCCCAGACGTCCGTTGCCTCTGGGTGAAACGCCGTGAGCCGGACGCCGAAGAGCTGCCGCTTTTGGAGGCCACCCAATTCACCCTCCCCGTGGACTTTCACAGCGGGCGCCGGCAGTACAAGCAGGCCCTGGCAGACGCTGGCGTGGACATGCAGTCAGCCATGACGCTTTCGGGCGCTAGCGACGCCAAGGCGCACCAGCGCTACCTGAACAACACCGCCAAGGCGAGGGAGTTACCTGCCGCGGCGTTGCCCAATCTGAGTATCACCGCTGCACGATTGAATTTGGCGCCTGGTGAAAACTCTAATGATTCCGGGTACCGAGAGTCGGACTTGAACCGACGACCCCACGCTTATGAAGCGCGTGCTCTAACCAGCTGAGCTACCTCGGCTTTTTGGGCCGCGAATATGTACGCCGGCGGGGGCTAGGTCAAGGGGCTCGCGCACGGCGGCCTCCGGGGCCGCCGCCCTCGCGTCCGATCGCGGGATTCACGGCATCGAAGGACATGCGTAGGGTCAAGGGGCGCGCCGCGTAGACCGCCGGCAAGCGCCCAAAAGGCCCTGCCCGCCGCACTGCGCGCATCACGTTTTGATCGAATTCGGCGACGCCGCTGCCCCGTTGCACGCGAACCGCAAGCACACTTCCGGCAGGGGAGAGCGTGATGCTCAAGACGGCCAATCCGCCGCGCCCCTGGGCCACCGCCCAGTCCGGAAACGCGTCGCGCCAGTGGGGTTCGACGCGCCGTTCGATGTTGCGGAAGTAGCCCATCAAATTCGGATCGGCGCTGCCATCCCGCGCGCTGCCGGGACCATGGCCCGCCGCGGTGGATTTCGCGCCCGTGCCACTCGCTGCGCCGCTGGCCGGCGACCCGGGGCCGGCGCTGCCTCCAGGACCCGCGCCGTTGTGCTTGGCACCCGCGGACGACGCATGCACCAGCGAGCGCACCGCGCTTGCCACTTCCTGCCGACTGTCTACGGTGTCTTGAGCGCGCGCGCGTGTCGGTGCCGGAACCGCGGCGCGGGCACGGACGACCCACGGGCGAGCCAACGCCACCGCGGCTCGGCGCGAAACGCCGGACCCGCGCGTCGCGCCGGTCAGCCCAGCCGCCGTGCGCGCAGCCGTCTCACCTTCTTGGGACGCCCCAGCCTCAGGCTCGGGACCACCGGCAGGGAACTCCGCATTGCCACGGGGTCCTCCTTGCGCCACGGCTCGCGTGCCGGCCCACTGCCCCGCCCCAGGGTTGAAGGGCGAGGGATCCCGGCGCTCCGCGAGAGACCCGACGCCCGTCGCGAGAAAGTCCAACTGCATCGGGCTCGGCGTGGCGCGGCGATCGTCCAGGCTACGCCGCTCTTGCGCTGTCTTGATGCGCTGCACCTGGCTCTGCCGCGGACTATTGAAAGGATCGCGATCCAGCGTCAGGCCGTCGTTCTGATCCGCCAGATTCAATGCAGCCGCCGTCGCGGTGTCGCTTCCCCCTCGGCCGGCCTGCTGTCCGTCGGGGCGCGGCACGCGCTCGCCACCTCCCGGCGCGACCGGCTGCTGTTTCTGCTCAGCGGACGCCGACGTGCCTGGCAGCTGCCCTGACGACACTCTCGGCAAATCGATACCCACCGCCGGGACCGTGTCCACGCTCACGGTCTGGAGCTTCGGCGGCAGTGCGGAACGCTCTTCTGCGCTTTGCGCCAACAGCCACGCACCCAACGACACGATCGCCGCGTGCAGCACCACGGAGGTTCCGAAGGCGCCGGGGTCGACAATGCGTCGCGCGGGCATTGTCTAACAGAATAACCCGCAGCGGCGCCCGGGCCAGTGCGCTGAGGGCCCTCAGGCGAAATGGCGTCGGATCTGCCAAATTGCAGCGCCCAAAACCACCGCTCCGCCCGTCGCCAAGAGCTCCACGCGACTCGCCGCGGAAGCAACGAGCGCCACGGGCAGAAGAGCGCAGGGACCGAGCAACAAGTGCCCTCGCGTGAGCCCGCGGACACGCTTCATCGCCAAGAGCACCAGTGCCGCCGCGCTGACGGTGTATTGGAGCACCACCGCAACGCTGGAAAGGACGAATAGCTGTTCCAGGTCTGGTCCCAATACCAATAGCATCACTACCGCAGTCGTGAGCCACAGCGCCCGGGTCGGCACGCGCTTCGGACTCTGCCACCCGAGCCAATCCCCGAGGCCCTGCGACGTCCCGAGGGCCGCCAAGTAGCGCGGCGTCATGGCAAACATGCCGAAGGCAATGCCGAGCGCAGAGATATTCGTCGCCACCCCCACGGCGGCCTGCAGCGTGCCACCGCCATGGGCCGCCGCCGCTGCCACGAGCGGCGCGCCTTGCTCGCCCAGCGCCGGGACCGCGAGACACGCCGCATGCAGCGCCACATACAACGCTGTCACGAAAACCAGCGACAGCAACGTTGCTGCCGCCACAGCGCGGCCGGTCCCGGGAGAATTGCCTGCGGGCACGACGACGATCTCGAAGCCTTGCAGAGCGAAGACGACAATCAACATGGCGCGGGGCAGCGCACTGGCCGGATCCAGCGCTGCGTCGGGTGCCGGAGCCGCTGCGGGGACTGAGCTAAGGAGAAAAACCAACACGAGCGCGACGAGCGGCGCGAGCTTCAGCAGCGTCAACCCGGACCACACCCACGCGCTCGGGCGGAGCCCACTCGCAGCCACCACGGCAAGCACGAGGGCCAAGCCGGCGCCGAAGACCGATCGCATCAACGGAGCGGTGACGCCAAAAAGCGGCGCCGCGTGAGTCGCGAGCCCGGAAACGACCGCCGAGGTGCTGAGCACGGCGCTGACCGAGGCGATCCACCCCACCAAAAACCCCGCCCCGCTGCCAAAAGCCGCTTTGGCCCAGACGAACGGGCCGCCGTCTTCTGCAAAGCGACTGCCCAGGGCCGCGTACACCGCGGCGATCGGCAACAGCAATAAAGCGGTGAGCGCGTAAACCCAAAGCCCGGCGGGACCTGGCACCAGCCGGGCCACGTCCCGGGGCGCGAAGAAGATCCCCACGCCCACGATGCCGTTGACGCCAAGGGCAAGCAACGACCAGAACGACAGCGTCGGCGCCGACAGGTCGCGCGCCATGGGTGCTCAGCTCGGGAGGTCGGCGAAGCGTTCGCGCGTCAACGCCACGGCGGCGTCCGCGGCGGAGCTATCCTCGTAGTGAAACGCGCGTTTCAGCTCGGCGATCGACGCTTCGGCGGCCGCCTTGCGGGCTTCGTCCAGCCCGGCCACGTCCTCCCTGAAAACAGACACCATGTCCCGAGTCAGCTTGGCCACTGCCACCCGCCGCTCCGCAAAGAACGCTTCCTTCAGCCGCTTGATCTGTGCCCGAAACACATGACCGTTGTCCACGGGCTCACCCGGGTGATCGATGGCCCAGGCGGCAACGCGGTTCATGAGCGAGTGGCGTAGGGACTCGGACTCGTCGACGGCGCCGAGCAAGGCTTCCACCTCTTGCATCATGCGCTCGTCCGCTTCTTCGTACTGTCCCGTGAGAGGGTTGCGTACCTTTTCGGACTTCACCCAGTTACTCACGTGGTTGATGTAGCGATCGAAGAGCTCCGTGTACTGCCGCTCTTCGACCAAGCCACTGGCCGCGCGGAACTCCTCCTCTAACTTGTCTAGCAAGCGCTCGCGAAGCTGCAGACGGAACTGCTTGTGGTCGTGATACCCGCCTGGCGCCTTGTCTTCTTGGAGCCAGGTGTACTCGCTGCTGCGCTCACACAAGCGGTCCAAGGCCTCCAGGACGGCAAAGGGTGACAGGCACTGGTAGTGGGGGTTTTGCGCGGCGTCTAAGAGCAGCGTGCGCATCTCGCGGGGGCTGGCGCCGATGCTACCCTCGTAGATCGGATACGCCTCTGCTTCGTTGTACAGCTGCGCAATGCTCGCTCGAAGCGACTTCGCTGCGTCATCCTCCAAGCGCGCGGGCGGCATCCCCGTGGCGTAGAGGTCCATCTTTTCAATGGCGGTGATTTCACTCACCACGTCGCGCAGGGGCTTTTCGTAACGGTCCGGGTCAGGCCGACGCATCCGCGTCAGCACGGCAAACTGCGCAGCAATCTCCGTGGCATGGGGCGCCACGTGCTTGCGGATCTGCGGCGCGATCTGCGCATCGTAGATCTGGCGTTCGTCGTTGTGGTTCCGCAGGTAGGGCATCTTCACGAGCTCGAAGCGCCCGCGGAAACTCTCGAACTCTGGGTGCTCGCGGAATGCAGACAAATGCACTTCGTTGCCGCTCGCCAGCATCACGCAGTTCACCTGCACGGATTGCGAGCGCAGGCTCACCTCCCCGGTTTCTGCGGTGATTTGCAAGTACTTGAAGGCGTCCAGGGGGCGCTTGAGCAGGTCGGAAAACTCGATCATTCCGCCGGCCGCGTCCACTAGCTCGCCAAAGGCCTCGAACATGGTGATGGCTTGCAGCGACGACGGCAGCGCGGAAAGCGAGCGGTCCGCCGTCACCTGACGCTCTCCAGCGTCTACGGAAAGCTGTGGCCCCAACGTGACCGCCCCCACGCGGTAGCGTCGAGAGATGAAGTAGCGCTCGACTTGCACATGCCGCAGCACTTCTTCAAGGGATCCTTCATAGCTGGTCAGCAGCGCTTCGAATACCTGCCGGCTCTTGAGCGAGAGGTTGCCGCGCAGAATCCACCCAGGTGGAGGTTCCGAAGCATCCGCCGATGCGTACATGCGCTCCAGCAGTGCGCCGCGCTCCTGCTGGGGCAGCAAGAACAGCGGGTGATCCCGGACTTCCATGAAGAGGCGCGCGTCGATCTGGCTGTCCGCCAGGTGCGCGTAGCCATCGTCGTCTTTGTGCGCACCGCGGCGGCCCGTGAAACCGATGGACCCTTTGAGTTTGGTCTGATTCGGGAAGACCCAATGAAAGCGGTACAACGCGCCGTCTTCTTGCGCCGAGTAGTGCTCCAGGGCCTGCATGATGCACGCCGCCGCCGTGCTCTTCGCAGAGCCGTTCGGGCCGTGCAGCAGTACGACGCGGTTGGGTCGCCCCTCACGCACGAAGTTGCTCAAGATCCGGAATAGCTCGAGTTGGATGCGCTCGTGGGCGACCAGCGCGTCGCGCTGTGCGTCCTCCTCGGACAGGAACGGCAGGTCGAAGAGTCGGAATCGATTCTCCGTTCCCCAGGGGCGTTCGACTTCCACCCGACCGTAGTGCTCGAACATGTCGCGAATGTAGCGAGCCGCATCGCGACTGTGGCGCACGGGATCGCCAGCGAATAACTCCAGGTATTCGGAGAACGAAAGCAGCCGCCGCTCCTCTTCAAACTCCCGCTGGACGCGTTCAGCGATCGCCGAGAGTTCGTCTAGGATCTTTCCGGAACCCATGACGGCAGGGTACCACGCCGTCGGCGCCGTCGTGAGCGCTGTCGCGAGGGCGCTTGCGGACCCGCCGCCGCGGCGATTACTCCACCGAAACGTCCAATGCCAGCTTACGCTTTTCGATCAGGCATTTGTCGTCACTGCATACGGAGAAGCTGAATTCACCGGACACCCGCCGGGCACCCGGGGCACTCGGCGTGATCGGCACGGTCATGACCGCTTTTTGCTTTTCCAGGGCAATCGCGTCTTTCGTCAGCACGGCGCGCTCCAGCTTCACGCCTTCGTTTTCGTCGAGCTTCAGCTTGTAGGGATACTTATCGTTGCACTTGAACGGCTCTTTGGCAGTCAGCACGACGGTGACCTCGCCGGCTTCGCCAGCCTTGTAGGTGCCCGCCGCCGTCAGTTCCAAGGCAAACGTCGCCTCGTCGTACCGCGCTTGGGGCTTTGCTTCGGGCGCCGCTGCTTTGGGTTCGGCCGCCGCCTGCGAGCCCTGGGGTTCGGCAGGGCGCTCCTTGCTGCATCCCGTCCAGACGCAGGCTGACAAGAGTGTGAGGGCGACAAGAGTGCCAGTAGTGGGGGCTTTCATGACGCCCGCTTCTTAGCACGAACTATCGGAAGGGGCTCAGAACACCAAGACGACAACGATGATGCCGATGACGAAAAAGAACGCACCCGCGCCGATGGCTAGAAACAGCAGCATGTTGCTCTTCGGCACGCCCATGGGCACGAGGTCGTCCTGGACACCTCCGTACTGCATCGGTGGTTGGCCTTGGCCCATGCCGCCGCCCCCAAATTGCGGAGGAGGCTGTGTGCTTCCGAAGGGGTCCGGCGCGTCCAGAGACGACGATTCTCCGAAGAAGCCGTCGGCCGTGGCGTCCGCCGTGGTGGGGCGCCCGTCGGCGAGCATGAGGCTCGCCATCTGCGCTTCAATGCTCGCGCCCAGCTCCGCCTCCGTGGTCTTAGCCCACTCGAAGTGGTTCCCGCTGAGGCCGTAAGCGCTTCCGACTGCGTCGGCCAGGGCCCCCACGGAGCCGATGCGCATGGACGCGTTCTTCTTGAACGCATGGATCATGACGCGATCCAGCGTCGGCGGGATCGGATACTTTTGCTCGCCCCCCACTTTGCTCGGCGGGGCGGGCTCCTTGGTCAAGATTTCCAGCAAGATCGACGGGCCGTTGGAGCCCTGAAACGGAACCTTGCCAGTGACACATTCGTAAGCAATGGCGGCCAAGGACCATACGTCGGCGCGATGGTCCAAAGTGTCGAGTCCCTGCGCTTGCTCGGGCGCCATATAGTAGGGCGAACCGATGGTGGTGCCCATGACCGTCAGCTTCTTCGCGCTTTCGCCCTTGTCCTTAACGGAACCGAAGTCGAGGATCTTGACGATGTCGCCTTCCCGGGTCTGGCACAGGAAGATGTTGTCGGGCTTCAGATCCCGATGCACCAGCTTGCGCTGGTGAGCTTCGTCTAAGGCCAGGGCGATCTGGCTGAGCATGCGCACCACGCGCGCCGCTGGGATGACGAGCTCCCGCTTGAGGGTATTGCGCAGCTCCTCCCCATAGAGAAACTCCATGGCCAGGGCGAAACTGCCATCGTGAGTCGGCTGAAAATCTCGAACGTCGACGATATGGTCGTGGGGCAGCAACTTGCTGACTTCGAACTCCCGACGGAACCTCTCGACGCTGACTTCATCTTGAGCCACATCCGGGTGCAGGATTTTGAGGGCGACGTTGCCGCGATCGACCATGTCGAGGGCCTCGTAGACCCGGCCCATGCCGCCATCTGCCACCACCCGGCGCACCTGGTAGCGGGTGCACATGATTTGTCCGATGCGTGCGTCATCGTCGCTGCTTGCGACGGGTGCCTGGGTCGCGCTGACGAGCGCCTGTCCGTCGACGGGGCAAAACCCCGAATCGTCCGGATACAAACGCCCACAGGCAGAGCACGCTTTCATGGTCCCCTCAGCCCCTCAACCGCACCACTTCATGGTCCGCTTGGGGTGTCCTGAGTCTCAACGGTCTCGGCGGGCGCGTCCGGGCGAAAATACAGGATGCGTACACAGCTCGGACACTGACCGAACTCCTGACCTCGCATCAGGGTCTGGTACATCATCGGCGGCAGCAACATGTGACACTCGCTGCAAGTGCCATCCGTGGTGGAGCAGATCGCCGTGCCCAGGCGCTTGCGAATCATTTCGTAGCGGCGGAACAACGTCGCGGGCAGCTTTTCTGTCAGGCCCTGGCGGTTCTTCTGTTTGTCGTTCATTCGGCTCTGCACTTCACCAAGGTGAGAGGTCACATCGCCTTCACTGGCACCCACCTCCTGCAATAGCTCGTCGCGTTTCGCCGTGGTGGTCTCTGCTTCGGTCTTGGCTTGCTCGATGAACCCGGCGAGCTTCTCGATTTCAATCTCGCGGTCCCGGAATAGCTTGCGGAGCTCTTCCAGTTCGCGCTGAGCCGCGTTGGCCTCGCGCTCGGTCCGCACCCGAGACATCTTCTCGCGGGAGCGATCGATCTGGAGGCTCATTTGGCGCACCTCTTGGATCAAATCGCCGCGAGTCTTTTCCATTTCCTGCACGCTCTCGGCCGTGGCGCTCAGGCTGGCTTCCAATTCGGCCAGCTGGGACTTCTTTCCGTCGAAAGAGTCCCGCTCTACGGCTAGTTCTTCGGCTAGGGACGCCAGCTCCGCATCAAGTGCCGCGAGGCGCTCCAACGTGTCAATTTGCCCTTGAAGAGTCACGATGATCTAAGGCTCCTTGAGTGCTCCCGCACTCCAATAAGACCAGACAAAGGTGGGCCCACCTGGGTTCGAACCAGGAACAGCCCGGTTATGAGCCGGGGGCTCTGACCGATTGAGCTATGGGCCCGAACGAAACGCGCGTTTCGGGCGAGACGCCTAGAGTAGACAGGGCGCTGCCAGCGGTGAACCGATGCCCCTCCGCTGGACCATGCAATCTCCACGCCCGGAAACCTAGTCGAATAGCGGCACCGGAGCAACAGCCCCTCGGCGTGCGCCTCGTGCCAGGCGTTTTGTCGGGTTTCGCGCGGGCCGCGCCTGGGGCTGGGGACGCACTACTGTGGCTGCGCGCGATCGCGACAGCAACGGAATCCGACCTGGTAGAAGCGAAACCATCGGTTGTGGGAGCGCGTGACGGGCCGGCAGCGGGCGCGGATCGGTCCAAAGTACCCACCCTTCAAACTGGAAACGTCGACGCCGGCTTCGCGGTTCGGCAGCGGGTTGACGGTCCATTCATCGACGTTGCCTGTCATGTCGAAGACGCCGAAGGGGCTCTTGCAGCCGGGCATCGATCCACTTCGCACGCGCTTGTCCAAGCGCTCGACTTCAGCGCTGATCAACGTCGGCCTACTGAACGCATCAAAGTCCGGCAGCACGTGTGCGCGATCGATGTTGCAAGCTTCGGCGCTGCGCTCGTACCCGTAGGGATAGGGCAATCTCTCTTCTCCTTCGCAGGCGAAGGTCCATTCGTCTTCGCTGCACAAGCGTTTGTCCTCCTCATGGCAGACCGCCTGTGCCTCAATGTAGCTGACCATGACGGCGGGCAAGACGCCCTTTTGATTGGGGTACTCGTAGCGATCCATGCAAAAGCTCAGATCGACAATGCGGCCTTCGCAAATGGGCGGGGCGGAGTAACGCCGGCAGCGATCCCGCTTTTCGTCGATCCAGTCGACGCAGCGATGCCCCACATAGGGACAATACTTGCCGGCGATGAGCAGCATGCCGGGGGGACACCCCGTCGCTGCGGGCGCCGCGTCCAAGAGCGCAGACGCGGAGCTGCTCGGCTGCCCCGCACCCACGGCAGGCGCCGCATCCTCCAGGGGGGCCGCGTCGTTTGTCGCCGGCGCCGGAGCCTCACGGCAACTCGTCGCGAGCACCAAGATGCACGCGGTCAGTCGCATCCGTTACCCGCGAGGCGTGGACACCGGCGCGCGATCCTCGCTCACCGCGACGGGCCAGCCGTCCGGCCCCGCCCGGCCCTCGAGTTCGTGGCGGGCCGCCCGTGCGGGCGGCAACGGAGTGCTGACGCCGTCCCGGGGCTCAGCGCAGCAACGGAATCCGATTTGATAGAACTGAAACTCCGGACCGTGGGACTTGGTCGTGAGCCGACAGGTATTGCGCACCGGTCCCCAGTATCCACCGTTGAGGGTGGAGGTAACGTCATTGCCCTCTTCGGTGTTGTCGGTCCACTCGTCCACGTTGCCCACCATATCAAGGGCACCGAAGGGGCTGATGCAATTCGGATGGGATCCGATGACGTCCGCCTGCCACAGGCGAGCGATCTCGGCTTCTCGGGTGCGAGGATCGATCAGCTTCTTCGGATCGGCTTCCTCCACGGGCCTGCCGACGTTGCACGGACTTGGCAGGCGCTCCCAACCGTAGGGGTAGGGTGCCCGTTTCGGTCCTTCGCACGCCAGAGTCCACTCGCTACGCGCGCACAGGCGTTTGCCGGCGCTCTCGCAGGTTCGCTTGGCCTCGTACCAATTGACGAACACCGCAGGCTTTTCGCCCACCTTATTGGGCCACTCGTGGCGGTCGATACACACGCGTTTGCTGACCTCGTTGTAGCGGCACTCGGGCTTTTGGGCGTACTCCGCGCAGCTGGGAGCCGAATCGTCCACAAATCGGTCGCATTGGTACTCCAACGCCGGGCAGTGGTTGCCGTCCACCAGGACCATGTCCTCCGGGCAGGCGTCGGGCAGCGTGCTGACCACCTGTGCGCTCACCAGACTAGACAGGGCGACCTGGGCCGCCGCGGGCACCGGGCTGGGGGCGAGCGCCACCATCAGGGGCAGCAGGGGGAGCCAGTCCGGGGGGATCACTCCCTACCGCATAGCCCCAGGGCCCGGGTTCAGGCCAAATTTTGAGTCTCGACGCAGCCCTCGGGGACCGTGATAGCGTGCGCCGTGCCATGGACCAGCTCTGTGTGCGCGGCGCAACGCAGCACAATTTGAAGAACGTGAGCTGCGATCTGCCTCGGCAGCGGCTGGTCGTGATCACCGGCCCGAGTGGATCGGGAAAATCTTCGCTCGCCTTTGACACGATCTACGCCGAAGGCCAACGCCGCTACGTCGAGAGCTTGTCAGCCTACGCGCGGCAGTTTCTCGATCAGCTGCCCAAACCCCGGGTCGAGAGCATCGAAGGCCTCAGTCCGGCCATCGCCATTGAGCAGAAGGCCCTGGGTAAGAGTCCTCGTTCGACCGTGGGCACGGTAACGGAGATCGCCGACTATCTGCGTCTCCTATTCGCCCGCATCGGCACACCCCATTGCCCCGTCGATGGCGAGGCTCTCCGCGCCTACACCGTCCAAGAAATGGTCGACTCGATTCTTGAGCGTGGCGCTGGCGCGCGGGCGATCTTGCTTGCGCCGGTGTTGCGCCGCCACAAGGGCGACGTGCGCGACGAAGTCGATCGCTTGCGGCGCGAGGGTTATGTGCGCGCGCGGCTCGACGGCGAGGCGATCGACCTTGGTGACGAGATCCGCTCCGACCCAAAACAGGAACACGACCTCGAGGTGGTCGTTGACCGCATCGTCGTCAAAGACAACATCAAGGGCAGACTCACGGACTCCATCGAGCTCGCGCTTTCCCTCGGCCAGGGCACCCTGCTGGTGGACGCCGCAGACGACTCCCCGCCGGTGGTGATGAGCGAGCGCCTGGTCTGCTGGGAGCATGGCGTGCAGCTGCCGGCTCTGGAACCGCGGTTCTTTTCCTTCAACAGTCCGCACGGGGCCTGCCCCGCTTGCGACGGCCTGGGGCGGCGCGACACCATCGACCCCAAGCGCGTCGTCCCCGACCCTTCGCGCACGCTGCGGGAAGGCGCCGTCGCCGCCTTTGGCCGTCGCGGCTCCGTCGCCACTGCCAGCGAGGTCGCGCGCGTGGTCGAGTGCCTCGGAGCGGACCCCGACGTGCCCTTTGCGGAGCTGCCCGCGGCGCTCCGCGAAGCGATCCTTCACGGCGAGCCGCCCAAGAAGCGTAAGAAGAAGGGGCCTGAGCCCTACCTGGGCATCGTTCCGCGTTTGACGGCGCTGCTCGAAACCGGCGACCCACTGGAGGCGGGGGACGATGAGCCGGACGACGGCGCCATCGGCCCAGAAGATCTCGGACGCTTCGTGGTGTCGCAGACCTGCGATAGTTGCGACGGAGTCCGGGTGCGGCCAGAGGCGTTGTTCGTGCGCATCGGCGAGCACCACGTGGCGTCCCTTGGCGCGCTGCCCCTTGCCGAACTGCGCGGCACGCTGCTCTCGCTTTCACAGAGCGGAGAGTTGTCAGCCAAACATCAAGCGATCGCCGAACCGCTGATCCGCGCCGTCGCGGAGCGACTGAGATTCCTCGTGGACGTCGGCCTGGACTATTTGTCCATCGACCGGCCTGCACAGACCCTGTCCGGCGGCGAGGGCCAGCGCATTCGCTTGGCCACCCAGATTGGCGCGTCCCTCGTGGGGGTGCTGTACGTCCTCGACGAACCGAGCGTCGGCCTGCACGCTCGTGACAATGCACGGCTCCTGGGCGCCGTGCGCAGCCTGGTCGACAAGGGCAATAGCGTCATCGTCGTGGAACACGACCGCGACGCCATCCTTGCGGCAGATTGGGTCGTCGACATGGGGCCGGCGGCGGGGCGCCACGGCGGCGAAATCGTCGCCCAAGGCGCGCCCAAGACCCTGATCGCGAACCCAAACAGCGTGACGGGCCCGTACCTTTCGGGGCAGAAGTCATTGCCGGTTCCCCCCAAGCGCACCAAACCCAGCAAAAAGAAGCTGCGCGTAGCGGGTGCCCGGGCGCACAACCTCAAGAACGTCACCCTGGATTTGCCCATCGGCCTGATCACTGCCGTCACCGGCGTCAGCGGTTCGGGCAAGAGCAGCCTGGTGGTGGACACGCTGCTGAGCGCCACCCGCGCAGAGCTCTACGGTTCGACGGGTTGGGTCGGCCCCTGCGACCGCATCGACGGCCTCGACCACATCGATAAGGTGATCAGTATCGACCAGGCCCCCATCGGGCGCACTCCCCGTTCCAACCCCGCGACGTACACCGGCATTTTCACCCATCTGCGGGAACTCTACGCGACCCTGCCCGAAGCTCGGGCGCGGGGCTATCGCGCCGGACGTTTTTCCTTCAACGTCAAGGGCGGCCGCTGTGAAGCCTGCCAGGGCGACGGCGTGCTGCGGGTGGAAATGCACTTCTTGCCCGACGTGTACGTTGGCTGCGAAGCCTGCAACGGGCGACGATACAACCGCGAAACTTTAGAGATCCGCTATCGCGGCCTCACCATCGCCGACGCCCTGGACCGGACCGTGGACGAAGCCTCGGAGCTGCTCGACGCCATCCCCAAGATCGCGCAACGCCTGGACGCCCTTCGCCAGGTCGGCCTGGGTTACCTCCAGCTCGGACAACCCGCCACGACCCTCAGCGGCGGCGAGGCGCAGCGGGTGAAATTAGCCACCGAGCTGGCCCGCAAAGCAACGGGCAGCACTCTCTACGTCTTGGACGAGCCCACCACGGGGCTGCATTTTCAAGACATCGAACTGCTCACGCTTGCCCTCTATGGCCTGCGTGACGCTGGCAACACCATTGTGGTCATCGAGCACAACCTCGATCTCGTCGCCTGCGCCGACTGGGTCGTGGACTTGGGGCCCGAGGGCGGACACGGTGGCGGCGAAATCATCGCCCAAGGCACCCCTGAAGACGTGGCCAAAGTCAAAGCCAGTCACACCGGGCGCCACCTGAAACGAGTACTGGATGCGACCTCGCCTGGCGCTAGCGCCAGCACCAAGCGCAAGCGTCGCGGCTGAGACACAAGCGAGATCCGACGCCGCTGGCGTCAGCTGAAGTCTTTTTCGACGCGCTCTTGGTCCTCTTTGCAGCGAATGCAAAGGGTCGTTTCGGGACGGGCCTCGAGCCGCTTCACGGAGATCTTCTCGCTGCAGTCGTCGCAGACGCCAAAACTGCCGTCGTCGATCTTCTCCAGCGCCTTCTGGATCTTGTCGAGAAACACTTTCTCGCGACCGCGCAGGCGAAAGGTGAACGACTGGAGATACTCACTCGACGCCAGATCCATTTCGTCCGGCAAATCGTTGGCATCCAAGGTCATGTCCTCGTCGAGAGTCTGCTGCGCACGGCGCACGATTTCCCGGCGCTTGGATTCGAGGAGGTCCCTGAACTTCTTCAACTGTGTCTTCGTCATTGCTCAATTGACTCCGGCAGCGGTCGCGCGGAGCGGGGTAAGCTAGGGGCGAAATCGCCTGCCGTCAACGCTTGATCGACGCCACGACGGAGCCGCGACAGACGACAAAAATGTGCGGATTTTCCGCACCTCCTCCCGGTGGCACGCTTCCCCTGGCGCGCATCGGGCTATGCTCCCTGCCCCATGCTGGACCTGGATGCCGCGCGTGATCCCGTCGTGCCCAAGGACGCTGCGACCGTCGTCGTGCTGCGGGAGCGCGGCGGCCGGGTGGAGGTGTTCTGCGTCAAGCGTCATGGCAAGTCCGGCTTTCTAGGGGGCGCCGTGGTCTTCCCCGGGGGCAAAGTCGCGACCGAAGACCGCGCCCTGGATTGGAGCGCCGTCACCAACGGCCTGGCCCACCGCGCCGACCACGTTGCGCCGGAGCCCCTGCCCTTCGCCATCGCCGCCCTGCGAGAACTGTTCGAGGAAGCCACACTGCTGGCCCACGCCCGCGAGCGTCTTGGCGACGCGGTGGTGAAGCAATACCGCCAGCGCTTGACGGAGCTGGGCGCGGAAGGAGAGGAGCGCGCGTTCCACTCGCTGCTCACCGAAGCGGAGCTCTTGCTGGACACCTCTCGCCTCCATGCCCTGAGCCGGTGGATCACGCCAAAGGCGGAAAAACGCCGCTACGACACACGCTTCTATTTGCTGCCCTTCGAGGAAGCTCAGGAAGGCCTACACGACACGCACGAGACAACCTCCAGCTTCTGGGCCACGCCCACGGAGGTACTGGAGCGCTGGGAGAACGAGGAGCTCTTTCTGGCGCCCCCGACCTCCCACACCCTGACCCAGCTGGCCGAGGCCAGAAGCGTGAGCCAGGCCTTGGAGCGCGCCGCCAGCGCGCCCTTGTCGCCCCTCTGCCCCCACTTCGCCATGGACGGCGACCAGATGGTGCTGGCACTGCCCGGCGACCCACTATTCCCCGAAGAAAGCCCGCCGCCGTCGGATCCCGCCGCCCCCACACGCTTCGTCTTGCATGGCGCTCGGTTTCTACCCCGACGCGTATGAGTGCAGCCAGCAGCGGCGACCTGGCTCACTTGCCTTCGCGGTAGGCGCGCACGGCGTTGACAATCGCATCCGCCAGCTTCTGACGATAGTCGCCCGTGTTTAGGCGCATCTCTTCCGTGGGATGCGAGATGAACGACGTCTCGTAGAGCGCGGCTGGCATGCGGGCCCCGGCAAGCACGTAGAAACCAGCGCGCTTCACCCCCTGGTCCGTGATGTCCCCGTAGCCCTGCCCCAGGGACGCCATGGTGGATCGCTGCAGCAGTTCGGCGAAATGCAAAGATCGACTGCGCACGCCCTGGTCCACAACCTGCGACAGGGCCGTGGCCAACTCCGCTGCCGCGGCAGCCGAAGCGGCATTTTCGCGCGCCGCAACGTTCAGCGCGTGGTGGTCACGGGATTCGTCAAGAACGAATGTCATCACGCCCTTGCCAACACCGTCTTCGCTAGCGTTGCAGTGGATGGAAAGAAACAGATCCGCCTGAAACGCGTTGGCGCGCGCGGCACGTTCATCCAAAGCCACATAGTCGTCGGCGTCGCGCGTGAGCATGGTCGAGATCCCAAGCTCTCGGGCGATCAAGGGAGCGGCGCGATGCGCAACGTCCAAGGTCACGTCCTTTTCGCGCAACCCTCCCGGGCCCACTGCGCCGGGGTCGTGTCCGCCGTGCCCGGGGTCGAGCACCACGCGGCGCACGGAACGAGTTTGTCCCGGATTTTCTGCGGTCTTTGGCATTTCTTTCGAGACGTCCAAGACCAAGCGAAACGGCTCCGGCAGGTAGAAGATCTTCCGATACACGGCCTGCTGCAGATCGAGCACCACCCGGGTGCCCGTCTTGTGTTTTCCGAGACGCACTTGCTCGACCAGCCCCCCCACGCGGTAGCTTTCCTTGCCCTTGTAACGCGCAGCGGCAATGTCGACATACAAGCGAGGCTTCTTGTCGCCGTCCTTCGGAATGAACCCAACCTGGAACACCACCGGGTGGGTGATCGAAACCACGATCCGCGCGGCGTCTTCCGAACCATAGCGTTCGATCCCCGTGATCCGCACAGGTCCGCTGGGCGGGGCTTGGGGCAGGATCGGCGACACCACCGGCCCGGTGCGGTCGTGACTGGCGTGCGCGACCGGCGCGGGCTGTGCTTCGGCGTCGACGCCACTTGCCTTTTTTTCCAGCTCCGAAAGCACCGTCGGCAGCGGGCGGAACGCCGCCAAGGTTTCCAGCACGGCAGCGACGCGGCGCTTACACGCATCGCTCTTTGTATTTAACTGCGCCGTATACACGCCGCGGAAGGTCTCGTTTGGATCGCGGCGAACTTCTCCCTGGAGCAGCGCTGCTTCCAATTTCGCATCGCAACCCAGACTCGGATCCTTCGCGCTGGCGGCGTAGAGTTCCAGCGCTTCGAGAGCGTCCGCTTCGCGGCGTTCCAGGCGCCACATGCGAGTGCGCAGGCGTGCGGCCGCGATGGACATCTTGGCGCGCTCCGCTCCGGTGGCCCGGGCTCCGGCGACCGCCAGTCGGTCCGCGGCTGCGACCACCTCCGCCCGACTCGGCAAGATGGCGAAGGGGTCGCCGGCTTCGGCGACCTGACCGACCGCGGCGCTCGGGCGCGCACCTGGGCAGCCCAGCGCCAGAAGCGGCGCCAGGAGCACTGCAGAAAACTGCACAAACCGCCGGCACAGCGCTCTCTCGGGCTTCGTCACCGTGGAGTTGGTGCTAGCAGCTCGTCCTTCTGCCCGCGAGTTTCAGGACAAACCGGCCGGCAATGCCGTGCCAGCCCTGCCCCATCTGGCGGAATACGGTAGAAATTTCACACCGATGGCGCACCCGGTGACGTTGCCTAGGCGCCGGGGCCAGTGCTAGCCTTTCGTTCGAGAAATCGGCATGGCGGACGATCCCAAGCTCAGCAACGAAGACGCCGACCGTTTGGCGGAGGGTTTCACGCCATTTTGGGAGTCCGGGGACGACCAGGAAACGGCCGTGGCGGCCGAGCCCGCGGCCGAGCCGGCGAAAGCCGAGCCCGCGGCGAAAGCCGAGCCTGCGGCGAAAGCCGAGCCTGCGGCGAAAGCCGAGCCCGCGGCGAAAGCCGAGCCCGACCCCGCGGCCAAAGCCGAGCCTGCGGCGAAGGCCGATCCCGCGACTTCGTTTCCGAGCTCCCCGCCGCCCGCGGAGGACAAGCCGGACGGCAAGAAACGTAAGAAGATCGCGGCGAAGCCAGTGGTCTCGGCGAAGAGCATCAAGCCCGACGCAAAGAAGACCATGATCGGTCTGGCGGCGCCCGCGCCCCCAGAGGAAGCCGGCGTCCATACGGACGCGGAAACCAAGCCCGAGGCAAAAGCCGACGCGGCACCCGACGCGGCCGCGCCCCCTGCACAGCCGGCGGATGTCGCCGCCGAGGCCGCGCCGACCGCAGCGGCCGCAGCCCCGACCAAGACGGAGACCAAGCCCAAGCCTGCGGCAGCCGTCCGCGCCCAGCCTGCGGCTCCCGTCGCGCTAGACGAGCCCTACGAGCCTCCGGTCCGAAAGACGAACCCGTTGGTCTACGCGATCATCGCCGGCGCCGTCGTCTTGATCCTGGTCGGCGTGGGGATCCGTGCCCTCAGCGGCGGCGAAGACGCCAAGCAGCCGGCGTCTCGCACGGAGTCGGTGACGGCCACGCCGCCGCCCGCCGCAACTCCCGCGCCTAAGCCCGAGGCGACCGCGACGCCCGACCCCACTCCCGAAGCCACGGAAACCGCGACTGCGGAGCCCACTCCCGCGCCGACGCCCGAGCCCGCCCCCGAGCCCGCCCCGAAACCCGTTGCCGCAGCGCCCAAGCCCGCCGTGAAACCCGTAGCACCCAAACCCGTTACTAAGCCTGCACCGCGCCCGGCACCGAAACCCAAGTCCGGCAGCATTGTTCGCGAAACTCCTTTTTGAAATTCTTCGTTGGGGAAAACATGAAGAAAACGAACCGCCTGTTGGCTCGTGGGTTGGTCATCGTTCTATCGATGTCCGCCGCCACCCTGATTGCACCCGAAGCAAGCGCCCAAGACGACGTTGCCACCCAGATGGCGCGGGAACGCTTTCAAGAAGGCGTGAAGTACTACGACCAAAAGCAGTACGAAAAAGCCCGGGCCGCTTTCCTCCAGGCGTACGCGCTGAAAAAGCATCCCGCCGTATTGCTCAACCTGGCGCAGAGTGAGCTGCGCGCGAATCAGGAAGCCGACGCCGCCAAGCACTTTTCCCAGTACTTGCGGGAAGGGGCAGGCAACGCCACGGAAAAAGGCGAAGCCGAAAAGGGCCTCGCTGCCGCGAAAGTGAAAGTCGCGGAGTACACCGTGTCCGTGGAGGTCGAAGGCGCGGAAGTGTACGTGGACGGAAACTTCGAGGCGCGTTCGCCATTGCCGGGCCCCGTCTACCTCGCGCCAGGCACCCACAGTCTGGAAGCGCGCAAGGACGGCAAGACCGCCACCTTGAGCGTGACGGCGACCGCCGGCCAACAAGAAGCAGCTGCGCTGACATTCTCGGCTCCCAGCGCAGTAGGCGCGGCGCCGGTTCCCGTCGGACCCGTCGCCGGTCCCCAACCCGGCCCAGCCGGACCCGGGCCAACAGGACCGGTCGGACCGCCCCCGGACAACGGCGGCGGCTCCGGCAGCATCGGCTTCGACAGCGGCGACGAGCGCGAGCCCTTCTTCTCCTGGGCAGCCAAAAATCCAGTGGCGTGGGGCGGCGGCGGCGTCACCGTGCTGGGGCTAACCGGCGGCGTGGCCTTCGCTGTGTCATCCAGCTCGAACTACGACTCGGCAGACAGCTTGCGCAGCCAAATCGTTTCGGACGCCCAGACCCAGGGCATTTCAGGCCCCTGCGGACCGCCGCCTGTCGCGCGCTACGCCCAGGCCTGTCAGAAGTTCCAAGATCGCGTCGACAGCGGCGACAGTCAGAAGACCCTGTCGACCGTCAGCTTCGTTGTCGCAGGCGTGGCCGCAGCGGGCACCGTCGTCTACTACTTCGTGGACTCAAAGAAGAAGAAGCCCGCCGAGACCGCAAAACCAGCGCGACGCATGGCCGTCGTGCCCATGGTCGCGCCCAGTTTCGGCGGCATCGGCTTCATGGGTCAGCTGTAGTCTCGGCTTCCGTCTCGCTCTCGCCGCCACGGCTCGCCGTTGATTGGGCCAGCCAGGAGCGAAAGGTGCTCCGCGGCACGCGGGCGGCACGCGCCGCTTTGGACACGTTGCCAGCGCAGCGCTCCAACAAGGCCGCCGCCTGGTCGCCACGCAACGGCTTTGGCCCCGCAGCGCTCAGTGACGGCAGGGACTCTTCGAGGGCCAGCTCGTCGATGAGCGTCTTGTCTGCCGCCACCGCGGCTCGGTAGAGCACGCTCGAGAGTTCGCGCACGTTGCCGGGCCAGTCGTGCGCCACCAATCTCCCCAAGGCGGCGCTGCTCAGGCGCCGATTGCCAAGCTCCGGCTCGAAGCGCCCGAGGAGCGTGCGCGCGAGCTCCGGGATATCCGACTTGCGACGACGAAGCGGGGGCAGCTCGATGACCAGCGTGGACAGCCGGTGGTAGAGATCCCCCCGAAACTGCCCGCTGGCCACCCGCCCGCGCAACGGCGCCCAAGACGCCGATACGATGCGCGCATCGACTTCAATGCTCTTGCCTCCGACGGGGCGCACGACCCCGTCTTCCACGACCCGGAGCAACTTGACCTGCATGCCCGGCGGGAGCTCAGCGACCTCATCTAGAAACAGCGTGCCACGATGCGCCTGTTCGAAGGCCCCTTCGCGACTCTCCACCGCCCCAGTGAACGCCCCGCGTTTGTGACCGAAGAGCTCCGCATCTGCCAGGGACTCCGAAATCGCGCCGACGTTCATGGCGACGTAGTCCCCGCGGCGTTTGCCCAGGGAGTGTAGCGCGCTGGCGACCACATCTTTGCCCGTACCCGACTCCCCTTGAATCAACACCGGCTTCTTCAACCGCGCGTAGCGATGCACCAGCTCTGCAACCCGACGCATCGACGCCGAGCGGCCCACCAACCCCGGCACGAACTTCGCGCTGCACTCCGTCTCGGAACCACTGGGGTAGACCGACACACTGACCCCCCCAAGCACGAAGGTGCCCCCGGCGCCCGTGAAGATCGCACCACCGACACGCGCGCCACCAACGTACACGCCATTTTTGGAATCCAAGTCCCGCAACTGCACGACGCCGTCGCAGAGCTGCAGACTGCAATGCAACGCGCTGACGCCGCGTTCACGCAGGCGCAAGTCCGCGTCCCGGCCACTGCCGATGGTCAGCGGCTTGCCCACGGGGAGCTCGCAGGCAACGGTTTCACGACGCCCGCCAGCCTCTATGCTGAAGAGTCCAGAAAACACGGGCAGCGTGAGTTCCTCGGTTTCTTCCAGCCCAGTTTCCAACGCGTCACTATCGAATCCGCCGTGCATAGCTGCCCCATCGGCCCCACTTGGCGCCGGTTGCGTGTGGGGCTGAAAGAGTGTCCAAAGGCCGCCACCACGTGCTAAGCAGGCGCGGATGGCTTGGCTTCGCTGGATGACATCGCTTTCCGTCGCTGCGCTGGTGACGTCTGCTCTAACCGCATCCGCCGCGGACGCGGAGGCCCCCAACAGTGGCGACGCGCCGGAGACGTCGGACCCAGAGGGCGCGCCTGCAACCGACGCACCTCCGGGGCCACCGCTGCCCGGGGACGACGACGACGAAACTCCCGAGCCGCCGCTGGTGCCACCGGCCTTGGACACGGTCGCGGGACATCTGAACGTCGGGCTCGGCGCCAGCTGGGTGATCCCTTTTGCCAATCTGGAATCAGGCCAGTCCCAAGGCGACGCCATGGGCAGCGGCCCCGGCGTGTCTCTCGATCTCGCCTACGGTGTGAGCCGCAGCGTTGCCCTCGGCGTTTTCGGACAGGGTGCGTTCTTGGGCGAAGGGGACAACTGCCCAGATTGCACCACGACGAGCTACGCATTCGGCGGCTTCATTCGCTACCACTTAGTGCAAGGGGTGCGCTTCGATCCTTGGATGGCTGCCGGCATCGGCTATCGCCTGACCAGCATCGATAGCCCTGCCGGCAAGGTCGACTACGCCGGCATCGAGTGGCTGCGCCTGCAGGTCGGCGGCGACTGGTACGCCTTCGACAAGCTCGCCTTCGGTCCCTTCGTCGAGCTCGATCTGGGCCGCTACACAGACAAGTCCCCCGGGGGCGTCGACACCTCGGCCAACCATTGGCAGTTCGCCAGCGGCGTACGGGTGGTCTTCGACCTACCCGGCAAGTAGCCCCACGCCGCACAGCCGACCCCGCCTCCCATCAACCGAGCTCCTCGCGCCTTGCCTGGCAAAGGCGCGCCCCCGCCGCGCTGGACGCCCTCAGCTCCGCGCAAAGCGGCCTGCAAAAGGCGCCCCGCACCGCGCGGACGCTCCGAATTCTGCGGCTGGCGGGCGCCGCCCGCCGACCGAGAGCGGCACCCTAGCCGACGGCGATGCCGAGGGCCTTGCGCAGCTGGGAGTACTGCTCGCTGACGCTGAAGACCAGCAGCTCTTTCATCTTGTCGGCGGGGCTCGAGTCCCCGGGCAACTGCGGTTCGCTGCCGATGACCTTCTTGGCGATCTCCAAGTCCCCGCAGACCAACAAGCCCGCGCGGCACGCGGTGACTTCGACGGCCTGGTTCCAGCGCTTGATGTTCGCCTTCGCGCCCTCTTCGATGAAGCGCTTGACGACCTGGCGCAGTCCTTCGAGGTGCAAGGGTTGCATGTACTTCGCCAACTCCTGGGCCGTGGCGCGCACCTGATTCTGGATATCCGCGGGCAGCGGCGTGCTGGGCGACGCCAGCATCACACCTGCAAAGAGCATGATGGTCAGCTCTGCCTGAGTCGGGAACAAGGTGCGGATGTAGTGCTCGCCGCGGTAGTGGGCCAGGTGCTTGCCGCAGATGAACGTCAGCTCCTGGGGTTGGAACCCGGTGAGCACCGTTTGCCCGGCCACCGATGCCATGGGCATGGAAGGCACCGGCACGATGGAACCCGGCACGTCGTTGCGCACGTACAGATCCGGCGAAGGAATGCCAAGCACCTGCGCTGCCCAGCCAAAGGTCTTGGCAAAGGTCACCGTGGACGTGGCCGGATCTTGTTTGAAGCGGGCGTCGAGCACCGGCAACTTGTTCTGCGCCTTGAGCTGACTGATCTTCGCTTGCAACGCCGCCGGCGCAATAAACTCCATGATCTTCGATACATAGAGGTTCTGATCCGCATGGAACAGATGCTTCAGCCACATCTCATTCGTGAGACGCCCCTTCACCTGCAGCATGCCCTGGGCGCGATAGTCCTCGAAGAACTGCTGCTCGTCGGCGTCGGCCTTCTTCAAGAAAGCCATAGCCGCGGCAAAGCACCAGGCTTCGTCGTAGGCGTGCTTCTGCAGATGCAGCCGGTACAGCGAACGATAGGGCTCGAGCCGAAGCGGATCGCTCTCTAGCAAGATGCGCTGCGAGGAAATCGCTTCGTCGAAGCGCTCTAGAGACTCGTAGAGCTCGCCGAGGATTTGATGCTCGATAGTCTCGCCGGGCTTGGTCGCCGCCGCCATCTTGAACGCTTCGATGGCCTGCTCCGTCTCTTCGAGTCGGTCGCGATAGATCAAGCCGAGCTGGTGCCACAACGTATGCTCCAGATCGCTGTTGCCCTTGCCGGCGATGCGATGAAGCATCTTGCGGTAGGAACGCTCGAGCTGCTTCCAGTTCTTCTGCTTTGTGAGCACCTTGTTGATGCGCTCGAAAGCCTGGAGGAACGTCGGATCTAGATCCAATGCCTCGTTGAAGAGCTCTACGGCGCGGTCCACATCTTCCAATGCGTCGCGGTAGATCTGGCCCATGGTGTTGAAATATCGCGCGCGGTTCTCGGGCTTTTCTTCGATGTCCGCGATGGCCTGCAGTGTGTCCACCAGCTTGTGCCACTCTTTGGCGGTCTGATAGAGCTGGAGCAGCTTGTGCAGCAGCACGTGGTCCTGAGGCTTCAGGTCCCGGGCTTCTTCCAAAGCTTCGATGGCCTTCTGGGGGTTCTTTTCCTTATCCGCCCAGATGTCGCCAATCTCGTTGAGCAGACCGAAGCGCTCCTCGCCATCTAGGATGGCATCCAAGATCTGCCGCTTGTAGGCGGCGACTTGCTTGAAGTCGTTGCCTTGCTCGTAGATCCCAATCAGCGCTTCGAGCGTCGGGCGGTGCTCCGTATTGAGGGCCAGCGCCTTTTCGAAGTTGTTGATGGCCTGCTTGGCTTGGCCTTGCTCCCGCTTGATACAACCGAGGCGGTAGTAGACGTCCGTACGCTCGTCGACGTCGTCTTCCCCAAGGGCCGTGAGCACCTTCTGGTAGTTCGTGAGTGCGCTGGGCCAATCCTGCAACTTGAACGCCACGTCGGCGATGCCGCGGATGGTCTCCTGGTCCGTCAAGTCGAGCTGGTTCGCCACCTGGTAGGCTTTGAGGGCCTTGTCGTCGTTGCCCAGGGAGGCGTGCACTTTGCCGAGCAACTTGTTGAGCATGTGCTGCTCTTGCCGCTCTTTGTTCTTGCTCTTGCGCACGAGCATTTCGGCAAGCGGCTCCGCCTCCGGCCAGCGCTCCGTACGCAAATACTCTTCCACCAAGGGCAGCGCCGCCTCTTCGCAGTCTTCGTCGCACTGCATGGCGAGCTCGTAGGCAAGCACCGCTTGCTCGTGCTCAGAGAGCATCTCGTCCCGCAAACGCCCCAGCTCCACGAGGAGCTTTGCCCGGGCCCGGGGCGCCTGGGTGTTCATCTGCTCTTGTTCGAGATAGCGCGCAGCTCGGTCCCAATCACCTTCGTCGATGGCAATAGTGCGCAGCGACGCCAGGGTCGGCAGATGCGTCGGATCGAGATCCAACGCCATCTCGAAGCGCTCTTGGGCCTGGCCACGATCCCCCAGCTTGTCCTCCAGGGACCGACCGATGCGATAGTACATCTCGACGCGCTGGGTGCCGTCCGTGGTCAGGTCGGCCACCCGCGTCATCGACTCGATGGCGCGCGCGGGGTTGTCCTGCTTCTCGTAGAGTTTGCTCAGCGCTTCGAGTGCCGGGATGTTGTTCTCATCTAGGTCGACGATGTTCTGATACGCGTCGATGGCGCGATCCACGTCGCCCACTTCGTCAGCGAACACCTGAGCGATGTAGCCATACAGCTCCACCTTCGTCGCGTTGTCCGCTGCTTCGCTGATGTGGCGCTCGTAGGTGTTGATCAGGTCGAGCCACTGCTTCAGTCGTCGATAGCAGCGTTCGAGAGCCACGTAGGCCGGTTCCGAACCGGGATCGATCTCCAGCGCCTGCTCCAAGCGTTGTGCCGCCAAATCCGCCTTGAGGAACTGCTCTTCTTGGATGTTCGCCAGCTTGAGCAAGACGTCCACGCGCTCACGCTCGGTCTCCACGACGTCGAGCTGACGCTCGAAGACGTCGACCAGATCCGGCCAGTCTTGAATCGCCGCGTAGATGCGTTCGAGGCCGCGGAGCGCAAAGATGTTCGAGCCATCTAGCTCGAGCACTTCCCGATAGACGGTGCCGCCGCGTTCGAAGTCACCCAGGGCCGTTTCGTACAGACCGCCCATGCGCAACTTGTGCCGAGCGATGTCGTCGGGGTCTTCCAGCGCCTTGACCTTGCTGGTCAAGATGGCAACAAGCTCCGCGTGGTTGGACTGCTGATCGTAGATCCGCTCCAGCGCTTCTAGCGCCGGCAAATGCAGGGGATCGATCTCGAGGGCCTTTTTGTAGTTGGTGATGCCTTGGTCCTGCATCCCCATATGCTTTTCGAGCAACTCGCCCAGGTCGACGTAGATGTCTTTGCGATCCTCGTTGGCAACTGCAACGTCCAGCGCGCGGGTGAGCGTCTCGCCCATCTTCTGCCAGTGGCTGCCCAGACGATGGATCGCCGCCATCTGGCGCAGCACCTGAACGTTGTTCGGGTCGAGCGCCATGATCTGCTGGTAGTAGGGCTGCGCGTACTCGGGATGCCCCAGGTCTTCGCCGTACCACTTGCCCAAACGCAGGCAGAGTTGGATCTTCGGACGCCCGTCGGTCT
>CALMUT010000245.1 GCA_937872925.1 uncultured Myxococcales bacterium | reverse complement strand
TTTGGGTGCGCTACATCGCCGAACACGTCGTGCCCAAGCTTCCGGGAACCAAGGACGAGCGCTTCGACAAGGGCGCCTACGTGGCCTGGTGGGCTCTCAAGGAAGGCGTGCTCGACACCAACAATCCCCTTGCCTACTCGAACTGCAGCATCCCGCCCGACAAACACATCGGCCCCGTCGAAGTCTGCCCCAACGCCAAGAACGCCTGGCAAGTCGGCATTTCTGGAGTGCAAGCCACCTACACCAGCGTGGCGACTGCCGAGCAACTCGCGCAGACAGAGTACCCGCAACTGTCGCTGACCGAAGTCTTGGCGAACGCCGCGTCGACCGCAGGCTACGGCGTTCAAACGACGCTGGGCCAGACCATCATCACCTCGAGCGATCGCTTGCGCCTGTCGTGGTTGATCCGCAACGGTCCCGTGGGATTCGCGGCGCAGTACTCGCCGGTCTACAACCAGTGCTTCGTTTCGACGCAGTCGTGGTGCTTCGGCAGCGGTTGGCCAAGCTCCGCTTCCTTCGCGCCAACGCAAGCCGGCGCCAAACAGGCCGTGACCGATCTCAAGTCCATTTTCCAGTCACTAGCTCCCTGAACCCGAAGCCCTCGTCCTCAAGGGTCAGTCGGAGAGGCGGACAGCCCATTGCACGCGAAGGATGCGACCCTTCGCTCCGAAGCGTGGTACTTTTCGTCCCATGAACTGGACGCGCTTACTCCTTCCCGTAGCCTCACTGTCGCTCTTGGCCTTCGCCTGCGGAGGTGAATCCTCGGGCGACGCCCCCGGCGGAAGCGGGGGTGCCATCAGCGGCGGAAGCGGTGGTTCCACCGGTGGCAGTTCGGGTTCGGGCGGCGCGACCGGAGGCAACGCCGGCGTGGGTGGCGCGACCGGAGGTACCGCAGGCAGTGGTGCAACCGGAGGGACTGCGGGCAGCGGCGGTGCCACGGGCGGCGCTGCAGGCAGCGGCGGTGCAACGGGCGGTGCCGCAGGCAGCGGGGGCGCAACGGGCGGCGCTGCGGGCAGCGGGGGCACTGGCGGGGCCGTAGGCTCGCCTGAGTGCAAACAAGACAACGACTGCAAGGTGTTCAACGACTGCTGCACCTGCGAGGGGATCCCCAAGACCGAGAATCCCGCATCGTGCCCCGCCATCTGCTTGCAGAACAGCTGCGAAGCCTTGGGCGTCCCCCCGACGACCGTCTCGTGCGTCGCGGGCCGCTGCGTCAAGGGCTTCGACTGCGACACCTCTAAGGTCACCTGCAAGGCCGCAGCACCTGTGTGCCCTGCCGGTCAGGTCGCGCAAGTCAAAGGCAACTGCTACACCTTTAGTTGCGTCGCTGCCAGCGAGTGCGCTTTCGTACCCGGCTGCGGGGACTGCGCCCCGACGGACGTCTGCTCCCTGTACGTCACGCAGTCCGGACCGCGCCCGCACTGCATCTCGATCCCGAAGGCCTGCGGCGGCGACTTCAGTTGCGCTTGCCTCGGACCGTCGACCTGCATCTCGCCCTTCAATTCATGCAGCAACCTCAGCGGCCAAAAAGGCGTCTCCTGCGGCTGCCCGGCCTGCTGAACGGCGAACGCTACCCAACCAAACGCACCTCGCTCTGAGCCCACAGAAAATCTCCCTCCGAGCGCCTGCGGGCCGCTTTGCAGCATGGCCGATGCGTGCGCGATCCGGCGGCCGAGAACCGCGGGAAAGTCTAGCGGCGCTGGCATCGCGCACTCGGCGCAAGCCCCGTGCGAAGAGGCAATCCCCCGCGATCGACGCAGCTTGGTAGGTCGCCCCATCATTTCCAGAACACATGTTCCGCTGCGGCTGCGGGCCCCCGTAACACGAGCGCGACTGGGGCAGCACTGCCACGCATCTTTTCTCCCTGCCGTCGCTGCCGCTGTCCCCGTCAAATACCTCCGCCGCTGACTCAAGCCTCTGACATTGGGCGCCACTAACCAGAACCCATCTGCGAATGGGTGCAACTCAGCGGCGCCGTCGGCGCCAAAGTCCCAGCGCTCCGAACAGCACTAGCCACGCCGGCGGGGCGTCAGTCCCGAGGCGGTGGATGCTGCAACCGGAATCGTCGCCGGAGCCGCGTTTGGCGCCGGTCCCGGCGGGGGGGATCGGGTCCGGTTCGCCTTCGATGGGAGTGATTGGAGGTGGCGGCGGGATCAGGGAGTCGTCGTGCACCCAGACTCCGAGCAAGTCGACCAGAAGATGGGTTCGGGAGTGCGCGTAAACGCAAAGGCTGCCCTCGGGGCCAAGGGCGGCGACGCTGAGCGCGCCAATCGCTCCACCCGCTTTGAAGTTGAGGGAGGATGTGGACGGAACATCGCCGCCGCACGCGTATGCGGACAGGAAGCCAGCATCCGTTGCGCCCACAGCGGTGATGTTGGCGACCACGGCCCACACACTTTTCGGCATGCCTGAAAGACTCTGGATTGGCAGTTCGATCACCTGCCCGTTGCCGAGTCGGCCCTTGAACGCCGTGCTGTCGCCGCGAGTGTCGAGCAAGCGCTGCGGCTGCAGCGCTTGATAGGACAACGGACCGTCCGGCGAGAGGTAACCCGTCACATCCACGACCAGATCCGCCGCCGCGACGGACCGGACGCAGAGCAGACTCGAATCCCCCAATGCGGAAAGCACGCTGTTGGCGACGACGTCGCCGGGCGCGTAGTTGATGTTACTCGTGTCTGTCGGCGTTTGACCGCATGGGAACGCCTGGAGAAAGCCTGGGGTGTCGCCCGCAAGCACCGTCAGCGTCGCGATCACGCCCGTTGCCCCGGCTGGCGCGGCGACGTCGACCTCTCGAATGGCGTCGGCGATCAGAGGCGAAGCTGTGGAGCGCGTGTCCAGCACCCGCGCTGGTGGCGCTAGCGTCAGCCCCTCACCGGTCGGCGTGAACACGCCGCTGAGGTCGGCGATCGCCTCCGCTTCTGACAATGCGTAGAACAGCGCCTGCCCGCTGTTGCCGAGCACAGCGGGGACCGCGTTTGCCCGAACCCCTCCTGCGTCGAGATTCAGGTTGGAGATATCCGGGGGAGCGCCGCCAGAAAACACGGAGAAGAAACCGGGCTGACCTGTGGAGACGCCAGTCAGGTTGAGCCACAGCGCGCTGGTCCCGGCTGGCAAGCCGCTACTTTGGTAGGTGCTCGTTGACTTCGCCTGCAGCGGTCCCGTCAGGCTCCCATCGCCCCGAGTCAAGTCGGTGCTGAGCGCGTCTTGGCGCGTGTCGAATAGGCGCTTCGGTGTGACGAAGGAGAAACGTGCAGGCGACCCCTCGACCGCCACGGCAATGGCGGGAGCACCCGGGACCGCCTCGGCTTCGGGTGGCTCGGGCGGTGGCGGCTGTCCGCACTTCGGCGGAGGACCCGGCAAACAGTCGGCGCCGTAGGCAGCGCAGTCCCCCGAGCTGCAGTCTGCGTTGATGACCCGAGTGCCCTCACAGCGTGCTTCACACACGCCCGTGTGCGCGCCAGACGTGAAGAACGGAGTTTTCATCGCTGCGCCGTCGATGCTGAGTTCGATGTGCAGGTGGTCCGTATGCGGGGAAGAAGCGCTGCTGAGCAACCCGAACCCCTTCTGTCCATTCCAAAACGCCTTGTCCCAAATGACACGCTGGATTCCGATGAACTCCGCGTTCTCCACGAGCCAATTCGCAACGGCGTCACCGATGCCGTTGTTCGCGTCGCCGCCCTGTTGCGGGACCATCAGGTCGATGGCCCGCCCGATGGCATGCACCGACAGCTGAGGCACGCTGGTTTTGGCGCTATTTTGCCGACAACAGAACAGGCCGCCGTAACCGGTGCCCGGATACGTCTTGCGCAAGTACTGGTCGAGCGCTTTCGTTCCGGGATGCGCTGGGGTGCAGGCTGGGTGCTTGCACGAACAGGCAAAGGGGTTGGAGGACGAGCACGAACCCTGCGGTGAGATGTTGGGCGGACCGACGACGGACACGTATTGGGTTGCCGCAATCGTCTTCGTACTCGCTGGCGGAGCCCACGGGTCCGGGATCGTGAGCGCGCTCGAATGCGTTTCGAGCGACTCCGCGGGTCCGTCTTCGACGGGCGATTCCGCGCCGCAGCCGCCCATACTGCCAGCGACAGCTGCGACGGAAAGCGAACACAACGTGGCGCGCCACCCGCGGCGCATTGGGTTGGCTTGGTTCGGAAAATTCACAAGGCAACGCTAGCGTGCTGCCTGGCGCTCGTCCACCAAGCGCAGCCCCAATGGCTGCGCTCGACGACAAGTTTGATGACAGCTTCTCTGTGAACTTGCGGAGATCGGAATGTGTCACTGACAGTGTCAGAACGAAATTGCATGTCTCGCGGCGCACTTAGCGATCAACAGGTGTCACGAGTACCAAATCTTCTCGAAGATGGATGAGGACACGCGGCGCCGCCGTCGACGCTGCGAACGCGCCGCGACTCTGGCCTGAGGGCAGCGCACCGATTCCGACGGGCTGCCACGCACATGGGCGGATCAGGCCTGCGCGCGACGCCGCAAGAACAACGCCGCGCCGATGAGCCCCGCGAGCCACGGGATCGGCGTGGTCGGCGCCTTGGCCGGCACGCGGCAGCCGCAGCTCCCGTCGTCGCCGCTGTCCACATTGCCCTTCGGCGTGGTGGCGCCGCCGCCGGTCGCCGCAGCGCCGCCCGTGGCGACCGCGCCCGCTTGGCCGCCGGCGTTGCCTTGGCCACCCGCATTGCCTTGGCCGCCCACGTTGCCTTGACCGCCACCGCCACTGGTGCCGCCGGCGCCGCCACTGTTGCAAGCGGATTCGCTGGAACACTGGCTCAACGCTCCAGAAACGCAGTCTTGGGTGCCGGGTGTGTTGCACGTCGACGTACACGCGATGGTGGTCGGCGCATCGCAGGGCGACCACCCCGTCACGGTGCAGGTTTGGGTCCCAGAGATGCCGCAGTCCCCTGTGCACTGAGACGTGACGACTTGGGTCACGATTGTGCCGAGGGCGCTCTTTAGATCCGTAGGGTTCTGCGCTTGAAAGTAGCAGCTCGCGACCGTGGCGTTCGGATTGCAGCCCGTGAGCGCAGTGCCGCCAGCCTGAGCCGTTTGGTTCAGCGCCTGGAAGTTCACGTTGTCGCCAAAGCCGACCACGAAGGTCTTCACTCCAGCTTTGCTCAGCGCATCGGCGCCCAGGGCGGACCAATTTTGCACACAGAAGCAACCGTCCGGTTGGCTAGGCAGACATGTCGGACAGGTACCGACGCCCATCAGCGTGCAGTCCGCGGCGCTGGCGCAAGCCGCGCCCGAATTGACGCTGCAGTATTGGTAGCCGTCCGTCACGAAAATCACGTAGTTGGCGTAACCGGGATCGGTGATCTTCGCGTACTGGGAAGCCGCCATCAGCGTTTGCCCCGCCGGCGTCTGGTTGTTGGCCGGGATCACGAGGTTCTGAAGCGTCTGCTCGATGGAGGCAGCGGTGCCCGAAGCGGGGTCGACGAGCACTTCGCCTGTCGAGCATTGGCCGGCCTTGCCGGGAAACACCATCAACCCGTACTGCGCCGCGTCCGGGAACGCCTTGAAGACTTCCTTCACCGCGGTCTGCGCGGCGGCCCATTTCGTCGTGGTGGCTGCGCCGTCGGGGATCTGACCCAACATCGAGGTGGATGTATCCACCACCAAGAGAATGCGCGGCGGCGTGCAATCCGCAGCAACAGCCGGCGAGGATCCGAGAGCGGCGACCAGGAACGTGGCGAGGGCAAGCAGATGCGAAAGCTTCATGATTGCCTAGATTAGCTAAAATCCGCCGTTGCCGGTACTCGATCCGCCTTTTTGCTCGAAAGCGAGGCAGCCCCCGCGCCGGATGGGCGCCCACAGACGGCCCGGGCTTTGCGCTACGACCCGATCAGCCTTAGCTTTCCGCCGCCCATGGTCCAGCAGGTCGAAAGTGAAGCCCAAGCCCCACCCGCGCCTCGGAGCGGCCGATTGCGACGCGCGGTCATTTTGGGACTGCTCACCCTGCCCGCCGTGCTGGCCTTCAGCGTCGACTTTCCGCTCTGCCCCACGGCAGGGCTGTTCGGTATCCCGTGCCCGGGCTGTGGACTCACCCGCGCAACGGCTGCGGCACTATCCGGCCATTTCGGCCACGCCTTCGAGCTGCACCCCTTGGTCTATCTCGTCGCGCCCGTTTATGTCGCGGTCCTGGGAGGCTTGGGCTTCAGTTACGTGCGCGGCGGCGGCGACAAGCCGCTCAGCCCGCGCATGAACCTCGCCGTCAGCGTGCTTGCCATCGGGCTCTTCGTGCTGCTCTTCGTCCTGTGGATGGCGCGCTTCCTCGGTTACTTCGGCGGCCCCGTAGAAGTACAAACGCTGCGCAGTTGGTCTAGCTAGCCCGGCGGGACATCTGCGGCCGCGTCACGCTGACGAAAGCATTCCGAGACTGCCGCCCCAACTAACCCCGCACCACCAGCGTTAGCGCAGCCACGGCGAGCACGACGAAGAGCACACGTCGGAAGCGCTCTTCGTCGATGCGCGCGTGCAGCACCTCCCCCACCGCGATACCAATGCCCACCGCAGGGACCAGGCTAAGCACGGGCAATATCGTCGCACTCCCAATACGCCCCGACTGCGCGTAGACCACCACCAGCGCAAAGTTGAGCACGAACCAAACCGTCGTCACCGTGCTGCGGAACTCACCCTTGGACAACCCGCGTCGCCCGATGGCGTACACCAACAGCGGCCCACCGGTGGCAAACAGGCCGTGCACCACACCAGCGCCAAATAGCGCCACGGTCTGCGCAGGCTTCGACACTTGTACTACCAACCCATCCGCAGCCGGACGCAGCCGCGCCCAGATCTCGCGCACCGCCAACACCAACACCAGCACGCCAAACGCGCGCTTCAGCCAACTCGCACGCAAGTCGCCCAGCAGCCACACGCTCAGGCCCGCCCCGAGCAGCATCAGGGGCAGCACCTCTAAGAACAGCACACGAGCGCGGATGGCCCGAAAGTGCCGCACGAGAATGTACCCCGTCTGCACCAAAGAAACCGGGACCGCCAAGGACAGCACCTCCGGCAGAGGCAGCAGCAACGCACCGAAGGTCACACACAAGACCATGCTGCCAAAGCCGATCATGGTCTGCACGGCGTAGGCAGAGAGCACCACCAGCCCAAAGGCCAGGAAGGTCGAGTCGTACGCCACGCCGTGCTTTTTCGGCTCAGACGTTGAAGCGGAAGTGCATCACGTCGCCATCGCGCACGATGTACTCCTTGCCTTCAATGGCAAGCTTGCCCGCCTCGCGACACTTGGCTTCACTGCCCAGCTGGACGAGGTCCTCCCACCAAATCACTTCCGCCTTGATGAACCCGCGCTCGAAATCCGTGTGGATCACGCCAGCGGCTTGGGGCGCCGTCGAGCCCTTGCGCACGGTCCACGCGCGAGTCTCTTTCGGCCCGGCCGTCAGAAAAGTGATCAGCCCGAGCAAGGCGTAGCCTGTGCGGATCACGGAGTTCAATCCGGGTTCCGCCAGTCCGGCGCTCTCCAAGAACTCCGGACGATCCGCCGGCTCGAGTTCGGCGATCTGCTCCTCAAGGGCGGCGCAGATAGGCACCACCAGCGCAGCTTCGCTTTCGGCATGCACGGCCAGGGCGCGGTAGTGGGGGTTTTCGTTTAGGTTGCGCAACGACGCCTCATCCACATTCGCAACGTAGAAGACGGGCTTGGCGGTCAGCAGTTGCATGTGCTGCACGAGGGTCTGGGACTTCTCTTCCTCAAAGGGCAGCGAGCGCGCAGGCTTGCCTTGATCGAGATGCGCCGCGAGCTTCTCACAGACGTCCACGGCAAGTCGTTCGAGAGGGTCGCCGCCCTTGCTCTGCTTGCGCGCGCGGTCCAAGCGCTTTTGCACTGTATCCAGATCCTTCAGACACAGCTCCGTTTCGATCGTGGCGATGTCGGCGACGGGATCGACTTTGCCGTCCACGTGGGTGACGTTCTCGTCCACGAAACAACGAACCACGTGGGCAATCGCGTCCACTTCCCGGATATGGGACAGGAACTGGTTGCCCAGGCCCTCACCTTTGGAAGCGCCGCGCACCAAGCCAGCGATGTCCACGAACTGGATCGCCGTCGGCAGGATCTTTTCGGACTGAAAGACCTTGGCAAGGGGGGCCAAACGCGGATCCGGGACGGGCACCACGCCGACGTTGGGCTCGATGGTGCAGAACGGGAAGTTCGCCGCTTCCGCCTTGGCCGTGGAAAGCGAGTTGAAGAGCGTGCTCTTGCCAACGTTTGGCAGACCGACGATTCCGCAGGAAAAGCCCATGAGGGGCGCGGGCTTAGCGCACTTGGTTTCGGCTGTCGAGAACCGAGCGCGCCCGCGGCTCCGCGCTACATGCGCTCGGCCAGCTTCTTGGCGCGCTCCCGGGCGGTCTGCAGAATCGGCTTGGCGTCCGCGTCGGATATCTCGAGCAGGCCGATCAGACTCTTGAGGATCTTCTCCTCGCCCTTGGTCTGCTTGCCGTCGGCGTGGGTCAGCAGCGCGGCATGTGCCAAGAGCAGCTCGCGATCAGCGCGCTCGAGCTCCGAGACGGGAATGTCGTCCTTGAGCGTGCGCTTCTTCTTCGCATACTCGAGGATCTCTTTCTCGTCTGCCTCCTCAGCACCAAAGGCCCAGAGCAGCCCCTCGATGATGCCCTGCTCCGGCTCCTTCACGGAGCCGTCGGCCCAAGCCACCACCACCAGCGATTTGACGATTGTCTTTTCTTTGGGAGTCACCCCGGGACACTGCCAAAGCAGGCGCGGGCTGGCAATGGGGGGCGCGATCGCGGCGCCCCGGCGTCCCCGTCGATGCTATAAGCCGTCCCGCGCCCGGACTTTCGGGCCCCGAGCACATGACGAGGGTTCGCCATGGATATGAATTTTTCGCCTGAGGACGAGGCCTTCCGCAAAGAAGTCCGTGAGTTCATCGCTTCAGCCCTACCGCCCCACCTCAAGAAGAAGGCCGAGGCAGACGCCGAGTTCGAGCACGACGAAGTCATGGAGTGGCACCGGATCCTCGCCAAGAAGGGCTGGGCCGCGCCGCATTGGCCGAAGCAGCACGGGGGCCCGGGCTGGGATGCCGCGCGTCGCTTCATCTTCAGCGCAGAACTGGAACTTTCCGGCGCGCCCCGGCTCTCGCCCTTCGGCCTGGCCATGGTCGGCCCGCTGATCATTCAGTTCGGCAATGCCGAGCAACAGAAGCGCTTCCTGCCGGATATCCTGGCCGGCACGAAGGTGTGGTGCCAGGGCTACTCCGAGCCCAACTCCGGCAGCGACTTGGCGAGCCTGCAACTGCGCGCCGAAGACAAAGGGGACCACTTCCTGCTCAACGGCCAGAAGACATGGACCACCTACGCGCAATACGCGGACTACATCTTCTGTCTGGCTCGCACGAACTCAGAGGCAAAAAAGAAGCAGGAAGGCATCAGCTTCATTCTCTGTGACATGAAGAGCCCCGGCGTCACCGCCAAACCGTTTCTGACCACGGGCGGCACGCCGGCCTTCTGCGAAACCTGGTTCGAGAACGTGAAGGTGCCCAAAGAGAACTTAGTGGGCGAAATGAACCAAGGCTGGACCTACGCCAAAGCGCTGCTGGGCCACGAACGCACCCTCGTGGCGGGCATTGGGATCTCCACCCGAGCATTGCTCCGCGCCAAACGCATTGCCGCGGAAACCCTCGCCGGGGGCCGACCGCTGCTGGAGGACCCAGTGATCCAAAACGAGATCGCCCGCATCGAGATCCGTCTTGAGGCGCTCAAGATGGCAAACTACCGCGCGCTGGCCGGCGCGCAGCTAGGCCACGCCCCGGGTCCGGAGTCGAGCATCCTGAAGCTGCGCGGCACCGAGATCCAACAGGCCTGCTTCGATCTCCTCATGAAGCTGATGGGAGAAAACTCCCTGACCTGGTTCAACGAACCCGGCGTCGTGCCTGAACGTGAGGAGTGGATCCCCAGCGCCTTCAACTATATGCGAGCCGCGACCATCTACGCTGGATCCAACGAGATCCAGAAGAACATCATTTCCAAGATGATTCTTGGTCTGCCCAGCGCCTGAGGAGCCGAGTCATGGATTTCGAACTTTCCGAAGACCAGAAGATGTTGGTGGATACGGTGCAGTCCTTTGTGCGCAAGGAGTCACCCCTCGAGCGCATGCGCAAGCTGCGTGACGACGAAGTGGGCTGGGACCGGGCCGTCTGGAAACAGATGGGTGAGCTGGGCTGGCTGGGGGTGATGTTCCCGGAGGACGCCGGCGGAAGCGCGATGAGCTTCGTGGAAATGGGACTCATCATCGAGCAACTCGGCACGACATTGGTGCCCGAGCCGGTCACGCCACTGGTCGTGGCGGGCAGCGCGCTGGCCAGCGCCGGCAGCCCTGCGCAGCGAGAGCAATTCCTCGCTCCGGCCATCGCGGGCGCAACCAGCCTGGCCATGGCCTGCGAAGAGATCCAAAGCCGCTTTGACGTGCGCTGCGTGCACACCAAAGGCGAAAAGTCTGGCGGCGGCTACAAGCTCAGCGGACAAAAACGCTGGGTGCAAAACGGCCACGCCGCGGACACGCTGCTGATCTCAGCGCGCACGTCCGGCAAAGACGGCGACAACAGCGGCGTTTCTCTCTTCATCGTGGACAAGGACGCGCCCGGTCTGACGCGCACATCCGTCAAGCAGATGGACGGCAAACACGGCGCCATGCTGAAGCTGGACGGCGTCGAGGTCGGCGCGGACCGCGTCGTCGGCAAGCTCGACGGCGCCGCTGCGATCCTGGACGCTGCCCTCGATCTCGGCGCGGCCGCGGCCTGCTGCGAAGGCTCCGGCATGATGCAGGCCGTATTGATGATGACGCGCAATTACCTGACCGAGCGCAAGCAGTTCGGCCGCGCCATTGGTAGCTTCCAGGCCCTGCAGCACCGCTGCGTGGACATGTTCGTGGAAACGGAGCTAGCCAAGAGCACGGCCATCCTCGCCATGATCAAAGCGCAGGAAACCGACGTCTCGGAACGACAGCGCGCGGTCTCCGTGGCAAAAGTACAACTCGCCGAGAGCGGCGGTTTTGTCACACGCCAAGGCATTCAGCTGCACGGTGGCATCGGCGTCACCGACGAACACGACGTGGGCCTGTACTTCAAGCGCATGCAGGTGCTGTGCGCGCTCTTCGGCGACGACTTGTTCCACAGCCGACGCTACGCGGGCCTGCCGTCGTTCCGAAAACACGTTTCGTAGCGAGCGTGCACTTTCATGATCTGCGCGCAGCCCCTGGCCGGCTGCGCGCTTGCTCTGCTCCTAGAGCAATTCCAAGAAACGCAGCACCACGCCGCTGCCGGCGACCCCGGGACGCACATCCCGTAGCATTTGCTCCGGGTCTATGCCCTCACCGAGCAAGATGTCGCGGCGCTCCTCGATGTACGCGCGCATCGTGACGTCATCGAATTCTGGGTGGAACTGCACACCCCACGTGCGTTCGTTGAAACGCAGGGCTGCATGAGGTTCCAGGCGCGTGCTGCCAAGCACTTGCGCACCCGGAGGCAACTCCACGACCGAGTCCACGTGGCTCATGTTGCACCAGTAGTCGCGCGCTTCGGGCGCTGATACGACGTCGTCAGCATCGGCTTCGAGATACATCACGCTGCCCATCTCGCGCCCCGCAGGGTTCTTCGCCACTTGGCCACCCAGCGCTTGACCAAGGAGCTGATGGCCGAAACAGATCCCCAACGTGGGCAGTCCGTGATCCACCGCGCCCCGCAGGTACTCCTCTACCCCCAGCATCCAGGGCGCGCGCTCCGTGACGCTCGCCGCCGAACCCGTGATGACCAAACCGCCGATCTCACCGAAGGCGGGCAGGTCATCCGCGCGGGCGTCCACGGTGCGCCAGGGCGCGCTCGGCGGAGCCAGCCGCTGGATCATGTCCGCAAATTGCCCCCGCTGCGCCGCCGCGCGGGGCACGGGGTCGCCAGTGACCAAAATGCACACGGGCTTCACCCGCGAAACATGGCGGTGCGTGCGCTGCAGCGCAAGTGGCAAGCAAAAGCGCAAACTCCGCCCTGCCCAAAGAAGCACCGCGCTGTCACATGCCGGTGCTACAAACCGGGCCCATGCGGATCGCCTCGATCACTGCAGAGCCCCTGAGCCTCGCCCTCACGGAACCCTTCGGCATTGCCAGCGGCGCACAACACCGCGCCGACAACGTCTTGGTCTCGTTGACCCTGGCCGACGGCACGGTCGGCCTCGGCGAAGCCGCGCCCTTTCCCGCCTTCAACGGCGACACCCAAGCGGCGGCCCTCAGCTCCGTGCAGGCAAGTCGGGACGCACTGGGTGCCAGCGACCCGCGGCGGTTCCGCGCGGTCAGCGCCGCGCTCGCCGAAGCCTGCCCGAGCCCGAGTGCCCGCGCCGCTATCGAGATGGCCTGCATGGACGCGGTGTGCCGCGCCCGCGGTGTCAGCATGTGGCATTGGTTCGGCGGCAAGAGCCCCGCGCTGCGCACGGACATCACCATCGTGACGGGCAGTGTGGACCACGCAGCAAGCGCCGCAGCGCGGGCGGCCGACGACGGTTTCGCCACCCTCAAGGTCAAAGTGGGTGGAGGCGCCATCGAGACCGACATCGAACGGCTCGCGGCGATCCGCAACGCAGCGCCCCACGCAACGTTCGTCTTGGACGCCAACGCCAGTCTCAGCGCAGAGCAAGCACTCGCCCTCGTCGACAGCTTCGGAGCGGAACGCTCCCGCATCGCGCTCTTCGAACAACCCTGCGGCAGCGCGGACCACGCCGGCCTCGCGAAAGTACGCGCCGCCGACGTCTTGGTGGCGGCCGACGAAAGCGCTACGTCCAGCCGAGACTTGCCGGCGCTCCTGAACGTCGTCGACGTGATCAACGTGAAGCTGATGAAGAGCGGCGTCATCGGCGCGCTGGACTTGGCTCTGGCAGCCCGCGCGCTCGGATTTCGATTGATGATTGGCGGTCTGGTGGAGTCGGATTTGGCGATGAGCGTGTCGGCGTGCCTAGCGGCGGGACTGGGCGCCTTCGCCTTCGTCGATCTGGACACGGCATTGTTCGTCAAGGACGCGCCCTTCGTCGGCGGCGTCGCGCGTCGAGGCCCAGACATCCGCGTGGACGCCATCGCGGCCGGCCACGGGGTCGGCCGCAGTCCCCCCAGCCTTTGACGGGAGATCCCCAGGAAAATGGGAGACTTTCGCCGATCCACGCTATCCTTTGTCAATTGCCTCCGCCTCCGCCCCCGGCCGCTGACGGCCAACTCGTCCTCCCGATCCCTGGCGTTCTAGAAGAACACGCAAAGCCGGAGCGCATCCGTCGCGCGGATCGCGTGTTCGTCAATCGCAACTTGCGCATGTCGACCATCGAATGGGTCGGCTTCGACATGGACTACACGCTGGCGATCTACAACCAGCAAGCGATGGACGCGCTCAGCGTCGATCTTACGGTAGAGCGACTGATCCGACGCGGCTACCCGCGCTACCTACGTCGCCTTGCCTATGACACCCGCTTTCCGATCCGTGGCCTGCTGATCGACAAGAAGCACGGGCACGTGCTGAAGATGGATCGCCACAAGGTGGTGCTCAAGGGCTACCACGGCCAAACGCGCCTGAGTCGCGAGCAGTTGCTCGAACTCTACCACCACAAGCGCATCCGTCCTCACACAGCGCGCTACCACTGGATCGACACGCTCTTCGCGCTCTCTGAAGTAACGGCCTTCGCAGCGATCATCGCCGCCTTGGAGCAAAAGGGCGACCAGGTTGACTACGACAAGCTATTCGTCGACGTGCGCGCCGCCATCGACGAGGCCCACCGTGATGGCTCGGTATACAAACACGTCACCGGCAACCTGTCGCGCTATGTCGATCGCGATCCCGCCTTGGCTCGCACCCTACACAAGCTGCGCTCCGCCGGAAAACGCCTGTTTGTGCTGACGAACTCTCCCGCGGGATACACCAATCAAATGATGGAGTTTCTCCTCGGAGACGCCATGCCGGAGTATCCAAGCTGGCAGAACTACTTCGATGTCTCGATTTGCGCGGCGCAGAAACCGCGCTGGTTTGAAAACGGCCAGCCGTTCATGCAACTCGACGGCGACGTGCTGCGCCCAACCAAACACCTCGAGCGAGGCACCCTCTACGAAGGCGGCAACTTGCGCGACTTCGAGCGTATGACGGGCTGCGTGCCTTCAAGCGTGCTCTACGTCGGCGACCACATCTACGGCGACATCCTGCGCTCGAAGAAGGAATCCTCCTGGCGCACCCTGCTCATCTTGCAGGAGTTGGACGCCGAGATCGCGGCCCTCGAACTCTGCCTGACGGATAGGACCCGCGGGCGCGAGCTGTACGAGTCACGGGCTCAGCTCGAGGACGAGCTGCGCTTCTATCAGGCCCGCTACAAAGAGCTGTCCAAGGGCAGCAACGGCAGTGCGGTCGAGCTGGGCGCGGAACGCAGTCGCGTCAAGAAGGCCATTGATCGTATTCGCGCGGAAATGCGTCGTCTGGACCAAGAACACGCGGGGCTCGTGGAGCGCGTCGACACCGCTTTCCATCCCTATTGGGGCTCGCTGCTCAAGGAGGAGCACGAAATGAGCAGTTTCGGCCACCAGGTGAACCTCTACGCCGACATCTACACGCGGCGGGTGTCTTGCCTGGCGGCCTACTCGCCGACGCAGTTTTTCCGATCGCCTCACGACCTCATGGCCCACGAGATTTAGACCTGAATTCCAGTACTTGAAGGCTTTACCTTAGGCCACCCCGCGCAAATTGTGCTACGCGATGTGCCCCCTGCCAGGCGGGGTCTTTCGTCTTAGACATGACTCTTATGGCTTCCGGAACTGTCGAAGGAAAGCCGCACTGCGGGCACTGATGGCCAGCGCCCGAATTGAGTACGAGGAAATGCTTTCATGAATCTTGTCGAGTGGCTGCAACGCTTGATGACCAACTTCGGCGCGGGTTGGGTCATGTGGCTCTTGATCGTGCTGAGCGTAGTCTCGGTCGCGATCATGCTGGAGCGCGCATGGTTCTACTATTCGCTCCGTGACGACCTCGCCGGACTCGCGACCAAGCTGCGGGAGCGCTTGCGCGACGACGACATGGAGGGCGCGACGCAGCTGATGGCGAAATCCCCCAGCGCGGAAGCGGCCGTTGTGAGTGCCGGACTGCTCGAAGCCGACCGTGGAGCGAAGTCCGCGGACGAGGCGATGAAGGGCGCCGCGGCATTACAACGCATGAAGCTCGAACGGCGCTTGGCGTTCTTGGGAACTCTGGGCAACAACGCGCCGTTTATTGGGCTGTTTGGCACCGTGATTGGTGTCGTGAACGCCTTCGAAGCGCTCGGTCGTCAAGACGCCACGGCCGCAGCTGCCACCGCCGCCAACGCCGCAAGCGCCATGGCGCCTCAAGAAGTCATGTACGCCATTGCCGAAGCGCTCGTGGCCACCGCAGTCGGTCTGGCCGTCGCCATCCCCGCCGTCGCCATGTACAACGTCTTCCAGCGCCAAGCGAAGTCGGTGCTTGCCAATACCGAGGCGCTGTCCCGAGTCTTGCTAGCGCATTTGGTGGCCGTCGAAGCGGGCACCGCGGCGCCCCTTGCCCAGGCTGGCCGGCGCCGCGCTCCGGCCGCCTCAACCCCCGACGCCGAAGACGACGAGAGCGAGGACTGAGCGGTGTCTGCCTCGGGAGACGACGAAGACGGGCTGATCAGCGGCATCAACGTGACGCCCCTGGTGGACGTCACCCTGGTGTTGCTCATCATCTTCATGGTGACGGCGAAGATCATCGTCTCACGCGGCATGCCCATGGACTTGCCCAAGGCGGCCAGCGGCGAAGAGGTCCAGCAGATCTTTAGCGTCGAGCTCACCGCCGACGGCAAGACGGCCATCGACGGCAAAAACGTGGCTAACGACGACGCCATCGGCAGTGCTGCCAAGATCGCCCGAGAAAAGAACAAGGACCTGCGCGCGGTGATCCGCGCCGATCGCAAGGTGGAGCATGGCCGGGTCATCCACGTGCTGGATCTTTTGAAGCGATCCGGCGTGGCAAAGATCGCATTTGCGGTCTCGCCCGTACCTGAGGGGGTACCCGTCGATACGGAAGCCAAATGACCTTGCTCGACAGCGACAGCGGCAATCTGGGCGCCGACCCAGAGCCCGGCCTCCAAGAGGTGCACCCCGCTGCGCAATCCCCACGCCGACTAGACCCTCTGGCTCCGATCCTGGCACTCGGCCGGCGCCAAGTGCGCGTGGGGCTCCTCATCGGCATTGCGGGCGCACTCTTCGTACACGGAGCCGCTGCTGGCAGAGGCCTCAGCACGCTCGTTCACCTTTCGCGCTTTGCAGCCATCGTGGATGCTGGCGTCGCCGAGCGCATGGCCGCGACCTACAACGTCGACGTCACGCCACCGCCCGAAGCCGAGGTCCCCGAAACGCCCGAGCCCGAGCCCGAGCCCGAACCCGAAAAGGTGGTCCAGCCCAAAGAGGAACCGCCACCGGATTCCGACAACCCCTACGTGGATCAACCGCCCGAAGCCGCGGAAGCCGGCAAAGTGCTCACGGCCGAGCCGGATCCGGATGCGCCCCTCGACTTGACCGACAAAGGCTTCGTGACCGGCAGCGGCGACCGCTACGCCGGAGGCACCACGGCGTCTGACGGCACGAGCAAGACCGCGGTCCGCAATCTCAAAGCCAACAAAGGCGGCAAGCCTGGCGGCACCGGCACCAAGCCGGCGGCCGGCCCCTCAGGACCCAAGAAAGAAAATCTTGCCAAGGCGGCCGGCCTGCTCGGCGGCGGCAGCTGGAACGACTGTGGCTTCCCCCCGGAAGCCGACATGGACCAAGTGGACTACGGCATCGTGACCCTGACCGTCACCGTCGGCACCAACGGCCGGGCGAAGAGCGTCTCGGTGATCGCCGATCCGGGGCATGGCTTTGGCCGCCTGGCGCGCAGCTGCGCGATGCGAAAGTCTTACACACCCGGCCTTGACCAAAACGGCAAGCCTACGGTCAAGACGACGCCGCCAATTCGCGTACGTTTCACCCGTTAGCTTCATGGCTGGGCGCACCTGGCTCCCAAGGATCGGCGTCTCGGCGCCATGCCCAATGATTGCCGTTTCGGCGCAAAGCCGGCTAAGCTGATTTACTGATGAGCGAACGCGTCGAACAGCTCCAAAAGATCTCGCTGTTCCAAGGGCTCAAACCCCAGGCGCTCGAGCTCATCGCGCGTATTTCAACCGAAGAGTCCCACACCTCCGGCACGAAAATATTCCAGCACGGCGACGCCGGCGACAAGCTGTACCTGATTCTGGAAGGCCGCGTGCGCATCAGCCGCGAAGTGCCCGGCATGGGCGAGGAAGCCCTGGCCATCCTCGGCCCTGGGGAAATCTTCGGCGAAATGGCGCTACTGGACGAATCTCCGCGTAGCGCGGACGCCCGGGTGCACGAACGCTGCCGAGTCCTGGCGATCCCCAAAGACGCCTTCGACGATCTGCTCTTTCTGCACAAGGATCTGGCGTACGAAGTGCTCTGGAGCTTCGTGCGCATGCTGGTCGGGCGCCTGCGCGACACCACGGACAAGCTCACGTTCCTGTCCATCACCGGCAAGTTCTAGCGCGCACAACCACAGCGCTACGGAACATGCTCTCCGGGAGTGCGTGCGCAGGGGTGCAACCCCGGACAGTGCTCCGATGTGCACGGAGTATTCCGATGTACACGGTGAACAGACGGAAACGTGTGGACAAAGTCCCCTCGCTTTGGCCAGGCAATTCGCGCGCGCAAGCGATAAAGCCCCCGTCAGGTGCGCAGGTGTAGTCGGATGTAAGTGCCCGGAACTCCCCAGCTTTTCAAAAAGGTGTCCACAACATAGGCACAGAATTTGACGGGCCTACACCCGTTCAGTATCGTAGTGAAGCAATGCAAGGTCTCACGAAGCGCCAAGAGCAGACTCTTTCTTTCATCCGCAGCTCCATCAACGAGCGCGGCTACCCGCCCACGCTCCGGGAGATCGGCGAGCACATGGGCATCAAGAGCACCAATGGCGTGAACGATCACTTGCGAGCCCTCGAGCGCAAGGGCTACTTGCGGCGCGAAGACATGAAGAGCCGCGCCCTGAAGCTCGTGCACGACTCCGAGCCCACCCCCGCGAACGACGACGATCTCGTCGAGGTCAAGATCCTCGGCCGCGTCGCAGCCGGCCTGCCGCTGCTCGCCGAGGAGCAAGTCGTCGATAGCGTGCGCGTCGACCGCATGATGGTACGCGGCGGCCGTGACGTTTTCGGCTTGAAGGTCACCGGGGATTCCATGATCGAAGCCGGCATCTTCAGCGGCGACTACATCTTCGTGAAGAAACAGGCCACCGCAGACCGCGGCGACATCGTCGTCGCGCTGATCGGCGACGAAGCCACGGTCAAATACTACTACCCGGAGCGCGACTACGTGCGCTTCCAGCCCGCCAACGCCCAGATGGCACCCATCCTCGTGCGCGCAACGGACTTCAAGTCCACCATGCTGCTCGGCAAGGTCATCGGCGTCTTCCGCCAGATCTGATTTTTGGGTCGAGGCGCTGGGGCGCGATGGGTCACTCATCCCACCGAGTGCGAAGGTGTGCGTG
>CALMUT010000244.1 GCA_937872925.1 uncultured Myxococcales bacterium | reverse complement strand
GAGCAGGGCAGCACGATGCATCGAGAAGATACCGCCGGCGCCTACATGGAAATCGACACCCTGGAGGACCTCGGGCACGCCAAGAGCTGGTGGGAAAGCCGCTAAATGCTGCGGAGCCAAGACGCCTCCGGCCTGATCGCTGAGCTGGGGCAGCTGGGACCACCCGGGCTGCTGGCCTGCGACGCGGACGGCACCCTGTGGCGGGGAGACGCCGGCGAAGACGTCTTCGTCGCCGCGTTGCAGAGTGGCTTTATCAAACCGGAGCTCGAAGGCGCGCTGCGCCGGGAGGCAGAGAGCGCTGGCCTCAGCACTGCCGGGGACACGTCGCAGCTGTGCCGAACACTCTTTGAGGCCTATCGGGCAGGCGACTTTGACGAGCGCCGCGTATGCGAAGTGATGACCTGGTGCTACGCCGGCCACACGCCGAGCGCCGTTTCGGCCTTCGCCAAAGACCGACTGCACTCCGTCTCAGCGGGCCATCTCCCCCTGGTCGGACGCTACAGCGCGGCGTTGGTTGTCGTGCTGGATTGGGCAAGGGCCAACGGCTGCCGCTGCGTCATCGTCAGCGCTTCGCCGCAATTGATCTTGGAGCAAGCGGCGGCACCTCTGGGCTTCGCTCCCGAAGACATCGTGGGCGCGCGGGCACGGGTGGAAGGGGGCGTGATCCAAGCCCAAATGGACGGGGCCGTCCCCTACGGACCCGACAAGCGCCGATTGGGAACGCCCCTCGCCGAAGGGGGTCCGTGGCTCGCCAGCTTCGGAGACAGCGAGTTCGACATCGATCTGCTGCGCGCCGCCAAAGTCGCCGTCGGCGTGCAACCCAAACCCGGATTGAGAGCCGCACTGGAAACCATCGACGGAGCCTGCGAGCTGATTTGACAGTGCGCCCTGACGGCGCGCGGCCCCGTAGCGGGCCGGCGGAAGCACGGGCCGGAAGCGAACCGGCCACCCGCGGGGGTCCGCAGGAATACCCCTGTGGAATAATCCCGTTTGACTTCGCGTGGATAGGCTCTATATACGCATATATCCGATGCGTCTTTATTTGGCGCTCCTTCTCGCGTCCCTATGCCTCGCCTGTTCGCCTCCTCGGGAGGACGAAAGCACCGCGCTGCGCCTGGGATACTTTCCTCGGCTGACCCACGCGCCGGCGCTCACAGGCGTCGAGAGTGGTCGCTTCGAACGCGCCCTTGGGGACGTGCAACTGTCCGCCCACGCCTTCGAGTTCGGCAATGCCGCGATGGAGGCCATCTTCGCCCGGGAGATCGACGTTGCGTATCTCGGGCCCAACCCTGCCATCAACGGCTTCATGCGCTCCCGCGGAGCCGTGCGCATTATCGCGGGCGCGGCGGCGGGCGGCGCCGCACTGATCGTGCGCGACGCCGCAGGTATCGCCTCGCCCAAGGACCTCGCACACAAACGCATCGCGACGCCGCAGATAGCAAGCACCCAAGACATCGCGCTGCGGCGTTATCTCCGAAAACACGGACTGCGCTCGGCACTCGATGGCGGCAACGTGGAAGTACTGCCTTTATCCACACCGTTCATCCTCTCTCTATTCTCGCAGGGCGAAATCGACGGCGCCTGGGTCAGCGAACCGGTCGCCGCGCAGTTGCTCGCCCTAGCGGGCGCGCGTGTGTTCGTCGACGAAAAGGATGAGTGGCCAAACGGCGTGTATCCGGCCACGCTGGTCGTGGTGCGCAAAGCCTACCTGGACGCGCACCCAGCGCGCGTTCAGGCGTTTCTACAGGCGCACAAACATGAAGTCGCGTTCGCGCGCAACGACTCGGACGCGGCCCTTTCGCTTTCACTTGCGGCCATGAAGGATCGCGCGGGCCGGGAGATCCCCACCGCCATCGGGGAGGCCGCCTGGGCGCGGATCCAGCTGACCAGCGACCTGATGGCGGATACGCTTCCGCGTCTGGCGGAAGACGCGCGCGCCGAGCGCTTCCTACCGGAAGGCAGCCTCGACGGTCTTGTGGTGACCCCATGACACGACAGACCCTGACCCGCGCCGCGGCCTTATTCGGCGTGCTCACAATCTGGCAACTCGTGGCGTGGTTCGGCCCGCTGCCGCCCCATGTCTTGCCAGGCCCCGCTGCGGTGCTGGCGTCGATGCAAAGCGGATTCGCCGACGGAACCCTCGTCGACGGCATCTTGGTGAGTCTGCGTCGACTCGCTCTCGGTTACGGTGTTTCGAGCGCGGCCGGGGTGTGTCTCGGGGTCGCCATGGGTCGCTCCAAAACCGTCGAGCATCTGCTGGGCACTATCGTCGCCGGCTTGCAGCCGCTGCCAAGCATCTGCTGGATGCCGCTGGCGCTCATCTGGTTCGGGTTGAACGAGAAGGCAATTCTCTTCGTCGTCGTCCTGGCCACCTTGGGCACCGTCGCCCTCAGCGTGCGAGACGCAGTCCTCGGCATCCCGAAGCTCTGGATCCGGGCCGCAACGAATATGGGGCTGCGGGGCGTGCGGCTGTGGTGGCGTGTGTTGGTTCCTGCAGCGCTACCTGGCACGCTCACCGGACTGCGCATTGGTTGGAGCTACGCTTGGCGTGCGCTGATGGCCGGCGAGTTGCTCTTTGTGGCGGGCGGACTGGGGCAGGTCATGCACGTGGGGCGGGCGCTGAACGACATGGCCCGGGTCATGGCGGGCATGGGGGCCCTCGTCGTCTTGGGCCCCCTCTTTGACAGCGTCTTGCTCGGAAGCGTGGAGCAGCGGATGCGCCGGAAATGGGGCCTGGTCTGAGGCATCTCTCGGGTCATCGGGCATCATCGGGCCCGAGCGCTTGTCGCAGTCTTCCGCCCGCGCTAGCCATGACCAGAATGCGAGCTCTGTTCCCTTTTGCCCTACTTTCCGTGGTTCTTTCCGGATACGGCTGCGGCGGCGACCCCCCGCAGCCCAAAGCGCCGGTGGCGGAGAACGACAGCGACCATGAGCATCGCGACCCGCCGCCGCTGGACGTGAGCGCGGAGATTGGCGCCCTCGACGCCGACAAGGTCACGAAGGTCTTCGCGAGCAGCATGCGTGACTTGCAAGGCTGTCTCCGAGCCGGGGCGAAGCGCGTGGAATTCATCGGAGGGGGCGTCGCGTTCTTCATCAAGGTCGATCAGAACGGTCGAGCGTCCCACGCACATCTGGAACGCACCTCCCTGGGAGACCGCGAAACCGAACGCTGCATGCTCGACGTGCTGCGTGGCAAGGACTGGCCCGCGCCCGTTGGCGGCAAGACAGGGCTTGCGCGCAACAGCTTCGACTTCGACCCGCCCAACGACGTGCGGCCCGCGGAGCAGTGGTCGAGCGATAAAGTAGAAGAAACGATCTCGTCCGTTGGTTCGCAGATCGCAAAGTGCAAACAGGGCGCTTCGGGAAGCTATGAGGTGACGATGTACGTCACCACCCAGGGCTCCCCACTGTCCGTGGGCATTGCTCCGCCAAACGAGCGCGGGGAAGCCGCGAGCGACTGCCTGGTCCAAGTCCTCAAGTCCGCCAGCTACCCAAAGCCAGGCAGCTGGCCCGCCAAAGTCTCCTTTTCACTGTGACCACGCCGCGCCGAGCGCTGGTGACTGGGGCTGGCGTCCGCGTGGGCCGGGCCATTGCGCTGGCCCTTGGAAACGCCGGCTACGACGTGGCCTTGCACTACCATCACAGCGCGGACGCCGCCGAGGCTGCCGCCGGGGAGATCCAAGCCCTGGGTCGTCAAGCCCATGCCCTCGCCGCAGATCTGCGGGTGCCCGACGCCTGCGCCCAGCTCGTCCGGGCTGCGGAGACGCGGCTCGGTGGACTTGAGCTGCTCGTGGTCAACGCGGCCGAGTTTGTGCGCACGCCCTACGACCGAGTCGACGAAGCCAGTTGGAACAGCGCCATCGAGCTGAACCTGTCGAGTGCGCTCTGGCTTTCCAAGGCGGCAACCTCGGCTCTGCGCGCCGCGCACGGGGCGATCATCTTCGTGACGTGTTCGAGCGCCTCCGTGCCCTTTAGGAACTACTTGCCCTACGTCGTCGCCAAGGGGGGTTTGCAACAACTGATGAAGACCCTAGCGCTGGAGCTTGCCCCGCAGGTGCGCGTGAACGCGGTGGCCCCGGGCACCGTCTTGCCGCCCGAAGACATGACGCCAGAACACACGCAGCGGCTTGTACGCGGCGTGCCCCTGGCCCGGGTCGGCAGCGCACAAGACGTTGCCGACGCCGTGGTGTACCTCGCCTCCGCAAAGTACGTCACGGGTGAAGAAATCCGAGTCGACGGTGGGCGGGCTCTGGCGCGCATCGAACGCTTCGAGTGACCGCACTCGATTCACTCCCGCTGGAAGATTTCATCAGTGCGCCAACTTCGTCTGGGCCGTTGACAGATGCGACATCATCCGACACCGTAAGTGCCGGACCTACATGGCCCTACAGCTCAAGAGGATGAAGACCATGGCACAATCGATCCTGAAACACTTCAGCAAGACGGCTGCTGCGCTTTCCCTCGTGACCCTGGCGGCGGCATTCGTTGGCTGCTCGAGCTCGGACGCGGATCCGAGCGACCCCGGGCCGGGCAGCACCCAAGACGAACGCCGCACCACCATCGGCAAGGCCGATAGCCTCAGCGGCAAGTGCATCGACGGGAGCGAGAACTACTGCGGTGGCAAAAGCAAAGGCAAGTGTTGGTGCGATACGGCCTGCGAGAAGTACGGCGACTGCTGCGTGGACGCCGAAGCCTCTTGCGGCGTGGGCGCGACCAATAGCTGCAAGTCGACCGCTGACTGCAAGAGCGGAGAGTACTGCCACTCAGAGACCGGCTGCTCCGGCGAAGGCACCTGCAAACCCAAACCCACGAACGTATTCTGCACTGCGGTTGTCACTCCGTATTGCTCCTGCGAAGGCGAAACCAAGCAGTCCACCAGTGGCTGCATCTTCGATCGCTACGAGCACGCGGGCGCGTGCCAAGAAACCCAATGCGGCGGCCTACTCGGGACCCCCTGCCCCGCGGGGCAAATCTGCCTGGACGATCCCAGCGATAGCTGCGATCCAAACAACGGCGGCGCCGATTGCGGTGGGATCTGCAAGCCCAAGACCTTCTGCGGCGGCATCGCCAACATCCAATGCCCCTCGGGTTACGAGTGCGTGGATGACGGCGACGACAACTGCGACCCCGCCCTGGGCGGCGCCGATTGTGGTGGGGTCTGCGTGCCGAAACCGAGCTGTTCGCCCGTATTGTGTGAACTGTACTGCCCCTTCGGTTTCCAAACCGGGGCCGATGGTTGCGAGATCTGCAAATGCAATGAGCCGCCGAAGCAGAACAGCTGCGCCGGCAACTGTGGCGCGCCCAGCCCGGACAAGAGCTGCTACTGCGATAGCCAGTGCGAGAAGTTCAAAGACTGCTGCACGGACTACGCGACTGAGTGCAAGGAGTCGCGCACACCCGCCAGTGGCCAGTGCGTGAAGAACTCCAATGACGCCTGCAG
>CALMUT010000243.1 GCA_937872925.1 uncultured Myxococcales bacterium | reverse complement strand
GGTGGCTCCGGGGGGAGGCTCCGCGCCCGCCCCCGCCCCCCTCGACCCCACCCAGACGGGGGGCGGGACCGCCACTCTGCCGAGCAACCTCGGCGGCACGACGCAGCGCGAGATCGCTACGCTTAGGATTCTGGTCCACGTACACGAGGATGTTCCGGAACTCCGTCATGAGCGTGCTCCCCGAAGCGAAGGGCGACACAGCATCAGTTTTAAGTGCGTTGCGTTCATGTTGTAACCTCCTGGTTTGGTACGTTGGACAGTGCGGGACCGGTGTCGAATAGATGAAGCGACAACGGGAGCAAGATATTGCCTATGGGTCAGCACGGTCATGCGCCCCCGGTGAAGTCGTAAACCCAGCGAGCAGCAGCGATCATGACGAGCACGGCTCCTTCCAAGCGACTGAGACGCCAACCCGTGCGCATCATCACCAGCACGACGATCACCAACGAACTGAGCAACATCAGACTCGGGAGCGACTCGCTCGAAACCGCTAGCGGTGTGGCCAGTGCAGCCACGCCAAGCACGCCGAGCACGTTGAAGATGTCGCTGCCGATCAAGCTTCCGGCAGACAGCGCATCGCGCTTCTTCAACAACGCAGCGACCGCCACGACAATCTCCGGCGCGGATGTGCCTGCAGCAACGACTGTCACGCCGATCACCCAGTCCGAAACACCCATGGCCCCGGCAAGCGTCGACGCAGCAACCACGAGGTAGTGCGCAGCGAACACCAAGGCCGAGATGCTCACTGGCAGAACGATGGCGTCGCGCCAAGTAGCGCTGGCACCAGGCAAGTCGACGTCCGGGGCTTCTCTGCGCACCATCAGCAGCGCGACGTAGCCAATGAGACTCAAGATCAGCACTGCGCCTTCGGTCCGAGTCACGCTCCCGTCCGCAGCGAACAGAACGAGCGCGAGCGTCGACAGCAGCAGTAGTCCACCGTCACGATAGACGAGGGTGCGCGACGTACTCAGTCCGCGCCACAGCGCGACTCCGCCCAGGATGAAGCCCAGGTTGAAAATGTTTGAGCCGGCGACGTTTCCTACGGAGATGTTTCCCCTGCCCTCGACTGCCGCGACCACGGTGACGGCAAATTCCGGTGCACTCGTCCCGATGGCGACGATAGTCAGGCCGACCACCAAGTCCGAAACGCCGAACCGTTTCGCGATACGTCCCGCGGAATCCACCAGGCGCTCAGCGAACAGCCACAGCGCCACAACACAAGCCACGAACAGCGCCACCGCGGATAGGATCGACATGTGAAAAAACGTGGGGCGCGGCGGGCGGCGCGTCCCATAGATAACGCCGAGGTCTTCCTAGGTTTGTTTCTATGGGAAACCCCGCCCCATAGGTCTTACCTATGGATTGCTGATGGATTTTCGTTTGGACAATCCCCCGCACCACTCCAATGCATCCGGAGTCATGCTTGCTTCGGCTCCGATACTGGTGGCGCTATGTGCGGCACTCGTGTGCCTGCTTGCGCGGGGCAGTGTGCGCCGCCAGCAGCGCTTGTCCATCGCTGGTGGAGTTGTACTGCTGCTCGTCAGCAGCGCGACGCTGCTCGCAGTGGTTCAGTCGGGACCATTGCACACCGCAGTCGGCGACTGGCGTGCGCCCACTGGGATTGATATGCGCATTGACTCGCTGAGCGCGATTGTGATCTTCGTAGCCTCACTGATCGGGCTGGCAGCGTTGCTTTGGGCCTCTCAGGACTCGAAGACTTGCTGGCAGCCAAAGAACTACCACGCGCTGCATCACTTCTTGATGTTCGGTGTCGTGGGCGCGTTGTGTACCGCGGACCTGTTCAACTTGTACGTGTGGTTCGAGGTGATGTTGATCGCGAGTTTCGCGCTGCTGACTTCGCACACGGATCCGGACAGGCGCCGCTCCGCGGTGTTCTACGTGGTCCCCAGCTTGCTTGGCTCGGTGTGCTTCTTGCTAGGCGTGGCGCTCGTCTACGGCAACACCGGCGCGCTGTCGTTCGAAGCAATTGGCTCGGCATCAGGTGGGGGCCCTTCGTGGCAGGTCGCTGGCGCGCTGCTTTGCGTTGCATTCTTGGCCAAAGCGGGCGCGTTCCCACTTTTCCTGTGGTTGCCGCGGGCCTACGCCGCGGCCCCTGCGGCGATCGGCTGCGTGTTTGCGGCACTACTGACGAAAGTCGGCGTGTACGCACTCTATCGCAGCCACGGCTGGTTCTTCGCGAGCGGTCAGGACAGCAGCGTCTTGCTCGCAATCGCATTGTTCACCATGGTCGCCGGTGTACTCGGAGCCGCTGCGCAGACGGAGATCCGGTACATCTTGAGTTTTCACATCGTCAGTCAGGTGGGCTACATGCTGCTTGCGCTGGCGCTGGGCACCGCGCAAGCACTCGCTGCAGGCGTCTTCTACCTCGCCCATCACATCATCGTAAAAGGCAACCTGTTCCTCGTCGCGGGCGCCATCCGTAAGGTTGCAGGCAGTACGACGTTGACTGCCCTCGGCGGTCTGGTTCGCAGTCATCCGTACCTCGCGCTCGGTTTTGCCGTGCCAGCGCTTTCCCTTGCGGGTGTTCCGCCGCTTTCCGGCTTCTGGGCGAAGCTGCTCTTGCTGAAGGCGGCGCTGGATGCCGAGTTCTACTTTGCCGCCGGAGTGGCATTGGTCGTGGGCCTTTTGACGAGTTACTCGATGCTGAAGATCTGGGTCGCTGCGTTCTGGGGGCCCGTCCCGAAAGCGTTCAGTGGGACGCACAGGCGCTTCGCTTGGTCTCTGGCGGCGCCGATCGCATTGCTGGCGCTGGTTACAGTGAGTATCGGCGTCTGGCCGAACGCGCTGCTGTCGCTATCCACGGGCGCCGTGGAAGATCTCGCCCCATCGCTGTCGAACCTAGGGGCAGCGCCATGAGAGCACTGCGCTGGGTCCGCACGGCGGCAGGAGCGACAGCGTTCCCCTGCTTCTACTTGGCCGAACTCATTCGCTCTGGGCTCCAAGTGGCGGTAGACGTCGTCACGCCGCGTCTTCGCGCACGTCCCGCGTTGATTCGCGTGCCGTCGCTAGCGCGCACGGACACGGAGCTCATGGTCGTGTGTAATCTGATCTCTCTCACGCCCGGAACGCTCGTCGTCGATGTGCTCGAAGGCAGTGTGCTCCTTGTTCACGCGATGTTCGCGGAGGATCCCCAGCGGGTGGCCGCGGAACTGCATCGCCTCGAGCAGCGGGTGCTACAGGTTCTCCGCGGCGGTACGACCCACGCAGAGGGAGCGACCTGAAATGCCGGAGCTAGTGGTCGCCGTCGCATCCATCAGCATCGCGCTCGTTTTCGTGGCGATCGTGATCGCGGTGGTGCGTTTGGTACGCGGTCCGTTCTTGGTGGATCGGGCGCTCGTGCTCGACCTGATCAGCTTCTTGTTGATGGCTCTCTGCGGAGCGTATGCCGCCAAAGACAACAGCTCCGCGATGCTCGACGTGGCCATCCTCGTGGCCATTGCTGGAACGCTCGGAACCTTCGCGTTCGCGCGCCACATCGAATCTGAGGCCGAGCGATGACGCAGTGGGTCGGCTGTGCGGTGATGTTAGTCGGAGCGGTGCTTTCCTTGCTTGCCGCCCTCGGAGTGCTGCGGATGCCCGATTCGTTCATGCGCATCCACGCCGCGACGAAGTCCGGTGTTTTGGGCGCCGGGCTGGTGCTGATCGGCGCTGCGCTGTCCCTCGGAGGCGGCGCCGCCATGCTCAAGGCGCTGACCGCCGTAGCGCTGCTCGCGTTTGCGGCACCCGTCGCAGCGCAAGTCTTGGCCCGCGCCGCCTACCAAAAGCGGCAGCTCGAAGTCGTAGCTGATACACGGCGCGCAACCAACGGCGTTGATAGCCACAAGGAGCCAGCGTAGATGGCGTGGGTCATCGCAGCGCTGCTGGCAGCAGCATGCCTGGCTCCGACGCTGTTGCGCAGGGCTAGAAACTCCGCGGCAATGCTGGCGACGGTGCCAGCGATCGGCTTTGCCTACTTCTCGACGCAGATCGCTAGCGTCCGAAGCGGCGCTGTGCGCAGTCACGTCGGCACGTGGTTGGAGCCGCTGAACGTCGAGTTTGCTCTATCCCTAGACGGCCTCTCGCTACTCTTCGCGCTGCTCACCACCGGGCTGGGAACTCTGGTGGTGCTGTACAGCGGCGCGTACTTGAAGCACCACCCGGATGCGGGGCGGTTCTTTGCCGCGCTGCTCGTGTTCATGGCTGCCATGCTGGGCCTCGTTCTCGCCGACGACGTGATCGTACTGTTCGTCTTCTGGGAGCTGACCAGCGTGTCCTCGTTTCTGCTGATTGGCTTTTCCCATGACAAGGAGGGTGCGAGGGCTGCGGCGCGACGCGCCCTGCTGGTGACCGCGGGTGGCGGCCTCGCGCTACTGGCCGGTCTACTGCTGCTTGGCTCCGTGGCAGGCACCTGGTCCATCAGCGGGATCATTGGCGCCCGCGACAGCATCCAGGCGAGCCCGCTGTACCTGCCGGCGCTGCTGCTGGTGTGCCTGGGCGCGTTCACGAAGTCGGCGCAGTTCCCCTTTCACTTTTGGTTGCCCGGTGCGATGGCAGCGCCAGCCCCGGTGAGCGCGTACCTACATTCCGCTACCATGGTGAAGGCTGGCGTGTACCTGTTGTTCCGCCTCGACCCGGCATTGGGCGGGACAACGGCGTGGACGTGGCTGTTGGTCAGCGTGGGCGGGCTGACGATGCTTGTCGGCTCGATTGCTGCAGTTGCGCAGCGCGATCTAAAAGCGATCCTAGCCTATTCCACGGTCACGGCCTTGGGAACACTCGTGACGCTGGTGGGGCTGTCCTTCGCCGCGAGCATCAAGGCCGGCATCACGTTTCTACTCGTACACGCGCTGTACAAGGGCGCGCTGTTCATGGTGGTCGGCAACGTCGACAAGGTCGCCAAGTCGCGGGATGTGGAGCGAGTGTCCGGCCTGCGACGCTCCATGCCTATGACCGCCGTGGCGGCCATGCTCGCGGCCGCAAGCATGGCGGGGCTGCCGCCGCTGTTCGGATTCATCGGCAAAGAGCTGACGTACAAAGCCAAGCTCGGTGCGGACAGCGCCGGGCTCGCACTGACGGCGATCGCCATCTTGGCAAACGCGTTGACGCTCGTGGCCGCGGCGTGGGTCGCCTGGAAGCCCTTTTTCGGGGCCCCTCGCGACCGCTCATCGCCCGACGTTCCGCGCAGTATGTGGCTCGGTCCTCTGATCCTGGCTGCGCTTGGCGTGTGTTTCGGCGCGTACCCCAAGGCGCTAGTCGCGTTGGTCGAGCCGGCCATGACCGCGGTGGCAGGTACCCCGCTCGAGGCCAAGTTGTCTCTTTGGTACGGCCCGGGGCCGGCGCTGACCGCGTCGTTGGTCACCTTCGCTCTTGGCATCGCCGCTTGGCTGATGCGGTTGCGGATCCGAGCCGTCCTGCAGCACGTCGCCGCGCGGCTTCCCGTCGCCGAGCAGGTACACGACGCGATCTGGGGAGCACTGCTTGCCTTCGCGGCCGCGCTCTCTCGGGTCCTGTTACGACTCGATCTACGTCACGTGCTGCTGCTTCTGCTCGGAACGACGCTCGCTGGATCGGCATGGGCGCTGCTCAGCGCGGGCTGGATCGTCCCGCAGTGGGAGGTCACCGCTTCCCTCGAGCTCGTGGTGATCGGCGCGGCGGCTTTTGGAGCAACGGCGGCCGCCTGGACCCAAAGCCGGGAGCGCGCGTTGGTCTACGTCGGTCTCGTGGGTGCGTGCGTTGCCGTACTCTTTCTAGCGGCGGGCGCACCGGATCTAGCCATCACGCTCGCACTCGTGGAAGCGCTCTTTCTCGTGGTGGCGCTGACCACGCTGCGCAAACTGCCCAAAGCCCGCTACGAATCGCGCGCCACCAAGGTTCGCGATGCGCTGGTAGCAGTCGGCTTGGGCAGCGTGCTCACCCTGGCAACCTGGGCGCTGTTGGCCTCACCGCTGCCTGCAGAGCTCTTGCGACAGTACGCCACACTCAGCGTGCCCGAAGGACACGGGCGAAACGTCGTCAACGTCATCCTGGTCGACTTCCGCGCCCTCGACACGCTGGGCGAGATCGCTGTGCTCGGGATCGCGGCGGTCGCCACCCTGGGGCTCATGGGGCCACGTGCGCTCTTCACTGCTCCGCAACTGGGCACGTCGAGGCGCCTGAGCGCGGCTGCCCGCGTCCTTGGCCCGGTGCTCCTGGTGCTTTCCGTTTGGCTGCTGCTTCGCGGACACAACCAACCTGGGGGCGGCTTCATCGGTGGGCTCGTCGCGGCAGCCGCATGGCTCACCGCTGGACTCGCGGGCGCAAAGCTCGTGCAGCGGGGGCCAAAGCCTGAGGTGCTCGTCGGCATCGGGTTGGTCGTGGCGCTGGGCAGCGGCCTGATTGCGTTCACTCAGGCCGATGCGTTCATGACGGGGCAATGGATCCACCTGGCGACGGTGCCTCTGGGCACCCCGCTGTTATTCGACGTCGGCGTGTATCTGGCGGTACTCGGCTTCGCACGTACGGTCCTAGAGCGGTTGGGGCTTTCCAGGCCCGCGGAGGTATAGATGGAGCACTGGATCGCGATCTTGATTGGTGTGCTGACAGCGACGGGCAGCTATCTCGTGCTGCGACGTGACCCGCTGCGCATGGTCCTTGGTTTTGCCCTACTCGGCACCGGCGCAAACCTCTTGCTGCTCACAGTCGGTCGGATCACGCCGGGACGCGCTCCCATCGTGCCGACAGAACTGACCTCGCTGGAAGCACCCTTTGCGAACCCGCTATCCCAAGCCCTCGTCCTGACCGCGATTGTGATTGGCTTTGGCGTGGCCGCGTATTTGATGGCGCTCACACGCGCCACACGTGACGAAGCCGGGGCAAACCCGCCAGCGACACGCATAGACAAAACCGATGACGATGCGCCGTCCTATCTGTTGGACGTTGCCAAAGCTCCACCCAATCTTCCCAGAGTCGCCATCGAGGCGCAGAAGGAGAAGAACGAGGATGACGCAGAACGACACTACCCAAGCTTTGACAAGATTCGAACTATCGCTTTGGAAAGCGATCCGCGATAAGTCGCTAGCGCTTGCTCAGAACGACAACGGGCTTGTGCGACGCTTTCGAGAAGAACTCGCGTCCGTCACCGAGTACGCTGATCGCGCCGTACAAGCACGTGAATACGAGATGGGCGCCGGAGATGCGGGCGGACGAGCCGGGGGCGCATCATGACTCGGTACCGGAACATCTTGGTGTTTCTGGATGATCGGCAGGAGAGCCTGCGCGGCCTGGAGCGCGCCGTCGAGCTGCGCAGCATCAGTCAAGCGCAGATCACCGTACTGTTCGTGTTGCCCAAGTTGCCGACGGAATTTGCAACTTGGCCCGTCGAGGACGATCGCGAGGAATACCGCAGTGGGTTGCTACGTGCGGTGCAGCGATGGCAGCAGGAGCGCGTCTCTGCAACGGCGCCGGGCATTCCTGTCGAGGTGCTCACCACCTACGGAGATACATCCGTGGAAGTAATTCGTCGTGCCATCATTGGAAAGCACGACCTGGTGATCAAGACCGCCAGAGGTCACGAGGCCGATCGCCGCGTATTCTTTGGGAGCACGGCCATGCATCTGATCCGCAAATGTCCCTGCCCGGTGTGGATCGTGGCGCCGACTCCACCGCCACCGGTGACGCATGTGCTTGCGGCGGTCGACCCAGCAGACCCTCCCGAATCGATGGCGCTTGCGCGGCGCGTGGTCGAGGCGGCTTGTGCGCTTTCCAAGAGCTTGGATGCAGAGTTGGATGTCTTGCACGTGTGGAACGCTCCCGCAGAAATCATGATGCGACGCCACTTCGGCGAATCCGATGCGGAAGGCTACGTCAATACGGTGCGCGACGGCACGGCAGCGCGCCTCGAGACAGTGTTGCATGGGCTGCCAATTCGGCGCGAGCAGATACACTTGCGGCGCGGAGTTCCCGCGACGGAGATCGCCAAGTTCGCCGCCGGGCGGAGAAGCGAGGCCGTGGTCATGGGAAGCGTGGGACGCTCGTTCCTTGGTGGTCTGCTCATCGGCGAAAAAGCCGAGGAGATCCTAAATCGGGTGGACACGGGAGTATTCGTCTTGAAGCCCGAAGGATTCGTATCTCCGATCCAGCTCCAGGAACCCAGCTCAGACCGCGACTAGGTCCACAAGCTCGTAAACGGAAGAAGCCCGCTCACATGCACCTCACCCAACTTCGAAGAGCGTTCGGCCAAATCGCGCTTGTCGCTGCCGCAACGCTCACGTGGCTGAACCCGGAGCTGGCGCGCGCCGAGGTAGAGGCAGAATTCGAGACCGCCGTCGTGGCGGCGACGCGAAATGATGTGCAGATCCCGGGGGACAGCGGAACCAGGTTTTCGCTAGTCGATGATCTTTCGACCTCGGCAGCACCGGCGTTTCGCGTCCGCGCCGGTGTGCGACTCGCTGAACGCCATCTGATCACCGCGCTGTATGCGCCGCTGCGCTTGAACGCCAGCGGTGAGCTCGACCGAGATATCGTATTCGCCGGAACGACCTTTGGTGCGGGCAGCCCAGTCTATGCAGTCTACCGTTTCGACTCCTACCGGCTCACGTATCGCTACAGTTTCGTCCAGGACGATGCACTCCAGCTAGCCGCGGGTTTCACTGGCAAGATCCGCGACGCCGAGATCGCCCTGTACGGCGCCGAAACCGCTCGCAAGACGAACACTGGATTCGTGCCCTTGCTGAATCTGCACGCAGAGTGGAAACCCGGAAGCGGTTCCTGGGGCATCCTGTTCGATGCCGACGCGCTCGCTGCGCCGCAGGGACGCGCCGAAGACGTTCTGCTCGCGCTCACTTGGGCCCCGCGCGATGGCGTGGACTTGTACGCCGGGTACCGGACCCTCGAGGGCGGGGCCGAAAACGACGAAGTCTACAGCTTCGCCTGGCTCCACTACGGCGCGCTCGGCGTCAGACTGCGGCTGTGAAGGCCCCATAGCTCGAAATCTTTCGGCGCCGCCTGAGCAGCGCGCGCTACGGCCGTCCGCGTCGCCGCCCGCCGCGACCGGGCCCGAAGCCCTCTTCTTCGCTGTATTTCTCGTAGTCCTTCAGCTGTGACTCGCTCAGCACTTCCTTGAACTTGTCGTCGGTCTCCTTTTGCATGCTGCGCATGCGTTCGCGCCACTCACTGCGGGTCACCGGACGCGGTCCCGCGTCGCCCTCCCGCAGCGCGCGAAAACGTTCGACGCGTTCGCGCAGGATCTTTTCTACCTGGGCGATCTGACTGGGGTTGAGCTTCAAGCGTTCTGTCAGCAGTTCCGTCTGTCGCCGGACGCTTTCACGCTGGCGCTCGCTGCGGCGTTCCCGCCGTTCGTCGTCGCGCTCCTGGTCCACCTTGTCCAGGACGCTGCGCACGGAGAGCTCGAACACTGGGTCTTCGGGATGAATGAAGGGCACCGCGGCACCGGCGTCACCTTCTTGAGCGGAGATCCCTTTGGCGTACTGCGCCAGGGCCTGCGCCGCCGCACTCTTGCGCTTGAGCTGCGCGACCTCTCGCTCGAGCGCTCGCAATCGCTCGCTGTCGCCGCCAGCCGGCTGCGTCGCAGGAGCGTCCTCGTCGTTCGGCGCGGCCTCGGCGGAAGCCTTGGCTTTTTCGACCTTGGTTGCAGGCTTCATGGCGAAACCAACCGCTCCGCCCCCTACGGCTCCCCCCAACAGGCCGGCTAGCACTAATGACACGATTGATTGCGACATGCCCACAGTATGCCGCTACCCGGCGCGGCGTTAAACGACACACTGCGCCCGCGCCCCGAAGTCCGGCCGCGGTCAAACTTGAAAGGCCAGCGTGAATCGATCCGCCTGCGGGATACGCAAGTTCGCGGCAGCGCACGGAGTTCGGAGGTCGCGCGGCTAGATGGCGAATCGCCACCCCGGCCACCAACCCGGAAACTGTCGCCGGCAGTCGGATACTGAAACTCGCCCCGACGAAACCGATCGACCGCAGCTTCGCTCGCGGTCGTGGGACTTCTCGCGGCAACCTTGATATGATCGGACAATGGTCCGGTTTAGATGCCCCTTTCGACTGGCCGCAGTCATCCTGGCCGTTCTTGCGTCGGCCGTCGCCGGGTGCAGCAGCTCCTCGTCACGCGCCACGGTGTTTGCGGATGGTGGGGGGAGTGGCGGTCAGGCTGGGGGCGCAGGCTCCGGGGGCGGACCTGGTGATGCCGGGTTCGATGTGGCGGCGCCAACCAAGGAGGGTCTCGTTCAGCTCTACCAGTTCCACGCCGTCAACGCGGCTGGCTCCACCCTGGCGCTCAGCGTGCAGTTCCCGTCTGGCATCGGACCGGATTGCAGCACCGTGGAACATGGCCCGTGCATTGTCGTGACGTGCACCGGCGATACGCCCCCCGGCCCAGTGGAGGCTGCAGGCGACATCACAGTAGCGAACGAGAATACTGCAGCCGCGCTGCCAAAGCTGTCTCCAGAAGTCGAGCAGCACTACTTGCCACAAGTGCACGATCTGACTACGGAGTTTGCCCAGACCGGCGACCCGATCAACATCCAGGCATCAGGCGGACTCGTGCCTGGATTTCAAGCAAGCGTGCCACTGCCGACTAAGGCCTCTCTTTCCACGGCGACGAGTCAGCTCTCGACAGTCAAGACCAGCTCTGACTACGCTTTCGCTTGGACGGGTGGCGGCGCGGGCCAACCAGTGCTGGTGAGGTTCTTTGGCAGTGCGGGGACGCGTATCACTTGCGAGTTCGCCAGCAGCTCGGGGCAAGGTTCGGTGCCAATGGCGGCGCTTGCCGCGTTGAGCGGTAGCGGCGCCGCCACGGTCTACATCACGAACCTAGCCCAGACCACGGTGAACGCCGGGGACTACGCTGTGGACGTCCGCGTCGAGCGCGCGCTCTATACGGATCAGAACAAGGGCGCACTGCTAAACAACCTACCGGTTCAGAACTGAAGCAACACATGCGTCGCTCCGTCCTGCTGTGCTTATCACTCGTGTGTGCGTCGGTGCACACGGCGCGCTCCGCGCCGGAAGACGACCCCGTGGTGGTGCGGGTTGGCGAAACGGAAGTGCGCGCCCGGGAATTGACTGGCCGCCTTGCGCAGATGCATGAATTCGAGCGGGAGAGTTACGGCAAGAGCGCCGAAGAGGTGCGCAAGAATTACTTGGCACGCAAGCTCTTGCCAGAGTTGCTCGAAGCCGAAGAAGCGCGTCGGCGCGGACTGCACGACTCTGCAGTCGTGCGGGACAAGACCAACACACTGCTGGCCGCTGCCCTAAAAGACAGCGTGATGGCGGAAGTCGACGCCAAGTTGACCGACGCGGAGATCCAGAGCTACTGCGAGAAGAGCGAAGCACCCGCGGACGACACCCGAGGCGCAGCCCGAGATTGCAAACGTGATTTTCTGTCCTATCGCATCGCACTGCGACGTGAGAAGGCGTTCAGGCAGCTGAAGGGTTTGCACGAGGATCTGGTGCGTACGCAGGTACGGGCCAAGAACGACAAGCCCTTGGGCTCCTTGGTCATTCCGGAGCAGGGCGCGCTCATGCTCGAACCCAAGGTGCCGTGAGTGGCGCGGGCACCGTGGCTGTGCCTGCTGCTCAGCTGCGGCGTTGCCTGCGGTGCACGCACGGAGCCCGGGGATGCCTTTGTGCCCACGGGCAGCAGTGGACCCTGTGACCGCGACGCCGGCCTGACGCGGCCTTGCACCAGCGTCTGCGGTCAGGGTGTGGAACAGTGCATTGACGGCTTTTGGCGCAACTGCAGCGCGCCGAAACCGAAGCCACCCAAGCTGCCTGGCGTGGTGCGCGACTTCCGCGACTCACATCCGGATTTCGAGTCCGGCATCATTGGCGACGACCCGGGCATCGTGCGCTCCGAGTTGGGTCCCGACGACAAACCCGTCTACGCCGGCGGCACTCCGTTCACCACCCATGGCAAGAGCGCGTTCGACCAATGGTATCGCGACGTGCCTGGTGTCAACGCTTCCCAGTTGCTGGAGATCCCCCTCACGGCCTCAAGCAAGCGCCCGGATCTGTTCAGCTTCAACGATCAGACGTTCTTCCCCATCGACGGCGCGCTGTTCGGCAACGAAGGGCGCGCGCACAACTTCCACTTCACCTTCGAAGTCGCAACCGCGTTCCGCTATCTAGGCGGCGAGACCTTTTCGTTCACGGGGGACGACGACGTCTGGGTCTTCCTCAATCGCCGCCTCGCTATCGACCTGGGCGGCGTGCATGGCGCGCAAACTGGCAGTGTGAACCTGGACGCGCGCGCTGCAGAACTGGGCCTCGTGCTCGGCGAAGTGCACCCGCTGCACTTCTTCTTCGCCGAACGCCAGACCACGGCTTCCACGTTTCGCGTGCAGACGACCATCGCGGAGCTTCAGATCTGCGACTAGAACGCGCGTCAAATCGGCGCGCAGTAGGTGCCCGTAAGCACTGCTGCGCCGGACCTGCCGTGCGCCGCAAGCCACACCTTGGTGGCGTCATCCGGCACGGCAACGACCTGCACGGTGATCGCGGCGCCGCCGAAGGTGCCCAAAGTCGAGAGGTCGAGGGCAATCTCGACGGGCCCTGGGGTGGCGGAAAAATCCACATTGGCGGCAGGCAGGGCAGCGCGGTCTTTTGGGGCGGTCGCTCCAGCCCCGTGCCACGTCTCGGTGTACGTGCAACAGCCATTCTCCGGCGCGCCCCCCGGGCAGCCAGTGCAGACCGCGACCCGGTTTGCCCAAGTGGCGCCGTCATAAGCACCGGTGCCTTCGCTCCACTCTGAACGCGTGAAGTACACCCGGGCGCTGCCCGCCGACGGCGTTGCGGGGCTGACCGTCGTGACCTTCAAGCTCAGGGACAGCAACTCGGCGCCTGCGGGGACCATCGTCAGCTTGAAGCGCATCAAGGCGACGAACTGCGCGGTGGGACTCGGCAGAGTGACGGCACTGGCGACGAGCAATTCGTCCAACGCGCCACCGTTGTTGGCAGCGCCGGTGCTCGGGTAGTTCGCGTCGAGGTGAGTATCGGCCGACACCGGCGCGTCAAAGGCGATCACCTCGTTGCACGCCGGACCAGACTCCGCGGGCGCGGTGTCACTTTGTGCATCTGGAAACGCCCCATCCTGCACGCCAATCGTGTCGGCAGTGCCGGAGTCCTGCGGGTTGACGGTTTGAAATTCGGGCGCGGAGCAGCCGAGCAAGAATAGCCCGCCGAGTGTGGCAAAGACGCGCATGGAAAAGCTCAGCGCTTTGCAGCGCGCCGGCGACGCAACAGACCCACGACACCGAGCAGCGCGAGGGCGCCCAAGCCCGAGGTGGGCGCGGCGCCCGCTGTGCGGCACGAACAGCCGCCGTCGTCGCCAGAGCTGCCGCCGGATTTGCCGCCCGCGGCCGAGCCACCGGATGCCGTCGCGCCGCCGCCACCCGTCGCTTGTCCACCGGTGCCGCTGCCGGCCGTGGCCCCAGTGCCAGCTGTCGCGCCGCCACCCGCAGCGCCACCCGCGCCGCCCAAGGACGCGTCCGGCGCGCCGGCGTCGGCACCCGCGCTGCCTGCACTTCCCGCGAAGCCGCCGGCACCACCCGCACCTGCGTCCGTGCCACTGCCGCACAGGGTGTCCACGGGCTTCGTGATCGTGATGCCGTCGATGATCTTGTTGGGCTGGGGTGCGGCCCCCCAGGTCTGCAACGTGAGTTTCTCGTTGTTGATGTCGACGAGCACGTAGTGGTGATCTCCGGAGCAGGTGGCGCGCCCGGAAGTGTTGCCACAGAGGAATGCCGGAATGGTGAAGGCGCCGGCCCCGCCGCTGACGATGTGCACGGTGCCGCCCGCGAAGTTGGTGGCGCCCACGTTGCAGGGTTTGTCCGAGCCAGGCTTCGACTGCGCGGTGCAGTTGGAGGGATGGAAGCGCTCGTACCAGTGGTTGTGACTGACGAACACGACGTCGACGTGGTGTTTGTCGATGATGGGCACGAGCGCCGCGTTCTGGTTGGCTTCGTTGGGCGCGTGGGAAATGCTGAATAGCGCTTCGGTGGTGTAGGTGGGCTTGTGGTAGTAGACGAACTTCCACTTCTTGGGGTTGTTCGTCAGCACTTCGTCGAGCCACGCTGCTTGGGTTGCAAACGGAATCGATCCACCTTTGAAGGTCTCTGTCGAAATCGACACGAAGATCGCGTTGCCGTAGGTGAAGAAGTAGTAGTCCTCGGTGTTGCTGCCGTAGGTGCCCGTGGACTTGGGCAGAGCAAAAAGCTGGTTGTAGTTGGCGTTGTTGCCCTCGCCCGGGCCGTTGTCGTGATTGCCGATCACGGGCATCAGCGGGATGCTCTTGGCCACGGGCTCCGTCCAGCCCAGGAACTTGATCCACTGACCGATGTTGTCACCGTCGATCACCATGTCGCCGCCGTTCAGAGTGAAGTCAGGCTTGTGGTTGGCGGCTTGCGCCAGGATCTGCGGCCAGTTCTCACCACCGCCGAAGGTGGGATCCGGCCGGTTGTCCGCCAAGAACGCGAAACGCAAATTGCCGCAGCTACTGTCCTCCGTGGGCCCGGTGGTGAAGCTGGCTTCCTTCGTGTACCCGTCCGCGGCGTTGCCCGCCACGTAGTAGTACGTCGTATCCGGTGTGAGTCCTGTCAGGTCCACTTGGTGCACGTAGCCAAGGCCAGCGTTGGCCTGCAGCGTCGTGCCCGGCACGGTCTGCGTGTACGTACCCGCAACCGTACCCAGCTTCACCTCCGCCGTCGTATTCGTGGTTGTATTCCACGAGACGGTCATCGTGCTTTGGGTGGGCCCGGTGTACGACAACCGCGCGAAGGTCGGCGCGGCGACTGCGCCAAGGCTCAGCGAGCTGACGGCAAGCGCGAAGAGCGCGCCCCCAATGCGAGGTGAGATGCGGGAAAAGATGCGTCGCGTCATGAGGCCAAGAGCATACGCGAGGGCGCACTCCGCGGCCAGTCGCGAGGGGTCGGCGTGAATGGTGGCCCAGAGCTAGAAGCGTGGCCCAGCGCCGCGCAGCGACCCGACCCAAACCAAAAGAACGCAACGCGTCAGGGCCCAGGAGGAGTCGAAGACTCCGCGATCACGACGCGATCCTTGCCGGTAGTTTTTGCGCGATACAGGGCGCGGTCCGCCTTGTCCAAGAACTCTGTGGCGCTCTCGGCGTTCGCATCCGGCAGCGCGGCAATGCCCAGGGACAGCGTGATCGTGCCCTTGTCGGCGGGATCCAGTCGCGACTCGCGCACACGGTCGCAGAGGCGTCCCGCAAGACAAGCGGCGCCCTCGGTGCCCGTATCCGGCAAGATCACGGCGAACTCGTCACCGCCATAGCGCGCAAACACGTCCATCACGCGGATGCTGCCGCGCACGACATCGGCCACGCCCCGCAGCACGCCGTCGCCCGCAACGTGCCCGTGCGTGTCGTTGACGGCTTTGAATCCGTCCAAATCCAAAAGCATGAGCCCCAGAGGACGCGCATAGCGCCGCGCGCGCGCCAGCTCCTCTTCCAAGCGCTCTGCGAAGAATCGATGTGTGCGTGCGCCGGTCTTGTCGTCAGTGGCGGCAACTTCCGTAAGCTGTCGGATCGACGCCTGAGCGGATTCGAGGGCTTCATTGCGCATGCGCAAGCTATGGTTCGCCGCTTCGAGTTCGGCGACCTTCTTGCGCAGTTGGTCGCTGAGTTCGAAGCGTTCACACGCGCGCTTGACCATCATGGCCAGATCCGGCGCGCGCCAGGGTTTGTGCACCAAGCCGTAGACGTGGCCGCGATTGACGGCGGAGATAGCCGTCTCGATGTCCGTTTGCCCGGTGACGAGCAGCGGCACCGCGCGGCACCCCAGCGCGGCCAGAGATTCGAGCAACTCCACCCCCGTGCTGGTGGGCATGTTGTAGTCAGTGAGCACGACGGAGTAGGTGTGCCTGAGGCACAAGGCGCGGGCTTCCTCTGGACTGTTGGCGACGTCCACCTCGGCGACGGCGGACAGACTCCGCACTAACGTCCGCAAGGACGCCGGATCGTCGTCGACGCAAAGTATGCGGTGCACCTGAGTCAGCAGCTTAGCAGCCGGCCGCGACGCGGCCCGCGCAGGATCTGCGGAGCACGCTCCGGGACTGCCCAAAGTAAATTATCCATTCTTTTCCTATGGTTACGCTGATTTTTAGCACTCTCGCGTTGACAGTGCTGACGATGGATATAGGTTCCGGCTCGTTCGGTATCCATCAGTGGGGCCCCCGGCGAGATTTTGTCATGGCCCCCGAGAAGAATATCGGGCCCCGGCCACCCGGTCGGGGATGGGGAGAGTTCTCCCTAAACAACAAGCGAGGGACGCCCCCGCTCCAGCTTTCGGAGCGGCGTCCAGAAACCACACCGGAGACACACAACATGAAGATTCGACCCCTGCACGATCGACTGGTCGTGAAACGCGTAGAAGAAGAAGAGAAGACCAAGGGCGGGATCATCATCCCGGATGCCGCGAAAGAGAAGCCCATCGAGGGCAACGTCGTCGCGGTGGGCAATGGCAAGCTGCTGGACAACGGCAAGCTGCGCGCCCTGGACATCAAAGCCGGCGACCGTGTGCTGTTCGGCAAGTACAGCGGCACCGAAGTCAAGATCGACGGCGAAGACCACCTGATCCTGCGCGAGGACGACGTCCTAGGCGTGCTTTCCAAGTAATTTTACGGAGAATCAAGAACATGAGTGCAAAAGCAATTCTTTATGACGCGGCCGCGCAGGCTCGCATCCTCAAAGGCGTGGACACCCTCGCCAACGTCGTCAAAGTCACCCTCGGCCCCAAGGGTCGCAACGTGGTGCTCGAGAAGAGCTGGGGTTCTCCCAAGGTGACCAAAGACGGCGTGACCGTCGCCAAGGAGATCGAGCTCGGCGACAAGTTCGAAAACATGGGCGCCCAGATGGTGCGTGAAGTGGCTTCCAAGACGGCGGACCTCGCCGGCGACGGCACCACGACGGCCACCGTGCTCGCGCAGTCCATCTGCCGCGAAGGCATGAAGCTGGTTTCCGCGGGCCACAACCCCATGGAGCTCAAGCGCGGCATCGACAAGAGCGTCGAAGCTGTGGTTGCCGAGCTCAAGAAGCTCAGCAAGAACGTCGACGGCCACAAAGAGATCGAGCAAGTCGGCATCATCAGCGCCAACGGCGACGAGCTGGTCGGCAAGATGCTCGCCGAAGCCATGGAGAAGGTCGGCAAAGAGGGCGTCATCACCGTCGAAGAGAATAAGGGCCTCGAGACCACCCTCGAAGTGGTCGAAGGCATGCAGTTCGACCGTGGCTACCTCAGCCCCTACTTCGTCACGGACGCAGAGCACATGAAGTGCGTGCTCGATGACCCGTACATCCTGCTCAGCGAGAAGAAGATCAGCGTCATGCGTGACCTGGTGCCCGTGCTCGAGAGCATCGCCCGCGAGCAGAAGCCCCTGCTCATCATCTCCGAGGACGTCGAAGGCGAAGCCTTGGCCACCTTGGTGGTCAACCGTCTGCGCGGCACCCTCAACTGCGCCGCCGTCAAGGCCCCCGGCTTTGGCGATCGCCGCAAGGAGATGCTCAAGGACATGGCCATCCTCACCGGTGGACAGGTCGTGGCGGAAGAGCTCGGCATCAAACTCGAGAACATCACCGTCAAAGACCTCGGCCGCGCCAAGCGCGTCGAGATCGACAAGGACAACACCACCATCGTCGACGGCGCTGGAGACAAGAAGGAAATCCAGGGCCGCATCGAGCTCATCCGCAAGCAGATCGAAGACACCAGCAGCGACTACGACAAAGAGAAGCTCCAAGAGCGCCTCGCGAAGCTCGCTGGCGGCGTTGCCGTGATCAAGGTCGGTGCTGCCACCGAGAGCGAGATGAAAGAGCGCAAGGACCGCGTGGACGACGCTATGCACGCCACCCGCGCTGCCGTTGAAGAGGGCGTCCTGCCCGGCGGCGGCGTTGCACTCATCCGCGCACAAGCCGTGCTCGAGAAGCTCGACCTATCCGGCGAGCAACTCTTCGGCCGCAAGATCCTCCAGCGCTCGCTAGAAGAACCCTTGCGTCAAATCTCCGCCAACAGCGGCCTCGAAGGCTCTGTGGTGGTGAACAAGGTCCGCGAAGGCAAAGGCAACTTCGGCTTCAACGCTGCCACCGAGCAGTACGAAGACCTAGTGAAGGCCGGCGTCATCGACCCCACCAAGGTCGTTCGCGCTGCCCTCGAGAACGCAGCCAGCGTGGCGGGCCTACTGCTCACCACCAGCTGCTTGATCGCTGACAAGCCCAAGTCCGAATCAGCCGACGCCGGCGGCGGCGGCGGCATGGGCGGCGGCATGGGCGGCATGGGCGGCATGGGTGGAATGGGCGGCATGGGCGGCATGGGCGGCATGGACTTCTGAGTTCCATGTTGTTCATGCGCTTCGCGTCTTGATGACGCGAGAAGCTCGTGAATGTGGAAGCGCGGTGCTCCTTTTCGAAGGGGTGCCGCGTTTTTGCTTTGTGGGACGGCGAGACGTTCAGCCGTTCGCAGCACCGTTGAGTCCGAGTCCGGTTCGAGTTAGGGGATTCCGCATGGCTTTGCCAGTCAGGGTTGGGGCGCTGGCGTTCATGATTGTCGCGTTCGCCGCGTGCAAAAGAGCGGAACTCACGGAGGGCGGCTCGACCGTTGTGACGGGTCAGGGTGGCCCGCCTGCGCCATCGTGCAAGCCGCTCGGAAGCGTGGTCGGATCCGGGGGTGGCGCTTTCGGAGGCGCGTATGTCTCGAACGAAAGCCTGATGGAGTACGCGCTGAACGACCTGCGAAACAAGGCAGCGAAACTGGGTGCCAACTACGTGACCCATGGCCAGCCCCAGCTGGGCGTGGCTGGAGACCAAGACTCGACATCGAACACGAGCGCGACGGTCGTGGGGTCTGCATACAACTGCCCCAGCGACGCGGCCGTTCCCGACGACGCGATTTCAGTTCGGGGTGGAGAAACAGCGCGGGGCGCGGAGGCGGAGCCGAGCGGCGCCGCCGGTTTCGATTTCGGTATTTCACCCGCCGAAGCGGAGTCCGTGTGCACGAGTGCGAGCTTCGAGTGGCGCCAGCGGGAGCGGGAAGGTTACTTCGGCTGCTCGGGCACGCCTCGCGCCGTCGGCTTGGACGCCGCCGTGTTGTTGAAGTTCTGCGAGGGCAAGCTGTGTTGGGTCCGGATCTCCGGCGTACCGAAGTCGACAAAGAGCGCCGCCTGGACTCAGTCCATCACGACCTTGAAAACTGCACTGGAGCAGAAGTACGGAAGTGCGGCCACCACGGACGTGCGCCTGCCGAAGGATTGCCGGACGGAGGGCTTGCTAGATTGCCTGCGCGATGGCTCGGCTCACGCGAAGTTCGAATGGAAGTGGAAGACTCGCAGAGTCGAACTGTCGATGGACAAGGCGGGCGGCGAACCATCAATACGTCTTGTGTACTACGCGCGGCTGATCCAAGCGCTGGAGTCTGACGCGCTCTGAAGCGTTCCTCGCGGCTACCGCTGCGCGGTTATTCGCGCAACGCGTCGCGCACCTGCGCCACCGCTTCCGAAAGCCGCGACATGACCAGCGCGGCCTCCAGCCGCAGCACGCGATAGCCAAGGCGACCAAGCGCGCGGTCCCGCCGCGCGTCCGCCGCACGGCGCCGCGCATGATAGGCGCCGTCAACTTCCACGATGAGGCGCGCGGCAGGCGCACAGAAGTCAGCGATGTAGCGACCGATAGCGACTTGCCGCCGGAACTTCACGCCGAGCTGGCTGCGACAAAGCGCTTCCCACAGCGCGGCCTCGGACGGCGTCAACGCGAAACGCATCTGCCGCGCGCGCTGCTGCACGATTGCTGACGATGACCGCTGAGCTTTTAACATGTTGCACCTCCACGCCCGGGGAGCGGCCGGGCTTCGGAATCCACGGCGCA
>CALMUT010000242.1 GCA_937872925.1 uncultured Myxococcales bacterium | reverse complement strand
GCATCTTCTTTGGCACCTTGTCCCTGAGACCGGCCAGCTCCAGCGCGACCACGAGCCACTCGGGCACCTGAGCTCGGCCGCGCGGACCAACCCCCGCGGGTTGCCTCCCGGTCACGTGATACCCTCGGCCCCGGGATGACCATACAGAGCGCGGACTCCGAACCGCCCCGATCCGGGGAGCGCATCAGCCTGATCCCGGCGTCAGCTGCGCTCAAGTCCACCTCCCAACTCACCCTGCAGGACACCGAGGCACTGGGCCTGATCCTACGGGGCGGCTCGGTGATTGATTGGCATCGGTTGAACTTCGAAAGCGAAGATCAAGCCGTCGCATTCATCCGCAATCACGAACTCGACCCGGAGCGAGACGCGAAGTACATCGAGCACGTCAAGGCGGAAGCCATCAACTTCCTGCGTCGCACCTTCGCCTTCGCCATTCCCAAGCCCGTCGAGCAATCGTCAATTGTCGAGTTGCTGATGATGGCGTCCGGCAAAGGGCACCGGCAGCTATGCGCCTGCACCATTCTGAAGACGGTGCACATCATCAACCACATGGCAGGGCGCGAGCTCTTGTTTCGATTGCCTATCAGCGATCGGGATCTGTTCCACTTCGTGGAAGAGAAGGTTTACCGCGTCGTGGGGACCATGCTTTCCGAAGGCTTCCCCATCACGGAGTTTGTTGGTGGCCGGAAAAACCTGGACAGCACGTACACGAAACTGTTGAGCAAGGCCGAGGCGACCGCAGCCGCTTTGTACGACAAGCTCCGCTTCCGGATCGTGACCCGAACCCGCGAGGATCTGTTACCAGTTCTCGAATATCTGACTTCTCAGATCTTTCCATTCAACTACGTCGTGCCTGGCCAAAGCACCAACACGATCTTCCATTTCCGCAGCTACTGCGACGCGCATCCGCACTTGAAGAAGTGGGCGCCGCGCTTGCAGGGTGGTTTGGACGACACATTGTCCCCCGGGGACAATCGCTTCAGCGCCCCCGGCTACCGCGTGATTCATTTCGTGACGGACGTGCCTTTGCGCGTGCCCCCACACATCATGGAAACCTCTCCAGAAGGCGCCGAGGGCCTGGGACCCATTGTCTACATGTTGTGCGAATTTCAGCTTCTTGACGCCGAAAGCGAGGGCGAAAACGAAGCTTCGGATGCTAGCCACGCCGCGTATAAAGAGCGGCAGCGGGCAGCGGTGGCGCGCCGGCTTCGCCTGGGCGCCCGTGGCCGAGAGAGCCGCCGCCCTGAGGGGACAAGCGCGGGCAAAAAACTTCCCTCGGAGTGAACGGGGCCATTGCGGCATCTGCGGTGAAACGCTACCAATGGCCGCCATGTGGCTGCACGCCTCCAAGATCAAGCACATCGCGAACCAAATGGTCGAACTCATCACGGCCGACGAAGCCGTGGAGTGCGAGGACAAGAACGAAGTTCGCACGGACATCGAATCCGTGTTGCAGCAATACCTGCGCGACGAGCAAGAGGTAACGGAAAAAGCCCGGGACATGATGGCCGCGCGGAACCTGCCCGGGTCCGAGCTCTTCAAGATGAAGAAGCTGGTCGCCGACCAGCGCAAACTCCGCATTGGCGATGAAGCCATCGACTACATCTTGGACCAGCTCCTTGAGATGTTGATGCACTCCAACAACGTCGCGGAAGTGTTCGCCGAGGACTGGGAGCTACGCCGCCGCATGCGCGAACCCCTGCGAGCGCAGGTTGCCCAGGAAGAAACCCTGCACGATGAAGTCCGGGGGCGCTTGAAGCACGTCGAAGAAGGCACCCAACTCTGGGAAGTCGAATACCGACGCATGATGGAAGATATCAAACGTCGCAAGGGCCTTTGAGCCACCCATGGCGCGCTACCTCGTAACGGGAGGCGCCGGGTTCATCGGTTCCAATTTGACCGCGGCGCTGGCGCGGCAAGGTGATCACGTCGTGGTGGTGGACGACCTGTCCACGGGCCATTGGTCAAATCTGGACGCCCTTGACCGAGGCTCTGTCGAGCCCGTCACAGCGGACATCCGCGACGCAGAAGCGATGGCCAAAGCCATGCGAGGCGTCGAGGTCGTGTTTCACCATGCGGCATTGGGCTCAGTGCCCCTGAGCATCGAAGAGCCGGTGCGGGCAGATTCGGTGAACGTCGGTGGCACGGTGCAGGTGCTTGAGGCCGCTCGGCACGCCGGGGTGCGTCGGGTGATCTTCGCCGCATCCAGCGCCGCCTACGGCGACGAGCCCAGCTTGCCGAAAAGCGAAAGCTCCCCCATCGCGCCCCTGTCACCCTATGCCGTCAGCAAACTCGCGGCGGAACGATACTGCGCGGTCTTCTCCGCCCTATACGGCTTGGAGACGCTGTGTTTTCGCTACTTCAACATCTTTGGTCCCCATCAGCGCCCCGACGGAGCATACGCAGCGGCGATCCCCCGCTTTCTCTGGGCTGCGCTCACCGGAGAACTCATCACCATCTATGGCGATGGCCTCACCACCCGAGACTTCTGCTTTGTCGACAATGTCGTGGCAGCCAACCTGCTGGCGGCGAGCACCGAAAAGGCGTTGCGTGGCGACATTGTGAACATCGCTACGGGCACCAGCGTGACGTTGAATGAGGTCGTCGAAGCCATCGCCACCCACTTAGGCAAAGGGACTCCCGTGCGCCATGAGCCCGCGCGCACCGGTGATGTACGGCATTCCTCGGCGAATATCGAAAAGGCCAAGGAATTGCTCGGCTATGTTCCGCAATGCGATCTCCGCCAAGGTCTGCCTCGCACCGCAGAGTTTCTCCGCGCGCTGAGCCGACAGCGGGAGTCCGCATGAGAAGCATGACGGGATTCGGCCGTGGTACCGCACCCCTCTCCGGCGGCGCTGTCGTGGTGGAGATACGCTCACTCAACCATCGCTACCTCGACGTGCACGCACGGGTCTCCTCGGATCTAGCGGAGCACGCGACGTGGGTGGAGCAGATGGTGCGGCAGCAGGTCGCCCGGGGACGCTACGACATCAGCGTCCGCGTGGAAGGTTCCGTCGCGCCCCAACCGCGCATGGTGCTGAGCCATGCCCGAGCGCTGCATGCACAAATGAACGAGCTTGCTAAAGAACTCGGCGTCAGCCCACCACAAGGCCTAGAGTGGCTCACCGCGCTGCCGGAGTTGATGGAGCGCCCAAGCCTGGCTGACGCCGAAGAGGCGCGCTCGGCGCTGTCAGAAGCGACTAAGAGCGCGCTGGCAGCATTGGATGCCATGCGGGGCGCCGAAGGTCGCTCCATGGAGACAGATCTTCGAGAGCGTGTGAGTAGCGTGCGAGTCCTGATCGATCGCATCCGCGCCCGAGCACCGGAAATGAGCCAGGAATACCGCGGCCGATTACAGAATCGCCTTGCCAAGCTTCTCTCCGGACAGCACGCCGCCCTGGACCCCACGCGCCTTGAGCTAGAAGTTGCCCTGCTCGCTGACAAGAGCGACGTCAGCGAGGAACTCGTGCGCTTGGACAGTCATTTCGAGCAATTCGACAGTTTTGTCGCCAGCGCGGACGCGGTCGGGCGCCGCCTTGATTTCTTGCTGCAAGAAATCGGGCGTGAGGTAAACACCATAGGAAGCAAGTGTCAGGACATTGCCGTTGCGCATACGGTGGTAGAGCTGAAGGCCGAAGTGGAGCGGCTCCGCGAGCAGGTGCAAAATGTCGAATGAAGCGCCCCTACTGATCATCATCTCTTCCCCGAGCGGCGCCGGCAAGACCACCCTCACGACGCGCCTACGTGAACGCGTTCCCAATCTGCGCTTCAGCATCAGCCACACCACTCGCGCCCCACGCAATGGCGAACAGGACGGGCGCGAGTACCACTTCGTCAGCAGAGAAACGTTTCTGCGGCTATTGCAGCTGGACGAGTTTTTGGAGTGGGCGGAAGTGCACGGCAACTACTACGGCACTAGTCGCAAGGAAGTAGAGAGTGCGAAAGACGCCCGGGGGCTCATATTCGACGTCGACCACCAAGGTGCGCGTCAGATCAAGAGTGTGCAGCCCGAAGCGGTGAGTGTGTTCATCTTGCCGCCAAGCATGGACGTGCTGGAGCAACGGCTACGCGGCCGCGCGAGTGAGGACGAAGCCACTGTGCAGCGACGATTTGCCGTCGCGAAACAGGAAATCGCCCACTACGGACAGTTCGACTATCTGTTGCTCAACGACGACTTGGAGGACGCCACTCAGCGCCTGCTCGGGATCTTTCGTGCCGAGGAGTGCCGGCGCTGGCGCACGGCCCGTCGCGCAGAAAACCTACTCACCCAGGGGCGCGGACAGTAGACGCCGGAGCAGGGAGCGCCCGAGGCGCCTTGATTCCGCGTTGTCGGCGGTGTTAGGGCCCGTGGCGCTGAGCTCGGGGCGGCAAGGGACCTCGAAGGATGCGCGGAGGAGAGAGTATGAGTTTCGTATTGGGTGTCATTGGTGGAAGCGGCATCTACGAGGTGCCCGGCCTCGAGCGGATCGAGTCAAAGCGGGTACAAACGCCTTTCGGGGATCCCAGCGACGAGCTTGTCCGTGGCCGACTTGGCGAAACCGAACTCCTGTTTCTGCCACGGCATGGCCGCGGGCACCGCGTTGCGCCGCACGGCATCAACTATCGGGCAAACATCGCCGCCCTCAAGCTCAGCGGCGCCACCCACGTGGTCAGCCTGTCGGCGGTAGGGAGCTTGAAGGAAGCCATTCCGCCTGGAGACGTGGTGATTGTCGATCAATACATCGACCTGACCAAGCGCCGCGTCAGCACGTTCTTCGATGACGACGTCATCGCGCACGTCGGCTTCGGCGATCCCGTCTGCCGCGAAATGGCCACCGCCGTGAGCGCCGCTGCGAGAGCCGTCGGCGCCAAGGTTCACGACGGGGGCACCTACGTGTGCATGGAAGGTCCGCAGTTTTCCACGCGCGCTGAAAGCCATCTGTACCGTAGCTGGGGAGCCAGCGTGATCGGAATGACGGCCATGCCCGAAGCGAAGCTGGCCCGGGAAGCTGAACTGCCCTACGCCACCGTTGCATTGGTCACGGACTACGATTGCTGGCACGAGAGCGAAGAAGCGGTCAGCGTCGACGCGGTCCTCGCAGTCCTAAAGAAGAACGCGGCATTGGCGCAGAACATCGTGGCCAAGCTCGCCTCCTCCCTTCCCGACCCAACCAAGAGCGCTGCCAGCAGCGCCCTTGCGGGTGCCCTGATCACCGACAAATCGACGATCAGCGCCGAGGCCAAGCAGCGCCTCGGATTTTTGATCCAGCGCTATCTGTGATCGCCAACCCCGGTCGAAGCTGACCAAAGCGAAAGTTAAGCAATGAATCCCAAAAATGCCGCCGGTCCAGTGCTCATCGTCGGGTCTATGGCCTTCGACGACCTGCAGTTGCCCACGGGCCAGTTCGACGACGTGCTGGGAGGTTCCGCTACCTACGCGGCCATGGCCACCAGCCTGTTTTCGCCTTCGCGGATCGTCGCCGTCGTGGGTACGGACTTCCCGGATGCCGCCCTGGCGTCGCTGTCAGAGCGAGGCGTCGACATCGGCGGCGTGGAGCGTGCAGAAGGCAAGACCTTCCGCTGGGCGGGCCGTTATGCCGACAACCTGGCGTCGCGCACGACCCTGGACACGCAACTCAACGTCTTCGCGGATTTTCGACCCAAGCTGCCCGCGGGTTTCGAGCGCTCAGAGTACTTGTTGCTCGGCAATATCCATCCTGCGCTGCAGTTGGAAGTTCTCGATTCTGCGAAGCACGCGAAGTTCGTCGCCGCCGACACCATGAACTTCTGGATCGACGGTGAACGGCCGTTGCTCGAAAAACTGCTTGGGCGCATCGACACCCTGGTCATCAATGACGAAGAGTTGCGGCAACTCGGCGAAGAGCACAACGTACGCAAGGCGGCGAAACGCGTGCAAGCGCTTGGGCCAAAGCGCCTGGTGGTCAAGCGCGGTGAGTACGGCGCCATGCTATTCGACGACAGCGGGATCTTCTTCGCTCCGGCCTATCCCTTAGAGGACGAAGTGGACCCCACGGGGGCCGGGGACACGTTCGCCGGCGCGCTGATGGGGTACCTGGCCAAAGAAGGACAACTCGACGGGAGCACGCTGCGGCGCGCACTGATGATGGCGGCCACGGTCGCTTCCTTTTGCGTAGAAGGCGTGGGAACCTCGCGCATTGCGGAGATCAGTCGCGATGACGTGGCCGAGCGCCTCGACTCCTTGCGCACATTGGTGCACTTTGGGTCCTGAGGGAGGCGTGATGAACCGCTTTTCAGCACTCGGATTGTTTTCGGCACTCGTCGTCTCCAGCGCTATCGCCTGCTCAAGCGACTCGGACTCTGGCGGCAAGCCGGGCAGCGGCGGCAGCGGCGGAGGAGCCGGCACGAGTGCCTGCAAGCCCACCGCGGACGCATGCTACGTCGCCGGCCCCAGTGGCCCCGGCAACGAGTGCCTTGCGCGGGCGGACTATTCTGGCGCTGACAAGACGGCACTGCGAGTGGCCTCGCACCAGGTGAAGAGCCCCACGACACTGGCGGCGCCTTTTATGCAGGATGCGATCATCACCCAGAAAAGCGCGCTCTTCGAGCCGGAGTGCAACCAACTCGGCACGGGACAGTTCAACCTGCTCATGCAACTCGACGAAAGCACGAAGGAGCTGACGGTTTCCGGAGGTGTGCCGCAGAAGCTTGTGGGAAGCGCGAAGGACGGCTCCTGTTTCGTCAAGGTGACCGACCCGAATTCCGGGCTCAAAGTGGAGCCCGTCACCGGCACCTATGCCGTCGGTGCGGACGGAAAATTCGAGGCGACCTTGCCCCTGTTCGTGATGCCCATCTACTTGGAAGACAAGGCCGATCTGGACAGCGTGGTGCTGATGCCGCTCCACGAGATGAAAGTCACGGGCACGCTGTCCGCCGACAAGAACTGCGTCGGGCGCTACGCCGACGAGCGGGTCAACGCTGGCCTGCAGTGCCAGGCCAACGAGAGCGAGTTTTCCTGGGATCCGGCGGGCACCTATGAGGGCTACATCACCGTCGAAGAGGCGGACGAGGTGTTCGTCTTCTCCCTGGGCCAAACCTTGTGTGTCGTCATGACCGGCGACCCGAAGAAATGGGAAGGTCCCAAGCCCGACTCGAACTGTGCGACGAGTCAGGGCTTTCAAGACAGCGGCGCGCTGCCCAAAGGCGATTGGTGCTCCACGACCAATAGCGCGGGCGGCTGCCAGGATAGCTGGCGCGTCGTGATCGACTTCGCGGCTCACGCCGTCAAGATCGGCGGCGAATACGGCAACGGCTGCCCCTGACTGAGCCCGGACGTCGGGCATTCCCCGCTCACGACGCAGCGCGCAGCCTACGTTGGCGCACATCTGCCTACCTGAAGATCTGAAAGCCGCCGCCAACACCAAGGCAAAGCTGCGCTAAGATCCCCGCGTCGCCTTTGAGGCGCCGAGCGCGGCCGGGAGCCGCACCGGGAGAGTCTTATGCCGAGTTGGCTCAAGCACATTTGTTTCGTACTTTTCTTGGTCGTGTTCGCGGGCTGCGCGGGCAGTTGTTCGAGCTGCAGTGGTTGCGGCATGACGCCCCTCGAAGGCGGCTTCGTCGCCGAGAACCGCATCGAAAATGCAGCGAGCGTGCGCATCACGGACAGCGGGCTGAAGTTCTTCGCCGACAACCTCGGTGCCATCGCGCCCAATCTGCTTGGCAGCGTGGCGGGTGGCAATGCGGGCGTGGTGACCTTCGATGTGCCGCCGGTGAGCCAAGAAGTGAAACTCGGACCGATCACTATTGGCACTGCCAAGGTTTGCAACGCTGGGTCTAAGCCGAACGCGAATCCTCCGGAGTGCATCGTCGAAGCGGACTTGGGCAAGGCCGTGTTGGCCATCACCACCAAAGCGCCGCACAACATCTTGATCAAAGGCACGGTGGCCGTTCGGCTTCAAAAAGCGCCCCTTGAGTTTGGCATCATCAAGAGTGACGTCGTGCTGACCAAGGGCGGCAAATGCAGCCCGCGCGACTACGCCGATATTCCCGTCACCATCGAGGTCTCCATTGAGGTGGACGACGACCCGAACCACGGCGGGCGCAAAGGGTATTCACGGGTCAAGATCCCGACCCTGACCATCGACAACACGACAATCGAGAACTCCATTGGCTTCTGTGGCAGTGCGCTCTCTGACGCCGTACTGAACCTTGCCAAAGGTGCCGTCCTCGGTTCCGTGACGGGGGGCCTCACGGACACCCTCAAGGGCACCGTCGAAGACCAACTCTGCACCAAGCGCGACACGGCGGCCGGCATCACCTGTCCCACGGGAACGGTTCCCGACAAGGACGACGTCTGCCGCTACTGCAACCCTGACGGCAACGGCATCTGTCAGGACACCAATACCGAGTGTGTGGCAACGGCCCTGGGCCTGGATGGCAACATCGATCTCTCCGCGGCCCTGGCCAGCCTTTCCCCGGGCACCAAGGGCGGCTTCGATTTCATGATGGCCGTCGGCGGCGAAGGGCTGCGCGACGACAGCTCCGGATTCAGCTGGGGCGATCTCGACCCTACGCCGGCCAACCCCGGCGCGACCCTGGGGCTCATGGGCGGCGCAGAGCCGACGCCCATCACCAAATGCGTTCCCATTGCGGCACTGACCAAGCCGACGGGGATCCCCATCCCGGATGAACTGACCGCTAACACCATCAGCGGCTGGACAGGCGCAGGCCCGCATCTCGGGCTTGCCGTGAGTGAGCGCTACCTTAACTACACCCTGGGTGCGGTCTACAACAGCGGCGCGCTCTGCCTCGGCATTGGCTCGAGCACCCTCGGCTCCCTGCTCACCTCCGATACCGTCGGCCTGCTGATCCCCAGCCTGAAAGATCTGGCCCGTCAACGACAAGCCGCGCCCCTGGCCTTGGTGCTGCGTCCGCAAGAACCCCCGACGGCCAAGGTTGGCAACGGCACGGATCTCGAGACCGACCCCTTGCTCGGCATCACGTTCAACAAGCTGAGCATCGACTTCTACGTTTGGAGCAACGACCGCTTCATCCGCGGCTTCACGGCCACCTTCGACGTGGTGGCCCCGGTGAATCTGGACGTGACCAGTGAAGGCCTGGCCCCGGTGATCGACAAGGTGCAGATCACCAACCCCACCATCACCAACGGCGCGCTGCTGCGCGAAGACACCGCCTCGGCCGCAAAAGCCTTGGCGGGCATCGTCAGCAGTCAGATCGGCGGCGCGCTCGGAGGCGCCATCAGTCCCATCAACCTGAACGACCAACTCACTAGCTTGGGGCTGACCCTCGACATTCCGCCCACGGTGCAGGGTCAGGGCAGCCCGGGTCTGCGCCGGCTGGATAAGGGCACGGACGGCTTCCTGGGCCTGTTTGCGGCATTGGGCGTGGCCCCCGCAACCAACACCATCGCCGAGATGCAGCTGGAAACGACCGCCGAGCTGAGCGAGAAGCGCATCGATCCCAAAGGCCTCTCCCTGACCACGTTGACCGCCGAAAACCGGCCCGTGGTCGTTCTGCGCGTGTCGAGTCCCCAGGACACGGGCGCGGCGCCCGTGGAGTACCAGTACCGCGTGAACGGCGCGTTCTGGCATCCGTGGACCTTCGACAAGACCATCAGCATCGCCACGCCGGAACTGTCCCTGCAGGCCAAACACTACGTCGAGGTCCGCTCACGAGTCGCTGGCAAGCCCCGCACCATGGACGCATCGCCGGCAAGGGTCGACTTCCGCATCGACAAGACCGCGCCCTTCGTCGAACTGGGACGGCGACCGAAAGACGGCAAGGTTGAGTTGTTCGTGCGAGACACTGTGTCGGCGCGGGACGCGGTGCAGGTTCGCTATGCGCTGGGCGACGGCGCTCTTGGCGAGTGGACAAGGGCCGATCAAATCGAGTTTGTAAATGTCGGCGACGAAAAGGAAGTGCGCGTCGAAGCCGTCGATGAGGAGGGCAACGTCGCCAGCATTCGCCAGCCCCTCATCCGCGGCAAAGAAGACGCCTCCCTCGGCAGTGGCTCGGGTTGCAATTGCACGCTGGTGGGCACGGGCACGGAGCAGTCGTCCCCGGTTCGCTTCGGCTTCCCCGCCCTGCTGGCCTTGGGCTTGGGCTTCATGCTGCGCCGACGGCGTCGCCGAACGACATCCGCTGCACGACGCCAAGCACGCAGCCTGAGCCGCGCACGGACGCTCAGCGGCGTGGCGATGATGGCGGTCGCCATGAGCTACTCCGGTTGCTCCTGCGGTGACGATGGCGAGAACAAGGGCGGCGGCCCCGTCAAACCCGATGGCTCCTGCCCCGACGCCGAAGATTGCGAACTGCTGGAACCCGGATTGATCGGCGCCTACGCATCCGCCGCGGTCGCCGCGGACGGAACTGTCTGGGTCAGCGCCTACAACGACTTCGGTTACGGCGTCGCGGACAGCTACGAAGAAACCTACAACTTCGGCGATCTGGTCGTGGGCAAGCTGGAAGGCGACAAGGTCAGTTGGGCTAGCGTGGACGGTCTGCCCGCGGTGGACGACACCCTGGAGCCCGGCACCGCTGGCGGACCGCCGGATCCATTTCTTTTTGATATCACCGGCTACCGCAACGGCCTGACGGAACCCGGTGACGACGTGGGGTTGTGGACAAGCACCGCCGTGATCGGCGGGCAACCAGCCGTCGCCTATTACGACGCCACCAACCGCGCACTGCGCTACGCCCGCTACGACGGCAAAGCGTGGGCGACTCACGAGGTGCAAAAGGTCGCCAAGGGTGACGCTGGCCGCTATGCGAAGTTGCTGAGCGTCGACGACAAACCCGTCATCGCATATCTGGCGATCGAGGCCGGCGGGACCGACGGAAAGGCCAAGAGCAGCGTCCGCGTGGCTTCTGGTAAGAGCGCCACCCCTGCGGCCGCCGCAGACTGGAGCTTTGAAGACGCCGCGGTCGACGCCAACACGCCCTGCAACGCAGCCCTATGCGGCGGCGACTCCTGCATCCTCTCGACGGGCACATGCTCCGCGAAGATTGGCGGTTGCGATCCGAAATGCGCCACCGGGGAAGCCTGCGTCGACGTCGGCGCTGGCGCTGTTTGCGAAGCCACGGACGATCCGGCAGCGCCAGCCACCTACCCCGAAGCCTCGGGGCTCTACATTTCTCTCAAGAAGACGAGCGCCGGGCTCGCTATCGCCTACTACGACCGCATTCACGGCAATCTCATGCTCGTGCGCAAGGACGGCGCAACCTGGCAACCGCCGTTGCTCGTGGACGGACAGGGCACTGGACCCAGCGGCCCCGTGGACAGTGGTGACGTCGGCCTGGGCGCCAGCCTCTTCGTCGACGGCGCGGGGGACTTCCACCTGGCGTACGTCAACGGCTTCGACGAGACCCTGATTTACATGAAGGTGACTGGCGGCACGACGCCCACGGCCCCCCAGGTCGTCGACGACGGAGCCACCGCGACAGGACAAGCAGTCGTCGGCGATGATTCCTCGATCTTCGTGACTCAAAGTGGCGAAGTGCGCATCGCCTACCAAGATGCCACCAACGGCATCCTGCGCTGGGCAGTGGGCACGCCAGGTGGCGGGGCGCTGACCTGGACGAAGAAGGATCTGACGGTGCCCGGATTTTCCGGTGGCTTCAATCAGATCCTGGACGTCGCAGGGTCGAGCAAAGTGCTGTCGTTCTGGCGCAGCGCGAAGCCAAAAACGATCGGCGACGTCGCCGTGATTTCGCCCTAGGGCAAAGCGGCACCACGGAACGCGTGCGGGTGCCAGAAGTACTCATCCAACCCAAACCGTCCAGCGGGAGTGACGTGCGGGAAAGCGGAAGCGCTCGGCATCCGCAACAGCCCACTAGGCAGCGACAGTAGCGGCGTCCGGCTCGGAAGTGAGCAACGCCGTTGCTGGCCCGTCGGCAACCCGGCGCTCGTCAGCCACAAGGGACAGCAGTTCGTTTTTGTCGGCAATGCCCGCTTCCAGCATCAGCCGCATGTAGCCATCCACGTAGCCATGCGCTCGAGCGAGCCGCGCGTAGGCAACGCCATCGGTGCGCAGACGAAATACGTCCCGCAACATGAGGCGTAGGTTTTCTAGCATTTCGTTTTTGCTCTGCGTCGAAGACATGCTCCCGAAACTCCTTGACCCTGCATCTGCCTCGCGGGTCCGTGACCATGTGGGTATCGGCTCCACCGGGGTCGGGCCAAGTTTTGGAAACCGACGCAACGCTGACGCGCCGCGGCACCTACATGCACACCCCCGCGCGTCTGGAGTCCACAAAAAGCCCAGCAAATCGACAATGTGTGGCGGAACGCGCGGCGTTCGGATATCGCAGTGGCGCCATGTCCGCTCCGAGCCCTGCTTCGCTCGTCCCTGAGCTCGCCAGCCACGCGACTGTCGACGCGATCGTGTCGGCGGTGCGTGAGCATCTGCTCGAAGCCGCTAGCGAGCTCCACGGCGAGATCGTCAGTCACGGCGCCGGAGATCTGGAACTGGACGTCGATGCACTCCAAACGCCCTGGGGCAATGTGCGTGAAGTCCTTGGCGGCGGTCCCAGCTCAGCCACCACACGAGCACTGCTCGCCGCGGTGATCGCCTTGGCAATTCGCTCGGACTTCCCGAGCGCACCGGAAACCGAAAAGCGGCGCGCTCTCGACCTAGTGCGACTGGCCGCGCACCACAGAGTCGACGCTCTGTCTGCGGTGGACGTTGCGTTGGGGGAAGCCGCAGGAACATTCTGGTCGAGCGTCGCCGCGCTGGTCAACGAACTCACGCCAGCCGAGGCCGTCGTCGCGGTGCTTTCCCTAAAGCAAAGCAAAAGCGAGTCCGCGATCCGCGCGACGCAACAACTCGCAGCGAAGGAAACCGAACCGAGTCTGTTGCGCGCGCTATTGGTGGCGCCAGCAGGGCAAGTCGAGCATCTGAATGGCGAGCTGGCCCCGCCGCCGCGGCACCCGGCGCTGACCATCGTGCTCGCGCTCACCGGCGTGCTCTTCTTCGTTGCTGCCGTCCGTCTCGTAGGCCGATTGGCCCTCGCCTATCGGCGCCCGGCGGAGCTTCGCGTGAGTGAGCGTGGCGTCGAGGTCGCGTACCGCACCGAGCTCTTAGGGCGGGTGCTTCGAGACCGCTCCACCCTAGTCCCCCTCGCGAATGTGCGGCGCTTGACCCGGGAAGTGCGCTTCGCCCGCTTTGGACTGTATGCGGGCCTGGTCGCCGTGTGCATCGGCAGTTACCTCGGGATGGGGCTGTTGGTCGACGGCGCCCGCGTTCCAGGCACTTCCCCGCCCCTGCTGGGCATGGGCCTGTTGATCATCGGCGTCGGCGTGGCGCTCGACTTCGGGCTTTCACTGCTGGGAGACGCAGCGCGGGGGCGCTGCCGCGTACTCGTGGAACAGAACAAGGGTCCAAGCTTCTGCGTCGGGGCTGTCGACCGTGACCGGACGGACGCCTTCCTCAATACCGTTGCCAAGCGCGCTGCGCAGAGCTGATCCCGACCAGACGCCACGAAGCAGCGAACCGCGGTCCGGCTAGCGAGCGAAGGCGCTATTGCGTTGCGGGATCCTGAGCCGGGGGCGCCACTTTCGTCCCGGCTTCGGCTTCGCCTGCCCCCGCGTCCGGCGTCGCGCCGGCGTCCGCCGCGGCCGCAGCCTTTGCCTTCGCGTCCTTGGCCAGTTGCTCCGCGTAGCCGCTGATCGCCTCAAGCAAACTGCCCAGCTGCTTTGGCGTCGCGACGATCCTGCCGTGGATTTCCTTGCCCTTCGAGCTAAACGCCACGGGCTCCACCAGCTTCACTTCGTCCCCCAAAAGAAAGCGCGCCGCCTTACCGAACACGCCGCCTTTCTTCGTCAGGTCGATGCGCGTCACGGTATTCAAGCGATCCGTGAGCAGCTTGGCGTTTTGCGCCGCCAGGGCATCGGACTCGTCCTCTGCCACCAGCTCCGCATAGGCGCCGCCGTCATCGGTGGCGACGATCTTCATCCGCACCCACTTGATCGACTTGGGCACCTCGAAGGGCAGCCCCACGAATGCGCGCCAGGGCGTGATCACGTAGGTCGTCAGTGCTTCTTTGCCTTTGGGGTTGGGGAACTTAATGCTCTTGCCGACCTTGATGGCGTGATCCGCTGCGCTTGGCGGTGTGACGATCACGATCCCCGGCTTGGGCAATACGAACACCCGGTCCGCGCGGTCGGCTTTTGCACGCGCCGCCGGAACCCCGCCGTCGAGCCAGTTCCCGCCGCTGTCCCGGGTTACCAACGCGTCAACAGCGGCACGCACGCGCTGCGGATCGGCACTGACTTTGAGCACCGCCACGACCTGCGACGAATCCTTGAGTTGCGGTCCCGCGATGAGCACGCGGTCAACATCGGTCACCGGGTCCAAGCCCCCAGGACCGAAGAAGTCCTTCCACTGCTCGGCAGCGCCCAGCAACTTCCCCACGCGCGTCCCCAGGGGGTGCGCGCGAATGCGATCATTGAAGATCAGTAGGCGCACGTTCGCGTTTGCGTCGGCGACCTTGGCGGCACTACCCGCCATGGCCACAGGGTCGCCCACCGACGTGCCCGGCTTTGGAGGCTCCGCCTCGTCCGAGTCCGCCGGGCCTTCGTCACCGGGCTTCTTTTCGGGCGCATCGGGTATGGACAACGCGGCGTCATCGTCGTCGTCGAGTTCGTCGAAGGGGTCCTTCTCGGACGCCGCTTCCGGGCCTCCTGCCTGGGCCACCGTCTCTGCCTCGCCCTTGGCGTCATCCTGGCCCACGGGCCCGAAGTCTCCGGTCAGCAGATCCACTGGGATGGCCGTGATGGGTGGGGCGGGCGGGCCGGCCGCGTGCTCCGGCGTCTGCGCCAGGAGCCCCAGCAGGCCGAGGAGCGCCGCTGCCGGAGTCAGTGGCGCGTGCACGAACAAGCTGAAGGCGAGCATGCGCCAGAAACGGTTGCGTTCCGTGTCTCGTTGGCCACGCCAGCCTAGACTCCTGTCCACGTTGGTCACGATAGCGCTCTCCTGTTGGACGGGCGAGACGCGCATACGGGCCATGGCACGGAACTTTCATTGACCGTTCTGGAAGGGGCGCCTCCGGCCCGTAGGCCGGTTTTGACACCAGAAAGTGGTTCGACGAATGCCAGAGCGGGTAGTAAGGCCTCCAGGCCCCATGTCTTGCGTGCAAAGAGCGTGTTTCGCGGCGCTCGCCGCCCTCCTTGGGTTGGCGTGCGAGCGCAAGCCGCCTCCGGGTGGTGAGCCGAAGGCTGCGCCCAGCGCTCGGGACGTGAAGAAGAGCGGCCTGGCGGGCGACCCGACCCTGCCCGACGAGCTCGCGCCGAAAGTCGCCGAGAGTGCCGCTCCCGAAGCCGACGCTGCCCCGGCAAAGCACCCGGGCCCCTGGTTCGTCGTCACCTCAGCCGCCGCCGGCATCTACCGCAAGCCCAGCTTCGATAAGAACGAAAAGATCGGCTACGTGCGCAGCGGCGGCAAGGTCGGCGTGCACGAGAAGCCCGTGTCGAAGGAAAACTGCAGCAGCGGCTGGCTCGAGCTCGCGACTGGCGGATTCCTTTGCGGCAATCTGGGCACGACGGATCTCGATCACCCGCAAGTAAAATTCGCCCTCAAACGCCCGGACCTCGAAGAGGTGCTGCCCTACACCTACGCACGCAACGCCAAGAACGGCACGCCGCTGTACAAGAGCGTGCCGTCGCGGGAACAGATGTACCAGTACGAGCCCTACCTGCCCGGGGCGAAGAAGGCACGGGAAGCGGAGAAGAAGGCACAAGCTGACGAAGACAGCGGCGGCAGCCCAGTCAAGCGCGCGTCGACTTCGCCGGACGCAGGCATCGTGGAAGCCGCGCCCCAAGACGGCGGCGTGGCGTTGGTGGGAGACGCCGCCGCCGAGGAGCCCAAGAAGCCCTGGTGGCAGCGCGAAAACGCCAAAGATTCCTTGCACGAAGTTACCCTTGAGGAACTGGCCGCCGAAGGGGACGACATCCTTGCCAAACGCATGGTCACGGGCTTCTACGTCGCCGTCGACAAGACCTTTCGTTGGAACGATCGGACTTGGTACAAAACCACTCGAGGCTTGGTCGCTCCCGCGGACCGATTCTGGCAAACCGCCGGTTCGAAATTCGAAGGCGTTTCCCTGGAGGGCGAGAAGTGGAAACTACCCATCGCCTGGGTCTACGGCGGGCGGAAGAAAGCCCCCAGCTACGAGATTGAGAGCGAAGACGCGAAGCCCAAGTCCGCGAAAAGCATCGAAGCGTTTACGGCGATCCAACTCACCGGGCGAGAGCGCGAAGTCGGCAAGACTCGCTACCTCGAAACCTCCGCTGGAACCTGGGTCAAGAACCTGCACGTACGCGTCACCCGCCCAGGTCCACCACCCAAAGACCTCGTTCCCACGGAGAAGTGGATCGACGTCAACCTGAACGAACAAACGTTGGTGGTGTATCGCGGAACGACGCCGGTCTACGCAACACTGCTGTCGTCAGGCAAGAAGTCTAGCGTCAAGGCGAAAGACCACCGAACGCCCGTCGGGCAGTGGCGCATCCGCGAAAAGCACATCACCACCACCATGGACGGCAACGGAACCGCGGCAGGGGATCAGCCCTACAGCATCGAAGACGTTCCCTACGTGATGTATTATTACAACTCGTACGCGCTCCACGCGGCGTTCTGGCACCGGAACTACGGCATTCAGATGAGCCACGGCTGTGTGAACCTGTCCCCCCTGGACGCGAAACACGTCTTTTACCTGACGGACCCCCCGGTCCCCGAAGGTTTTCACGGCAGTTGGTCCTCCAAAGACACGCCCGGCAGCCGGGTCGTCGTCCACGAGTAGTCGGGGAAGAAGAAAGCAGTCTTGACGTCCGCCTTGGACGGCTACACTAGCGCGCATGGATCAATTCTCCGCACACCTGGATCGCGGTTGGGATCTCGTGCAACGCGGCGATTCGGCCGGTGCCGAACTCAGCGCCCGACGGGCGCTCGAAATGGACAACCAGTCTCCCGAAGCCTACAACCTGCTTGGTTACGTGGCTGCGCTTCAGGGTGAATTCGAAGAGGCTGCCGAGCACTACCGAACGGCCATCAGCCTCGACGACACGTACTTCGAAGCGATGCTCAACGCCGCTGAAATCTGCATCCATCCACTGGGGGACATCACCGAAGCGATCGATCTCTGCGATCAAGCTTTGGACTTGGCGGAATCCGACGACGAGCGCATCGACGCATTGCTCCTGAAGTTCGACGCACTGCTGTCATCGGCCGACTCCGAAGCCGCCAAGCGCCTGTGCAATACCTTCCCGGATGGGCCCTACGAAAACCCAATGCATTCCTTCTTGGTGGCGCGAGCGCTCTACGAAATCGGGGATGCCGAGCGCGCGGTTCCGTTGATCGAAGCAGCGGTGAAGTCAGGTCCCCCCAATCCTGAGGCCTGGTACTATCTCGGGCTGATCCGGGACGACCGCGGCGACACCACCGCCGCGACCCAGGCCTTCTTGTGTTCCAGGCAGTTGGATCTCGAGATCCCACCGCCTCCGTGGACGCTCACCCGAGAAACCTTTGAGGAGACCGTGCGTCAGGCCGTCGCCGCCCTGCCCGCCGACGTCGCGCAATTCCTGCGAAAAGACGAAGAGTATGTTTCCGACGTGCCGGGAGTCGAGGTCGTCGCCGACGGAGTCGACCCGCGTGCGCTGCTGCTGCTCGACGGCTTGGTGGCGCGGCCTGGAGAAAAGCCCTCGGCGCGGGTCATTGTCTACCAGCGCAACGTCGAGCGTCTGGCTGGCTCCGTCGACTCCGTGGCAGCAGAGATTGTCGCAGCCCTGCGCCGCGAGCTCACCGCTTCTTTTATCGACGCTCCGCCGCCAGTCAGCGACTGAGTTCCACCCGCGCGAGCGCCTCGGCATCGACTTTCGCTGTCGTCACCAGGGCCTTGAGGAGCTTGCGCCCCATGCGCGCAAGCGCCAGCAGCGCTTCGATGCGTTCTTTCTGTAGCCGCGCCCGCTGCTGTACATCCGGGGAATCGGAGCCCACGGGGAGCGAAGCAAGTGCCGTCTCGCACGCTTCGACCGCTGCGTCGATTTCCACCAACTCGCGCTCCGAGAGCACGCGCGAAATCATCTTCCAGAGCTGCACCTCTGCCGAGAAGTGATCCCGTCGATCTCCGGGCACCCACTTCTTCTGCACCACACCCCAGCGCAAAAGCTCCGTGAGCGTCATGCTGACGGCTCCACTCGAGAGCTTCAGCATCGCCTGCAGGTCCTTGGCGGTGAGGGCATCCGGCGAGAGATACAGCACCGCCCAGATCCGCCCCATGTTGCGCTTGAACCCCCAGAACTCCATCAGCCGGCCCACGCCATCACTGACGATGACTTCGCTCTGCCAGAGTTCTGGTTCGCGTTCATTCATGGCGCTAGATGGCTCGTTCGACTAGCCCCGTAGCAACGCCCTCGAGAATGTGGCGAGCGGGAGTCGGCGCAACGCTGCGCAGCGCCGACAAGGCATCTGCCGTGAACGTCTCCGCCCGGCGCCGGACTTCGTCGCAAGCTCCCGAGTCGCGCACGGCGTTGCTGACTGCCCCAACCGGCGAAAGGTCCCCCGCGTGGATGCGTTGCAGAGCGCTGTGCAACTCAGGACGACCGGCACAAGCGAGCACGAGGGGCAAGGTCAGCTTGCCCTCGCTGAGATCCGCCAGCGCTGTCTTGCCCGTGTTCGTCTCGGAATAGTCGAGCAGGTCGTCGACCAGTTGGAATGCCACGCCCAACCCTTCCCCGAACTCTCCCATGCGCTCGATACTCTCGCTATCCGCACCGGCAAGGGTTGCTCCCGCCCGGGTTGCCCAGCCGAAAAGCGATGCTGTCTTGTCCTGCAAGATGCGCTCGTAGGTCGCTTCTGACGGATCCAACGTGACCCTGCCACGCAACTGAATGACCTCGCCTTCAACCAGGCGGCGCAGCGTTGCGAGCAAGCCCGGCATGAGTTCCGGTGCGTGCAGCGACGTCGTCTCCAAGGCGCGCACCAAGAGCAGATCCCCGGCGAGCACGCTGACGGCGTTGCCCCAGACCTTGCGGGCAGTGGGCTTTCCGCGTCGCTCGTCCCCATCGTCGATCACATCGTCGTGCATCAAGGTGGCGGAGTGCACCAACTCGACGACCACGGCCATCTGCCGCGCCGCGGGTCCCGGTGGAGCGAAGCAGGAGTGTGCGAGCAACAGCGCCAGCGGCCGGATGCGTTTTCCACCACCCGCCACCAAGTGCGCCGCGGCGTCCCGCCCCGGCGCGGGGCCTTGATCGCTTGCAAGGCGCAAGAGTTGCTCTACCTCGGCCAGATCATCAGCCACCAGCGCCTGAACGTCCTCGACGCGATGGACCACCTGCTCGGGCGCGCGTCCCTCACCGCTGCCCTGAAGCAGCGAAAGCGACCGGGCGAAATCACCGTTCGATTTCTTCAAAGTTTATTGAAACTAGCCTCCCGGATGACCCGGGTCAATTGCCGCTGTGGTTTGACGCCACGCCTGGGAGAGGAGTACGCCATGGCTGAAACGCCGGCCTGATCCCCGGTGCGCTGGAATCCCGTCGCCATGTCCCCGTCCCCACCCGTCGTATCCCGCGCCGAGCGCATTGGCCGCCGGTTGGTCTTGGCGGTTTTTGGAGCAGCGGTAGCCGGTTTTACCTTGCACAACACCGTCCGCATCATCGACCAGGTCTTTTTCGTCCCGGCACCCGAGGCGAAGACCAGCTGCCGCGATGGGGTGCTGCAGCTGGTGACTGGGATCCGTCAGGCTCGGCGCGCAGCCGCGGCTGAGGAACAAGGCGAGCGGGCCTCGATGGCCACATATCGCAGCACTTTGGAGCCAATCTGGGCGGTCCGCGCCTCCCTCGACCGAGCCTGCTACGGAGACCCTGAGGGCCTCCGCGCCCTGACCGACGTGGACCGCCTGCGCTACGCGGAAGAGCACGCCGTCCGCTCTGACGCGGTAGACCTAGCCCGCCTGCGCCGGAGGGTGCATACCCTCGAAAAAGAGTTTGGCGGCGCACCCCCTCCCTGAGCGGTGGACTGCGTCCCAGGAACATGATGAAAAGCTCCCCCAGTACCCCCGCGCTCGGCGCGGAGCGGACAGAGAGGTTTTGATGACTTCCCCTATAACGGATCAAACCGTGGCCGAAGAGCCACTTCCCACCTTCGACGCGCTCCCGTTGAGCCCGCCAGTGCGCCAAGCGGTGGACGAACTCGGGTACGTGCACCCCACGCCGGTGCAGCGCGCGGTGTTCGAGTTCGCAGCGCGCGGTCGCGACCTAGTCGTGCAGGCGCGCACGGGAACTGGCAAGACCGCTGCGTTCGGACTGCCGCTTGTGAACTCCCTGGTGCGGGCCGAGGAGCAGCGGGTTCAGGCGCTCATTTTGTGCCCCACCCGCGAGCTCGCGCTTCAGGTGAACCGCGAACTGACGCAGCTCGCGAAACACCTGTCCGTTTCCGTCACGGCCGTCTACGGCGGCGCGCCCATGGGCAAACAGGTACGAGAGCTCGAAGAGGGCGCGCAGATCGTGGTGGGCACCCCCGGCCGGGTGCTCGACCACTTGGGGCGCGGCACCCTCGATCCAACCCACATCCGCAGCTTCGTCCTCGACGAGTCTGACGAGATGCTCAGCATGGGCTTCCTGCCACAGATCACCGAGATCCTCAGCTACTTGCCGGAGCAGCGTCAGACGCTGCTATTCAGTGCGACCTTGCCGCCTGCGATCCAACGCATGGCAGAGACTCGACTCAAGAACCCGGAGTTCGTCACCCTCAGCGGCGACCACATCGGGGCCCTGGAGATCGACCACTACGTGTACATGGTCTTCGGGGACAAAGTGGCCGATTTCTTGCGTATCATCGAGGTCGAAAACCCCGAAAGCGCCGTGGTTTTCTGCAACACGAAGGACGAGACCAAGCGCGTCGCCAGTGCCCTGTCGGACGAGGGTTTTTCCGCTGCCTGGCTCAACGCAGATCTGCCCCAAAACGACCGCGAAAAGGTGATGGCGCAAACCCGGGAAGGCAAGCTGCGCTTCCTCGTGGCGACGGACGTAGCAGCGCGTGGCATCGACATTTCTCACCTCACCCACGTGATCAACTACGACATGCCTCCGTCGGCCGAAGCCTATGTGCACCGCACCGGTCGCACGGGGCGGGCTGGCCGAACGGGGACGGCGGTTTCCCTCATCGCGCCGGCAGACGTCGGGCACCTGTACTACTTGCGGCTCACCTACAAGGTCCGGCCCATCGAGAAGTCGCTGCCGTCCAATCGAGAACTGAAGACCCGGCAAGAAGCCGACATGGTCGCGTCCTTCGCCGAGGCGTTCGCCAAAGTCCGGGTGACGTCCGAGGACCGAGCACTCGCGCGCCGACTGCTCACGCTGGACGAAGCGGAAGATATCGTGGCGGGGCTCTTGCGTTCGCACCTGGGGCTGCATCCAGACGCCGAAGCCGATGCCTCTGCGGCGCGCAGGGCCAAAATGCCCCCAGCCGTAGCCGCGACGCCCGCAGCGACGCCAGCGACGCCAACGGCGGCCAGGGCCCCAGCCCCCGCCGCTGCCGACGGCCGCAACCGAGGGAAGTCCCCCAGCACGACTCGCTCGGACACCCCAACCCGCGCCGGGGCCTCAAGTGCCGCTCGGAGTGACGCTCCGAACCGCCCAGAACCCCGCCGACGTCGCCGGCGGGAACACTCAGAAGGCGACGGCGATCTACCCCGCTACTCCACTTCCGACATGGACGCCCCGGCGACGGGAACCACGACGCGCTCCAACGAAGAACGGCCGGCGCCAGCCCGCCAACCCAACGGCGACACCACGGACACCAAAAAGGACTGGAAGACCCACCGCTCAGATCCCAGCTTGGCGGAGGTATTCCTCAGCGTCGGTTCGCGCGACGGCGCCAGTCAAGATCTAATCTTGGAAATCTTGGAAACAGACGCCGGACTGTCAAGTAGTGCGACGGACTACGTCAATGTGCGACAGCGTCACTCGTTTGTCGGCGTGCAACGAAAAGATCTTGAAAAAGTCATCGCAGCGCTGAACGGCGCGGTCATTGCCGGCAAGCAGGCGATGGCAGAAGAAGCGCGACCCAGGAACTGAAAACCGCGCGACCCCCGCTGGCCGCGTGCTAAAGTCTTTGTTCGTCGTGCCAGATGAGCGTCACCCCCCAGCTAGCGTCCACGCACCGGTAGAACGCCTGTTGTACAACGTGGAGTACGGCCTGGCTCACGGCTTCGGGCCACGGGAAATGATCCCGATGCTGGAGCGCCTGCTGCACAAGGCGGCCGCAGGCACGCCGGACTGGCGCTTCGCGGCCCAACAGCTAGCGGAACAACACCTCGCCAGTGCGCCTTGGAAAGCCGCGTTGCATGCCCGCGCGCTCCTGGCTCACGGGGAGTCCGACCCCGCGTGGGCGGTGCTCGGGCTCGCCCACGCCAAGATGGGACATGTGCGGGCGGCCGCGCGGGCCTTCCGGCGCGCCTTGTCCCTGGCGCCAGGGTGCGGCTCATACGCGCACAATCTCGGCCACATGCTGGACGTCGGCCTGGGAAGGCCCCAAGACGCCCTGCCCCATCTGGCCCGGGCCGCCGCGTGCATGCCCGACGAGCCTGAAGTCATCGCCTCCTACGCACACGCGCTGCTTCGCACGGGTCAAGCAGAGCGAGCCGAGGGCGTTCTGAGGCGCGGATTGCCGGGCGGAGCCGAGGGCAGCGCGGTGACCGCACGCCGCCTTCTCGAGCGCTGGCGCACCCAAATGCCCGCCCAGTAACCGGGGGCGCCCAAGCTTCGGACTCTCAGGCCTTTGCACGAAGCGAAAACGGCACTATCTCCGCGCACATGCGACGGATACCCCTGCTCTGCCTTGGTCTCGCGCTGACCAGTACGGCGCTTGCCCAACCTCGACCCACTCCCGAAGAGCCAGCCGAAGCGGCTGCGCTCCCTCCGGACGCGCCAAAAACAACGCTCCCAGAGATTGACGACCCCATGCTCGCGCCCCTGCCGCCGGCACCCCACGTCGTGCAATCCTGGCAGGAGGCGCTGCGCCAGGTGCGCAGTCAGTCTACGACCTTGGCCCGCAGCGTGGCGCAGGTGGAGCTCGCAAGTGCCCAAGCGCGCCAGGCGCTGGCGAGGGCCCTCCCGACGCTGACCGGAACCGCGCAGATCCAGCGCCACCTGCTCACGGGCGAAGGCGTCTTCTTCAGTTCCTCGGGACCACAGCAAGGCACCATTCCGGATCCGCAGACAACCTGGGGCGCGGGACTCGCACTTCGCGTTCCTGTGATCGCCCCCCGCGCTTGGCACGATCACGGCACCGCCAAACGCGGCGCTCGCGCCGCGAAGCTTTCCCGCGAAGACGCAGAACGCCGCGTGATCGCCGGCGTCGCCGACTCCATTGTGAGCGTCGTCACCGCAGAACGGGTCGCCGAAGTCAGCCGCGTGTCGTTGAAGTCCACGCTATCGACCTTGGACCTCAATCGCAGACGCGCCCGGCTTGGTGCGGCCAGCGCCGTCGACGTGCTGCGTGCTGAACAAGAGGTTTCCCTGACCCGCGCTCAAGTCGTTAGCGCCAACGAAGGCGTCCGGCGTGCACGGGAAGCCCTTGGGATTACCCTGGGGCATTCCGTGCCCTGGAGCGTGACTCCACAAATCCGCCTGGACCAGCTGGCCACCGACGCGAGCGCCGTCTGCAAGCCCGTTGGCAACCCGGATGTGCGTGCGGACGTGCAAGCCGCGCGGGCGCGACTAGAAATCGCCGCGCGCAACGAAAAGGGCGTCGACTGGGACTACGTGCCCACCGTCGACTTGGTCTCGAACCTCAACTACGCGTCCGAAGAGCGATTCAGTGCCAACGGCAAGCACGTCACCTGGACCATTGGCGGCGTGCTCACGTGGCCACTCTACGACGGCGGATTGCGCTACGGAACGCGGCAGAGCAGCGCCGCCCAAGCGCGCCTTGCCCAAGAAGACGTCACGGACGCCCGCCGCGCGGCCCGGGTGGAATCCGCGCAGGCCAAACGCGCGGTGAACTTTGCCAAGCAGAATCTGGCGGTCAGTCAGCGCTCCCGGGAGATAGCGCGGCAAAGCTCTCGGCTTTCCCAGATCGCCTTCACGGCGGGTCAAGGTTCCAGCTTCGAGCTGGTGGATGCCTCCCGCCGCCTGCGCGAGGCCGAAATTGACTCCGCCATCAAAGAATTCGAACTCGTGCGCGCACAAATTGCAGCCCTTCTCGCGCTCTCCAGCTGCGACGTTTGAGCGCCATGACGGCGCTGAAGATTCGCGCTAGCGTGCCGCCCATGCTGAGACAAAAGCCCGCCTTCGCGGTGCTCGCGAGCCTCACATTGGCGTCGATTTTCGCGCTCTTGTATCTGGCGTTCTTTCGCGCGCCCGTCGCCCAAGCAGAGGCGGGCGGCATGGCTCAAAAGATCTTCTATTTCCACGTGCCGTCCGCCTACGCCATGTACCTCTCTGGGGTGGTGTGCTGCGTGGCCAGCGCGATCTATCTGCTGAAGCTGGGCAATCGCAGCAACGCGTGGGCAGAGGCAGGCGCGGAGTGCGCGACCATCTTCGGCATCTTGATGATCACCAGCGGGCCACTTTGGGCAAAGAAGGCCTGGGGCGTGTATTGGACTTGGGATCCGCGGCTCACGACCACGCTGCTGAGCCTGTTGGTTTACGCCGCGGTCGTCTTGCTCCGGCGTTTCGGCGGCAGTGGCGAAGCCGAACGCAAATTCGCCGCTGCCCTTGGAGTGCTCGGCACGGTGAACCTGCCCATCATTCACTACTCCGTGCGCAAATGGGGCGGCAATCACCCCGTAGTCATCACCAAGGGCGGGGGCGGTCTCTCCCACCCGGACATGAAGCTCGCGCTCAGCGTCGGATTTCTGGCCTTCACTCTGCTGGCGGGGCTGCTGTTGTGGCAACGGGCACGCACCTTAGAACTATCGGCTCGCCTGCGTGATACCGAAGAGCGCGCCATCGACGAAGGTCTCGCCAAGGAGGCATGACGTGTCCAATCTCTGGAAAGTGACCCAGACCGAGAGCATGGGGAGTTGGCTCGGACTTCAGCCGCGCCTCGAGCTCGCCCAAGTGCCCGCCAATTCCGCCAACCCGGAAGAGCGGGCAACCGAGTTTGTGCCCGTGGAAGGCGGCCGTGAATCCACAAGCGCCGAGGCGCTCCTCATCGTCGCCTACTGCATCTTGTGGGTGGTGTTGTTCTGGTTCGTATTTTCGACCTGGAAGCGCCAGGGACAGCTGGAAACTCGGCTTGCCGACTTGGATCGTCGCCTCGCGCGCGCTCGAGACGATGCCCCGGAGTCATGACCCTCGAGCACATCATCTACATACCGGGCGTGGTGCTGGTGGGACTCAGCATTGGCTACGCCATGGGCGCGCGAGCTGTCCGAGCTGAGTACGAACGGATGAAGAAGCGAGCAAAGGAGTAGAAATGTTGAACTTCGGTCTTTCTGAAGAACAGAACGCATTGGTGGAAATGGCGCGGCGCTTCTCGAAAGAGCGCATCGTGCCCGTCGCAGCGGAGTGCGATCGCGACAGCAAGTTCCCCAAGGAAGTATTCGAAGCCGCGCACGAACTCGGCTTCGTCAACACCACGGTCTCCGCAGACCACGGCGGACCGGGCATGGGGGAGCTAGAGAACGCCCTCATCACTGAGCAGATGGCCTACGGCTGCACAGGCATCACCACCAGCATGCTGGCCAACACCTTGGCCCTGACGCCCATCAAGCTCGGCGGCAGCGACGCGCAGAAGAAGAAGTACCTTGGAATGCTTACTGCCGAGCCGCACTTCGCCAGCTACTGCACCACGGAGCCCAGCGGCGGCAGCGACGTGGCGGGCATGAAGACACGCTACACCCAGGTCGGGGACGACTTCGTGATCAACGGCGAAAAGTGCTGGATCACCAACGCGAGCTTCGCGAGTTTCTACGTGGTCTTCGCCACCAGCGACACCGCCAAGAAGCATAAGGGCATTGCCGCATTCATTGTCGACCGCGACACCCCCGGCCTCAAAGTGGGCAAACACGAAGACAAGCTGGGCCAGCGGGGCAGCGACACGGCGGCCGTGCACTTCGAAGACGTGAAGGTACCCAAAGCAAACCTGCTTGCCCCTGAGGGTCAGGGCTTCAAGTTGGCGATGGAGACCTTCAACCAAACGCGCCCGGACATCGGCGCGCTTGCCACTGGACTGATGCAGCGCTGCATCGACGAATGCGTTGCCTACGCCAAAGAACGCAAGGCGTTCGGAGTTCCCATCGCTGAACACCAACTGGTCCAAGCGATGCTTGCGGAAATGGCTATCGGCGCGGAAGCCACCCGCCTCTTGTATCAGAAGGCTGCCTGGAATCTCGACAACGGCGTCCGTGACCCAATCGTCTCCGCCTATGCCAAAGCCTTCGGGGCGGACCGCGCGATGCAGACCGCCGTGGACGCAGTGCAGGTCTTCGGCGGCAACGGCTACGTCAAAGACTATCCAGTTGAAAAGCTGATGCGCGACGCCAAAGTGCTGCAGATCTACGAAGGCACGAGCCAAATCCAACGCATCGTCATCGCGCGCAATATGATTCGCTGAGCAGCAGTCGCCCGGCTCCGGCGCCGCTCGCGCGCCGGACCGACGCGGCCGATGGCGCGCCCGTTCCTAGCGCTTGCCGATGAACACGCCGCGCTCGTTGAGGGCGACGAGTTCGCTGCGCACTTTTTGGATCCGCGACCCCGCCCCGGTGTCGCCACGTTTTTCTCGATGCTTGAGGAATGCCAAATCCGCCAGCAACAGCTGCTTCTTGCGCGCGGCCATGTACCCGCCGTCGCTTCCGGAGATCGCCATCACGTTGTAGAGCGGGATCAGCATCGCGCCGCTAGTCGTCAGCTTGTATTCCTTGGGGTGGCAGACCACGCCGACTTCGTCCGCCAGTCCTCGCATCACGATCGCGCGGTCACGGAAGGCCAGGATATAAAGCAGAACGAAGAACAGCACCGCGAAGGTCAGGAACACCGCGAACTTGAGCAGTACGCCGCCGCATCCGAAAAAGCTGACCAGGAAATTGTGTAGAAAGTGCAGCCCCACGGCGGCCGTCCAGCCACCGATGGGCGCCAGGATCTTGATGGGAACGCTACGCGTTTCGGACGCCACCCCCACGCCCAGGCCGGTCATGGCGGTGAAGGTCGCATGCCCTAGGCCGCCGAAAATCGTCCGCAAGACGAAGGTGGCACCAAAGCCAACCACCCCGGCCTTCGACGCCGCGGTCATGATGTACAGCACGTCTTCGGTGAGGGTGAAACCGAGCCCGATGACGCCGCCGTAGATGGCGCCGTCGAGAGGCCCATCCAGCTCGCGCAGCCAGAACGCGCTCGCAGCCCAAAGGACGAGGAGGAACACGCCCTTAAATGACTCTTCCACCAGGGGAGCCACGAAGGATGCGGTCAGCCCCTGCGCAACCGCAGCTTCGTTCATGGTGCGGGGGTCGACCGCACTCGTGATCACCGCCCCGCCCACGGTATTGAAGATGATGGAGAAAAACGTCGCCCCCAGCGCACCCCAAAAAAAGCAAACGATGAGCAACCACCAGGGCTCTGGCTCGTAGCGGTCCACGCCTTTGATCAGGAGTCCGTAAAAGAAGACACAGATCCCAACCAAGAAGATGGCGAATATCAGCAGGAATAACACCGCGGCAGCTTACCTGGGGAAGGCCAGATTGAGTAATCGATTTGATCGCGAGTTCAGGGCCCGGCGAATCGCGACTTGCCCGGGCTGCGGCGGCTGGGCGCCCAGAGGGACCTCGCGGCCCTCGGAATTCAGGGCAGACGGGGTCTCTCCGATCCGTTGTGCTGAGCGCGGGGAGTGCGTTGGGACGGGCGAGGCCACTGGCACTCGGGGGAAACCATCCGGGGAGCTTCGCGGCCTTGGGCGGTGGCTTTTCTACCGTCCGGGCGGCTAAGGTTGCTCTGTGCGGCAACATGCCCGACTCAGTTGGTGGCTCCTAGCACCACTGCTCTTGTCCGCCGAAGGCCCCGCAGCCAGTTCGGACACTGCAGCCGTTGTGGTGGTGGACCAAGCGCTCCTTGGGGACCGTCTGCGCGTCGGGGGTCGACCTGGGGATCTGGCGTTGGTCGGCAAAGACGTGGTGGCAATCGTGCGAAAGAGCGATGGCTATTTGGTCGATTTTTGGCGCACTCAGCCGACTGCGGCGAGCGCAGCCCAGTTGAAACTCACCCCGAACATCGACGGGCTCTGGATGTTGCACCCCGTCGTCATCGACGGGCACATGCCGCACAACCTGACTGCGCGCAGCGTGCGCGCCGCGGGCAACGCCATCGAGACCGTCGCCGAAGTTGCACTGGGTGCCGGGCGCCTACAGGTCACGACGTTGTTCTCCCTCGACGCCACCTCGCCCAAGCTGATCATCGAAAGTACGCTGCAGCACGTTTCCGGAGGCAAGCTGACCCATGTTGCCCTCGGTGATCTGCTCAAATGGGGCAACACGGACTACTTTGTGGAAGGCCACGGGCGCACGCGGGCAACGTTCTCTGGCGCCGGCACTTGGGTGGGTCGACACGGCGCCGGGGGGGATCTACTTCTGCGCACTCTTGAGGCCAAAGACATGGCCGTCTCATATCGCGCGCGCAATCCGGGACTCGCCGCAGAGATCCGGGCGCAATACGGCTCGGGCAACTTAGTGCCCGCGCAGACTCTCCGGGTTCGCCGTGAACTGAGCTTCGAAACCCTTCCAATCCGCCCCGCCAAGGAAAAGGCTGGAGCCACCCTCGTGGTCGAACTCAAGGACGAACACGGCCGTCCCGTTGCAGCGAAACTCAGTTTCCGCGGCACTTCGGGCACGCCGGACCCGAACTTTGGAAACGACGGGGACGAAACCGGGGCGGGACGGTTCGCCTGGAGCGGGACGGGACGGTTCGTGCGCACCTTGCCGGCCGGCAAATACAAAGTGCTCGCAACGGCTGGCATCGAACGCGACGCGCAGCGTTTTGACCTAGAAATTTCCGTGGGCAAGAACGTCTTTCTCAGCGGCACGCTACCCCGCGTGATCAACACGCCGGGACAACTTGCAGCGGATCTGCATTTGCACCAGTCGCCGAGCGTCGACGCGGATATCGGCCTCGCAACCCGGCTGGTCAGCGTCGCCGCGGAAGGCGTCGAGTTCGCCGTCGCAAGCGACCACTACGCGGTCACGGATTTCGCGCCCATGGTGGCGGCGCTGCTCCAGCATGGCGCACTCGCAACGCCCCTGGTCACCGCTGTGGGCAGCGAAGTCAGCACCGTGGGCAACCGCTTCGGACATTTCAATCTGATTCCGATGAAGACGACGGATCGCGTGCGCTACGAAAACACGACGCCGAAAGCACTATTTGCAGAGATGCGAAAGGCGAGTCCCACCGGCATCATCCAGGTGAACCACCCGCGCTGGGACGAAATTGGCTATTTCCACGAGTTCAAACTCGACCCGAAAACCGCGCGTCTTCCCTACACGGCCAAGGACACTTTTTCCTGGGACTTCGACAGCATCGAAGTCATGAACGGCCTCGACGCCAGCAGCGAAGCCAAAGTCCGCAAGGTGCTATTCGATTGGATCCGCTTGCTCGGCCAAGGTCACCGCTTCACCGCCACGGGCAGCAGTGATTCCCACAAGCTGTTCTTTTTGGACCCGGGCGTGCCGCGCACGATGATCCGATTTGCCGACGGTGGCGACGACAGCGCGGATCTTCAGGCAAGCCCCAAGACTTTGATAGCTGCGCTCAAATCCGGCAACGCTACCGTCACAACGGGCCCCATCCTAGACGTCACCCTCGACGGCAAGAAGCCCGGCGAGACGGCGCGAGGCAATCAGGACAAAGAGCTCGCAATCCGCGTGCGCGCGGTGCCCTGGATCCGAGTAGACGAAGTCGAGGTACTGCTCGGGCCCCAGGGCAATCGCGTGCGCTGGATCAGCCTGCCCAAGGGCAAGCAGGACGTCGTACGACTAGACACCAAGTTTTCACTGCGCGTGCCTGCGAAGAGCTTCGTGGTGGTGCTGGCAAAAGGCCACACCCCACTGCCAAACGTCTACCAGGCCGGCATCAAACCCTTCGCATTTACGAACCCCATCTGGGTGGAGTAGTTCCGCCTTTCCATCGTTTCCTGGCCTGGCGGGGCGCCCGGGCCAGCGGCCGCCCCGGCCGCCCCGAGCCCCAATGAACGCCTGGGTCGTTTCGCTTTGCGAGGCGCCACGACGTGGACTACGGTGCCTGGCGTGTTCGGGATCTCGCTTTCTGAGATCGCGCTGATCGCCGTCGTCGCGCTGGTCGTTGTCGGCCCCCAGAAGCTACCCGGCATGCTGCGCACCCTAGGCCAGTGGATGGGCAAGTTGCGGCGTCTGACCACCGAGGTGCGCGCCCAAACCGGCATCGATGACATCCTGCGCAATGAAGGCATCGACGGAGGGCTGACCGAACTGCGAGGGATCCTACGAGGGGACCTGCGCGCGGCGGGTCGGATGGCCACCGCGCCAGAGAACGACCCCTACCAAGACAGCATCGAGGCGGATCCGTTCCGCGAGTACCCTTTGGAGGGCGCAGACGCCCACGGGGCCCTTCCGGACGACCTCGTCGACGACGACGAGGCTGAGGACGCGCCCTGGCACGGAGAAACCGCCGAAACGGACGCAGCGGAACCCGCTACAACGCCCAGCGCCGGCAGGGCCGACGCCAGCAACGCTGGGACGACCCAAGACGCCGTCGGTGGGGACTCAACTGCGGAAGAAGGCGCGCCCAGCGCCAGGGACATCACGTGAGCGAAGATCCCGAGCAAGCGACCATGACCTTCTGGGAGCACCTGGCGGAGCTGCGCTCTCGGATCCTGCGCATGCTGCTAGCGTTCGCCATCGGTACGGGCGTGGCGTGGTTTTTCCGCGAAACGTTGCTGCATTGGCTGACGACTCCGTTCATCCAGGCTTGGAACGAACAGAAGCTCACTGGACAAGCGGCGCTTCACTTCCCTGCCCCCGCCTCGCTTTTTGTGGCTTATCTGAAGCTCGCGCTGTTGGGAGGCGTGGTGCTCTCGTTGCCTGTGATGCTGTACCAACTCTGGTCCTTCGTCGCGCCGGGGCTGTACTCCGGAGAAAAACGTCTGGCGCTGCCGTTTGTTTTTTCGTCCTGCTTGCTCTTCGCCACGGGCGGCTACTTCGGCTGGAGGGTCGCCTTTCCTATCGCGTTCCAGTATCTGCTTGGCTTCAGTGGCCCGGTCGGCAAGGAGGGATTCGAAGTCAAGCCGACCGTGATGATCGGCGACTACATCGAGTTCGTGACTCGTATGTTGATGGCCTTCGGTGCCGTGTTTGAGCTTCCGGTACTGATCTTCTTCTTGAGCCTCGCAGGACTGATCACCCACAGGCACCTGATCCAGTTCGCGCGCTACTTTGTGGTGATTGCGTTCTTGCTCGCAGCCATCATTACGCCGCCGGATGTCACGAGCCAGTTCCTGCTCGCGGTTCCTCTAATCGTCCTGTACGTCGTGTCCATCGGGATCGCATGGCTGGTGGACCGTGCACGCGCGAAGAAACGCGCCGCGACTTAGTGAGCTGTCTCAGAAGCTCTGGCAACTTCAGTTCTCCCGCGCGTAGGGCTCACCGCGCAAAATGGTGAAGCTGCGGTAGATCTGCTCGTACAGGATGACTCGCGCCAATTGATGCGGGAGGGTCAAGCTGGAGAGAGACAAACGAAAATGGGCGCTCGCACTGAGCGCGGCGGGGATGCCGTCGGCGCCGCCGATCAGGAAACCCACCACGCCTTTTCCCGTGCTCCCGTAGCGCTCCAGGCGCGCAGACAGCTCCGTGCTGCTCAGCCGCTCCCCGTCGACCTCAAGGGCCACCCAGCTGGAAATGCCCGCGGTATGCTTGGGGAACTCGGTGGCCTGACGCACCTCGATCTCTTCGCAGCGCGTGTAGTGGCGCAGCCGCCCCAGGTAGTCGTCCGCGACGCTGCGCAGGGCCTTGTCTTTTAGCTTCCCGACGGCGAGAACGACGACCTTCACGAGCGCTGTTCGGCACTTCCCGGGACCGGGATCCGGCGTGCGTCCATCCAGAGCCCGTCCAAATCGTAGAGGCTCCTCGACTGTTCTTCAAACACGTGCACCACCACGTCCACAAAATCGATCAGTACCCAATTCGCCTGCGGCAGGCCCTCCATGCTGATGGCGCGCGTACCGTTCTTTGATAGGAGTTCCTCGACGGCGTGCGCAATGGAGCCCACGTGCCGATCGCTGTGCCCCGTCATCAGCACGAGAAAGTCCGTGTAGTCGACCTTGCCGGTCACATCCACAATCTCAACGCCGACGGCCTTCTTGTCCAGACCCGCCTGTGCCGCCAACAGTGCAACCCGCCGTGCCTCGTCCGACGGCTCGGGCCGGCTGAGATCTTCGGCTGTGGCCGCCGACGCGTTCCGGCGTGGAGCCGTGCCTCGGCTGGCGGTGGGTCGCTTGGACTTCTTCTTCTTTTTGACTTTTGCTGTCACGATTCTCTTGTGTGGCCGTCCCCAAGGACGACCCATTTTTCGCTCGTCAGACTATCGAGCCCCATGGGGCCATAGGCGTGGAGCTTGCTGGTTGAAATGCCAATTTCTGCCCCCAAACCCAAGGCGCCACCATCGTTGAAACGAGTGGAAGCGTTGATCATCACTGCGCTGGCATCGACTTCGCGCAAGAAACGCTGACAACGACTGTAGCTATCGGAACAAATGGCTTCCGTATGGCCCGAGCCGTAGCGCTCGATATGCGCCAAAGCGCCGTCGAGGTCGTCCACCACGGCAACGGCCAGCACCAAGTCCAGAAACTCTGCGCCGAAATCCGAAGCGACCGCGGCCTTCGCACCGGGCATCAGGGGCAGTGCGCGCTCGCAGGCCCGCATCTCCACCCCCGCAGCTGCCAGCGCCGCCGCAATGCCCGGCAACTGGGCGGCGGCCTCGCTCTGGTCCACCAGCAAACACTCGAGCGCGTTGCACACGCTGGGGCGCTGTACTTTACCGTTGAGGGTCAGGGCAAGGGCGCGCGCCGGATCCGCGCCGGCGTCGACGAACAGATGGCACACACCTTTGTAGTGTTTGATGACCGGCACGCGCGCATGCTCGGCGACGAATCGAATCAAGCCCTCCCCGCCCCGGGGGATGACCAGGTCGAGCAGGTCCGAGAGACGGATCAACTCGGTGATCTCCTCGCGGCTTCCAGGTTCGATGATTTGCACGGCCTCCTCGGGGAGCCCGGCGGAGCGCAGAGCTTCGCGCATGGCGTTGCCGAGCGCGCAATTGGTGTGACGCGCTTCTTTCCCGCCCCGCAAGACGGCGGCGTTCCCGCTCTTCAGGCACAGCACCGCGGCATCGACGGTCACGTTCGGGCGCGACTCATAGATCATGCCGATCACGCCCAAGGGCACTCGTGCACGCCCCACCTGCAATCCACTCTCGAGGCGGCGCATCTGGCTACGCTGCCCAACCGGGTCAGGCAGCGAGCGCACGTGTTCGACTGCTTGCGCCAGGCTCTCCAGGCGTGGCCCGTCCAGGCGGAGTCGATCCAGCATGGCGGGCGCCATGTTTTCCGCAGACGCAGCCGCGAGGTCGACTTGATTTGCGGACTCGATTTCCGCGCGTAGCCGCCGCAATGTGTTTGCGATGGCGGTCAGGCCCGCGTTCTTGTCTGACGTGCCCGCCCGAGCGAAATGCCGCGACGCAGCTTTGGCCAGTTCACACTGGGACCGTACCGTCAACGTGCCGGCCCTCGCACCGCTTCTTGTCCGCTCAACACCAGAAAGGGTAGCAGGGCCCAGGGGCGGTGAAAACGCCGAATCACGCCCCGTCGGGAGCGGCGTCGGCCGCGGGGAACGCGCCAGTGTCGGCAGACAGCGATCCCCCTTCCGTTGGGGGCGTCTCTTCGGGTGCTGGGGGCTCCTCTGTCACGGCTTCCCCCTGCAGATTGTCGAAGGGGTCCGGCGGCGCGGCCGCATCCCAAGGTGTCACACGCGGCGCTTCGTATTCTGGCGGGGGCGCGGTCGGTCGCTTCGGCCCGGAGCAAGCGACCGGGGCCGTGCACAGCAAGATCGGCCCCAAGAGCGCGAACGTGCGCCTCATAGATTCACTCCCGGCTCGGCGGTCCCCGACGGCACCGGAGCGGGGGGATCCGCCGGGCTGGGCAGCAGGGGCGGCGTGTCGTCTTCCTCGTCGTCCAGTGGGTCGTCGTCGTCTTCCGGCGCCGGCGCCGTCGTGCGACCCGCGGCGAGCGCCCCTGTGGCGCCCGGAGCACCGCTGGGCAGGTCCACACTGGCGGCCGGCGGAGGCGGTTCGGTCTGCGCCTTGCCACAAGAAAGCTGAAGCAGCGCTGCGCAGATCCCGAAGGCGCAGATTCGTCCCTTGCTCAGAGCCATCGTTCCTCGTCCACCGCGTGCAAGGTCTGGTTCAAATCGAAACTCGGTGTGTAGCCAAGCACTTCGCGTGCACGACGGTCATCTACCATACAAACGTAGCGAATGAAGTCGAGTTCTGGTGCTGGGAACGACGTCATTCGCAGTCGCCACAGTCGTTCGACCCCAAAACGCGCCAGTTGGTGCGGGACACTGAAGGTCGGGCGCGAAAGCACACGCAGCGCCTTCGAGAGCGCGACCGGTGGCGGTCCGGCGACGTTGAAAATCCCGCGGACGCCCGGACGCAAGGCCAACTGGAGGGCCGTCACGACGTCTTGCTGGTGAACGACTTGGACCATGGGGTCGAAGCCCATCAGGGTCGGAACCTTCGACAAGCGCAGATAGTTGCTGGCCGCGTTTTTCACCGTGCCGAGAATATTGGTCGGCCGCAAAATGACCGTTTCGGTCTCCGGCCGCTTCCAGAAGAACGACTGCGCCAACATATCCAATTCCACCAAGTCGCGCATGTCGCTGAAGCGGTCCGCGCCAAGCAGTGGAGCTTCTTCGCTAAGAAACTGTGGATTGTCCGGTCGCGGGCCATAAACATTCGCGCTCGAGAGCAACACCAGCTTGGGAATGTCGTAGATCTGCACCCAATCCAGCAGCTTCTGGAATGCGACCACATTCCAAGCGTGATGCATCTGACTGTCGCCGCGGGGGTCGTGCATCACCCCCAGGTGCACAATTGCTTCGATGTCGCCGCGGCGGAACAGCTCGCGGGCCTTCTTGCGCCGGATGTCGATTTGGTGGTGTTCGATGTCTTTGGGACGATCGTCAAAGTCCCTGCGATCGAGGCCGATGACGGGGCGCTCGCGGTGGAGCTCCCGGGCCAGCCGGCGGCCGAGCCGGCCGCAAATCCCCGTGATGACGACAGCCCCCTTCGCAGCCGCAGCATCCGACTGTCGGCGGGAGCTCTTCCTGCGCGGCGCGCGGCGCCGCTCCGCAGGTCCTTTGTCAGTCTTGGCTCGGGCCATGGGCTTCAAAAGAACAGGTTACGCCGCTGCTGCAGCCCACGATTGATCATGCTTTGGATCGTCTGGCGCACCAGCCACACCTTCTCTTCAACGACCGCGTCGTCGTCGTCGTGATCCCCCTCGAAGCGCATGGGCTCGCCAAAGTAGAGCCGGTACTTCGTGGGCAGGGGCAGCAGACCGCCGGGCACAAACATCTGAGGAATGACTGGAAAAACCGGCATGTTCAGCGCTTTGGCCAGCACATCTAGGTTACCCAAATTGACGTACTGCTCTTCGGCACCGATGACCGCCACGGGCACGATCGGAGTGTCTGTTTCCATCGCGAGTCGCATGAAGCCGTTGCCGAAGCCCTGTAGCTGGTAGCGTCGAGAGAAAGGCTTGCTGATCCCTCGCGTGCCCTCGGGGAAAACCAGTAGCGGTTCGCCCATCTCCAGGAGGCGTTTGGCGTTTTCTGGAACGCCGACCACCTGACCGACCCGTTGGAAGAACGTGGCGACGAAGGGCAGCGTCTGCGACCACTTCTCGACCATGGCCCTCACCAGGCGCGGACGCTCCGCATCCAAGAAGAGCGCCGAACCGATGATCGCCCCGTCGATCGGTACTTGTCCGGAATGATTCGCAACCAACAGCACCCGGCCCGGGGGAACGTTTTCGACGTCGTGCACTTCCGTCCGGAAATACAGGCGGTGAAAAAATGCGCACACCATGACCGCATTTTTTGCCGTTTCGAGGTCCATGCCGAAGGGATCGCCATCCGAGGCAGCCAGTTGCTCGCTGAGCGTCCGCGTCCGGGCGTCAAAGTCGTCGCCCAAGGCGCGCTGGGCAACCCCCTGCAGCGAACGGCGCGCCCGCGACCACAGACGCCCAGGCGCAGACCAGCCCGCCGAAGCGCTCGGATCCTCCACTCGGCTCAAAGAAGTGCGCGGGCCCGGCATGCGGGGCGAGTGTACACCGGACCACCCCACCTCAAGCGCTCTTTGCCGGGGCTTGACGACTGACCCAGGGAGCCGGGACTCTCACGGCGTGCTCCTGCCACCTCCGCTCCGCCCCGGCGACCGACTGCGCCTGGTGGCGCCCTCCAGCCCCTTCGACCGCACGCTGGTCTATCGCGGGCTGTCCTTCCTGAGGACGCGCTATCGGGTCCCACACGCGGCGGCCGCCTTCCAGCGCGACGGCTTCCTCGCGGGCAACGACGCTTTGCGCCTTGCAGAGTTGCAGCATGCCCTCGACGACCCGGGTGCCGCGGCGGTGGTCGCGGCGCGAGGCGGCTACGGACTGACGCGGCTCGTCGACCAAATCGACCTAAGCGGACTGCTCCGACATCCCAAATGGTTGATTGGCTTCTCAGACTTCACCGCGCTGCACGTCGAGGCCGCGCGGGCGGGCATCGCGACGATGCACGCTCACAACGTCGCCGGACTCGGCAGAGGCGACGCTCGTGCGCGCAACGAGTGGACTTTCGCCCTGGAGAACCCGACGCAGCCCCGAGTGGTGGGCGACCTCGAGGTCTGGCGTTCCGGGGACGCTGCCGGGCCACTCTTCGGCGGGAACCTCACGCTGCTGTGCACCTGCGCCGCCGCTGGCCGGCTGCAGCCCCCGGACGGCGCCGTGTGGTTTTTGGAAGACGTGACCGAAACCAGCTACCGCATTGATCGCATGTTATCGGCGCTGATGACCTCTGGCGCGCTCCGAAGCGCCGCCGCGGTCCTCGTCGGCGATTTCACGGATTGCAGCGCAGGACTCTACGGCGTGCCGGCACGCTCCGTGCTGCAAGAGCGCCTTTCCACCCTCGGCGTGCCCGTGCGCGCAGGCATCCGTGCCGGGCACGGACGCTTCAATCTTCCCCTATGTCTTGGGGCGACGGCGCGCATCGACGGGAGCACCCTGCACCTGGGCGGTCCTTGAACCCGCCGCGGGCAGATCGTACGCTTCAACCTTGCCACGGAGAAACCGAGGTCCCATGTCCGCCGTCCCGCCGATCTTCGGTTCCGTCCTCTCGGCGCTTGCCGTCGTGGTGGCATGCTCCGCATCGGACAACGGTGCCGGTTCCGGCGGCAGTGGCGGGCTCACGACGGGGGGAAGCACCTCGGGCGGCGCTGCGGGCGCGGGCGGCAGCGCCGCGAATGCCGGAAGCGGGGGCGGCATTGTGATTGACGGCGGTGGGGGTAGCGCCGGGTTGGCAAGCGATGCGGCTTGCAGTCAGATTTCGCAGAAGGCCGAGAACAAACTGCAGCCCGCGGACATCATCTTCGCACTCGACAACTCTGGCAGCATGGACGAAGAGGCCAAGTTCGTTCAAACGCATATGAACACGTTTTCGAGTGGCATCTTCGGTTCCAACGTCGATGCACATGTCGTGGTGCTTTCTGCCGCGTCCAATCAAAGCAACGGAGTGTGCATCGCCCCTCCCCTTGGCTCGGGCCAGTGCCCCGGTGACGACAAACCGCCGAACTACCTGCATCTCAAGCAATCCGTTGGCAGCACGGATGCATTGATCCAATTCATCAACCAGTTCCCAAACTACAGCAGCATGTTGCGCACCGGGGCCTCGAAGCATTTCGTGGTGGTCACGGACGACAACTCTTCCATGAGCGCGACGGAGTTTCATTCGAAGATCGCGCCGCTGCTCCTGGCCGCAGACCCCCTCTTCAAGAAGTACACCTTTCACGCGATTTACGGCTTCACAGAACCGTCCCCCTTCGTCTGCATCGGCAATGTCAACGCGGACCCGTGCTGCGACAAGAGCGGGTTTCCCGGACCGGCCTATACGGCGTCTGTGGGCACTGTGTACGGGACCTTGGTGCAAAACACCGGCGGCGTGAAAGGCAACCTGTGTTTGCAGAACTTCCTACCCGTGTTTCAAGCCGTGTCGCAGTCGGTCGTGCAAGCATCCAAGTTGGCGTGTGATTGGGACATCCCGCAGCCCGACGGCGGCAGCGTTGACCCCAATCTGGTCAATGTGGAGTTCTCGACGAGCGGGAACACACAGAAGATCGGCTACGCAGGTAACCTGGCGAACTGCGCCAACGTGCAAGGCGGCTGGTACTTCGACGACCCGCTCAATCCCAAAAAGGTCTTTGTGTGCCCAGATACCTGCAACGTGATCCAAGGCGTCAGCGACGCTGAAATCCGCGTCCTGCTGGGCTGCAAGCGCGAAGTGGCCGTGCCCAAGTAGGCCGACCCGCTCTGCCCCGCTGCTCCGGAGGGCGCTGGGAGCCGGTCAGGGCTCTTCTTCAAAAAGCTCTTCGTCGTCGACGATCAGTTCGTCATCGTCGACGCCGACGACAAGATCGTCAGCCATGGGGGCTTGCACTAGCGTGCGATCGTATTCGTCATCCCCGGAAAAATCCGGCACCGCAGCGTTCCCCTCGGGCATGGGCGGCAACGGGGCCCCCACGGCCGGCGGTGGCGGCGCTGCGGGATCCGGATCGAGGAACTCCGGCGGAGGCCGACTCGATGGCGGCGGCGGCGGCGGCGTCGCGGGCATTTCGTCCAACTCGGTGATCGACGCGCTGATCGTGACTTCGTCAGACTTCGGAAACGCAATGTCAGGGCGCTCGGGTTTCAGCCCGGCGAGTGCATCCTCGGCGTGCGCTTGGGCGCCCGGTTCCGCACCGGAAGGCGGCAGCGTGGGACCGTCTTCGTCGTCGTCATCGTGCCCCATCAGGATCTCGTCAACTCCGGCGTCCGCGGCAGCCAGCAGCCCCTCGGCCTCGGGAGGCACGCTCAGCGGAGCGGGAGACGCGTCCATATCCGTATGCAACGCCTCCGCGGCTTCGACGGGCGGGGGCGGCGCGTCAGCCGCAGGCGGGGGCGGCGCGTCATCGGCGGGTGGCGGTGGCGCAGAGGCTTGGGCTGCGGGTTTCGGCTCGGCAGCAGGCTTCGGATCCTTTGCACGGCCGATCATCGCTGCCTTCGATCGTTCGAGCCCTTCGGTGCCCTCTGGATCGCCACTCTTCATCCGCAAGACGCGGCGCCAAGCATCCGCGGCTTCCCGGGGATCGTCCAGCTTCTCTTCCCAAATGCGCGCGACTTTCCGCGCAAGCTCCGCTCGGGAGCTGGGGTCTTTGCCCCGCAAGATGAGGTCCTCGTAAAGCTGAACCATGCCCCGGAAATCGGCCAGCTCTTGGTACAACGCGCCCAAATCGTCACTGATGCCCGCATCCGAGGGCGACAAGTCGTGCAGCCGCTTCAGATCTTGAGCCGCACCGATCTTGTCGTCCAAGCGGTCGCGCCGCAGCGCGGCACGCCTAGCCAGCAGCTTGCGCACCAACGGACCGTCAAAGACCTCTTCGAGTGCACGCGCCAGAACGCTCTCGCCGCGTTTGATGTCGCCGACCTCGTCAGCGAGGGCTTCAAGCGCGTCGAGGCTGTCCTCATCGACGTGCGTGACCAAAGCGTCGCCGATCCAGCGGAAAGCGCGCTCTATGTCGGAAAGATCGCGATGAGCCAGTTGGGCGGCGCGGCGCAAGAGTGCGCTACGCGTCCTGCCGCCGTCACGTGAACCCTGGCCGCCCGCCGCGAGCGCCTCGCAAAGCACCCCCAACAGCTTAG
>CALMUT010000241.1 GCA_937872925.1 uncultured Myxococcales bacterium | reverse complement strand
GGCCCGACGGGGTCGTGGGGATGAATCGCGGCCGGCGGCTCGGCCGCGACCTTCGCAAGTGGATGGGGTACGAAATGATTCGACCGTATCTCGCCGACACTGCACTCGAGCGCTGCGTGGAACAATGGATGTTCAGCCTGGACCCGCCAGAGCACACCCGTTTGCGCAAGCTGGTCCAGGCCGCCTTTCGCCCGAAGACGGTTTCACTGATGGCCGACGTCATCGCTACGATTGCCGACGAATTGTTGGATGAGTTTCCGTCCGACGGCGATGTGGAACTAATGGCCGCCTACGCGCGTCCGCTTCCGGTGCGCGTCATCGGCCGGATCCTCTCCATCCCGCCCGCTGACGACGCGCGCCTTCGGGAATGGTCGGACAAACTAGCGGTGGTGGTGGAGCCCACTGCGCGCCGACGGGAGAAGCAGACGGCGGACACCATTGTCCAAGAACTGTCGCAGTATCTGGATGCGCTCATCTCCGCGCATACGCCCCGGGATGAAGGCGACCTACTGGGAGATCTCATTCGTGCGGAGGAGGACGGTGATCGTCTTGGCCGCTCCGAGCTGATTGCGAATCTCGTGCTCTTGCTTGTCGCCGGTCACGAGACGACAACTAACCTGATCGGCAACGGCGCGCTCGCGCTGATGCGGCACCCCGAACAACTGCGCCGGTTGCGCGAAACGCCGGATCTCATGGCGTCAGCCATCGAGGAAATGCTGCGCTACGAAGTTTCAGCCAATACCAACGCGCGGGTGGTTCACGAGGATATCGTCTTGCGCGGGACGCGCATTGAGGCCGGACAAATGTTGCTCTGCATGCTCGGGGCAGCCAACCGGGATCCGGCAGTGTTCGAGCGGCCAGATGACTTTGACGTGGCGCGCGATCCAAACCCGCACGTGTCCTTTGGCGGCGGCGTGCACTACTGTGTCGGCGCTCCGCTGGCTCGGCTAGAAGCACAGATCGCGTTCGAGCGACTGCTGCAGCGCTTCCCAAAGATCACGCTGCGGAACCCAAATCCGCCATGGCGCGACACGATCAACTTGCGCGGACTGGCTGAACTGACGCTGCGCGCGCAGTAAGCAGTGAGCAGTGAGGGGGACTTCGCGGCGTCCTCGCCGGTCGAGCTCGAATCACGATCCCGAAATACGCGCCCCAGCCGACCGAGCTTGGCCCACCCCTCAAAGGGGCCGAGCTGAGTCGGAGCACTCCCCAGAACCGCTTCTTCGAGCTTTGCCAGTGCCAGCTCGCGCTCAGCGGGGGAATCGAACACGCTTGCTTCGTGTGTGAAGGCGAACGAGCGGGCTGCGTGAACGACGTGTCGCCTGCAGCAGTGGGCGTGCCGTGATAGCCTAGCGCTTGTGCGGCTTGGACCCCTTGCTTTGTGGCTGCTCGCGAGCGCGTGCAGCGTGTTCCCGGAAAGCGCCCCAAGCGTAGAGGGCGGATCTGGCGCGGGCACTGCCGGCGTTGGCGCCGTCGCGGGGGGCGGCGCCTCGGGCGGAGGCGGCATCGGCGGGGCCTCGGGAACCGGTGCTACGGCGGGTGCTTCCGGTGCAAGCGGCTCGGGCGCGACGAGCGCAACCGGAGGCACTGGCGCTACTGGCGGCGCCACAGGTGGAACCGGCGGTTCCACGGGCGGTACGGGCGGCACGGGCGGTGCCGACGGAGGGGGCGGCTGTGGCCCGGTAGCGCCACCCACCGGGTCCGGCTGCCCCGCCGTGTGCGACGGTGGCTGCGCAGCGGGCACATGCCTGATCCAATGCGACACGCCCAACGAGTGCAACGGTAAGACCATCACGTGTCCGGCGGGTTTTCACTGTCGTGTTGAGTGCACCTCTCAAGGTGCCTGTGCGAATGGCATTTTCGAGTGCCCCAGCGGTCACGACTGCCGCCTCGGCTGCAATGTGAAGCTGGCTTGCGGCGCGGCCAAGCTCAATTGCAAAGATGGGCCCTGTCTGCTGGAGTGCGGCGCGGAGCAGAACGCATGCCCGAGTACCACCGCGAACTGTGGCTCCAACAGCTGCACGGGGGTCTGCAAGGGCGGCACCAAGCCCGTCATGGTTTGCGGGTCGTCATGCGATTGCAAGCCTTGCCCCTGAGCCGGCTGGTCTCTGGAAAGGCCCCAGCACCCAAGGGCCGCCGCCTCTAGAAGTCCAAATAGATCGACAGCTCCGCCATGACTTGGAACACGTCGAAGCCCGCGTCCACGTTGGGCATCCGGAAGCGCCCGCCGACATCGCCGAACGCGCCCTTGGCCGTGGGGATTGTGTAACCAACGAAGAAACCGGCCAGGTAAATGTCTTGCTCGAATTCGGGGAGGATCAGCGCAGCCTCTGGCCCCAGATACACTTGATCGGTCACATTGATCGGGAGTTGCAGAGGAGCCATGAACACGGCGTCGATGTTGGTCTCCAGGGGAAACAGGATGAACGGCCCCGTGTCCAACCGCACGCTATCGCCAAAGTGCAGGGACACGGGCATGCCAAACAGAAACGTCGGATCATGCCCAATCCGAGGTGTGATTTCCGCGAAGGCGCTGAGTTCCACGACCTCTTTAGGCAAGAAGCGGAACAATCCGTAGAAGCTCGGCGGGAAAAGCCTGGAGTCGTTGAACTTGACCAGGTGCACACCGAGTTCCAGATCCTCCATCAATCCGAAGCCAGCCCCAGCGTTCAGAGTCGTGTCCGTTTCGCGGTTGTCGCCAGCTTTGAAGACGGTCGTTTCTATGACGCCCGACGGCAGCGGAAAGTAGGGCCCGTCGTCAAGGCGGAGCGTGTACTTCGGCAGCGTCTGAGAACGCGCGGCAAACTTGTTCTTGATACGTGAGCTAGCAGCAAGCGCCGCGGGCGCCTGCACTCCTAGCGCAAACAGAACCGCGACAGCACACATCCACCTGATGCACATACTACTTGGTGACCCTCCGCAGCACGTTTGCCTTATCGTCCGCCCAATAGACGCTCGTGCTGTCTACGGCGATTCCTAGCGGTTCTACGCCACCGCTTGCGATCACCGTCGGTACGCCGGCGCCGCTTCCGTCCACGGCAATGCGATGCACGGTACCGCCGTCGGAATTCGTCCAATAGACATGAGTGGCGTCGACGGCGATCCCTCGAGGCCCTTTCTGCGCTGCCGCGAGCACCTCCATCGTACCGCCTGCCAGAGGCAGCTTGCGGATTTCGCCCTTGTTGGCCCCCGTGCCTAGCACCGTCCAGTACACATTCGCGGAGTCGACAGCGACAGCGAAACCGTTGTCGGTATTGGTGTCGAGGGTTTCCGTGGTTCCACCGCCAATGGGAACCCGGCGCAGAGTGCCGTTGTTTTCAAAAGACGGCCAGTACACATGCGCCGAAGTGACCGCAATGCCGATTGGCCACGGCGTATTCGCCAAGATCGTGGGCGCGCCGCCGGTCTTCAACAGCTTCTGAATGCGACCGGTGTTCGACGTTTCCGAGACGTAGACATGCGTGGCGTCGAGGGCGATGGACGTCGCGGCTTGCGGTAGGGTCGCGAGCAATTCTGTGGCGCCGCCAGTCTTGGGCACGCGGACGACCTGCGACTTCTGGTCGTTCGTGAAGTAGGCGTGGGTTGAATCCACTGCGATGCGCGTCGCATTCTGAGCGGCGGCGAGTAACTCGACGCTGCCTCCAGTCTTCGCGATGCGGCGCACATTGCCACCGTTGAAATCCACGAAGTATACGTGGGTCGCGTCCAACGCGAGTCGCGTTGGAGTGGCGTTCGCCTCGGTCCACAGGGTCACGGGAGTGCACAGGCCCAGGTTGCAGCTGCCTCCTTGGCAGTCTCGACCGCAGAGCCCGCAGTGCAATGGGTCCGTGTCTAGATCGGTCTCACATCCGTCAGCGACGCTGTTGTTGCAGTCCGCTTGCGGGCCCGTGCAACTGAGCGCGTCCGGAGCGGCATCACCCGCGTCGGTCCCGCCGCTTCCCGCCGCGGCGTCCTGGCCCGCGCCGCCTGACGTGCCGCCGGTTGCGCCACTGCCGCCACCGATACCCCCCGCGCCAGCTTCTTGGTCGATGGAGGCGTCCGCTGCCGCATCAGGCGCGCCTCCATCCCCAGGCAGTGGCTGACATCCACCGGACTCTGAACAACTTATCTTGGCTGGCACACACTGCCCTTTGAAGCAGGTCTCTGTGGCACCGCAGGGAATGTCCAGACAATCGATGCCCATGTGTACGGGAAGTTCGAGGGGTGTGTGCGGTAGGAAACGCAGTACGCGCCTAGCCACGATGCAGCCGCCAAGATACCCGTCGGTCACGCAGGCCTCAGGAGATTTGCCGACGCCCGTCACCACCCGGATTGCGACCTCATCATCCTTGTCACCGCTCGGCACGATCGCAATCGAGCCGACGCGACCCGTTGGCGAGCAAACCTCGGTGCGCGCGGCAGGCGCCTTTCCCTCGATGCGACCGCTGCCCCCGACGGTAATGCTGGTGCCGCGCACGTCCACACACTGCGCGTCAGTGGTCACCTCAAGCATGACTTGCGTCGGCTCGCGACACTGGACCAACAGCGCGCAGGACAGCAACGCGGCGCTCAGCAAAGCGCGGCGGCTACCCGATTTTGATTGCCCCGTCATGGCTAGAACCTGAGCAGGGGGCCGGACACTTTGCCCGGCGCGATGTCGCCTTCATCCGGGGAGCGCTCCGTGAGCAACGCCACCGTCAGTGCGGTGCCTCCGACGACGACCACGCCCACGCCCGTCCAAAACCACCACTTGGACAAGAGTCCCGGCGGCGTGTCGAGTGCGACGTCCAATTTCGCAGTCTGTCCGACACGCACCACGCCAATCGTTCGGGCCTCCTCGTCCCCGTCGCGTCGCAAGGTGATTGGATGCTCTCCCGGGGGCAGCATGTCTTGGGCAGGAACCGTTCCCACCTTCTTGTCGTTGATGAACACCGTTGCGCCCGCCACGGGGGAGGTCACTTCCAACACGCCGGTCTGATTCTTGGAAAAGAGCTTCGCGTTCACCGATTGGACTGTGTTTCCCGGCAGGTTGAGGTGCTTGCGATACGAGTGATAACCCTCACGCGTGACTTCGAGGGTCGCACGACCCGCGTTCACGCGAAGTTCCTGGAGCGGCGTCGTCCCAACGACGCGGCGTCCCAAAACGACGCGCGCCCCTGCAACGTTGCAACTGAGGCGCAGCGTGCTGACCTTTGCGCGCACGTCCCGAAGTAGCTCGTCCAACTTCGGCACTCGTGCTTTGAGTTCAGGGGACGCTTCTCGCGCAAAGGCCTCCAGCTCATCCAGAGCTTCGGGATAGCGAGTCAATGCCTGAAGTGCGCGCCCCTTGTTGTATGACAAAGTTGCCGACGGCTCGAGGGCGTACGCCTTGGCGTAGAGCTGCAGCGCCTGTTCGTAGGCCAGCCGCTGCATTGCCACGTCACCCTCGGCCTTGAATTGCTCAGCTTGCGTTGGCGCCGCAGCCGGCGCGTCCGGCGTGGGCGGCGTGGGTGCGGCAGGGGCTTGAGCGGCAGCGGGCAGCGCCAGGCAAGTCCCAGCTATCACGATCAGGCGAAGACCAATGCGGATCATAGGTGTTGGGGGTTCTCGATCGGGGCTGGTTTCGGCACCGGCGGCGGTTCTGGTGCGGTCTGCTCGGGAACGGCAGCTTTGGCTGCCGCAGGGGCTGGGCGTGGCGCCCGGCGCGGCTTCAGTGCCGCCTCAGCGGGAAGCGAGTCTTTCGACTCGGCCCTTTGAGGCGCAGAAGTGAGTGGGGCTGGGCTGGTGGTTTTATCAACGTCGGCGGCGGATGGCGCCGACGCGGTGGGAGCCGGGAGCGGTGCGAGTTTCGTGACAGGCGCCGAGGAACCGGAGGACGCTGGAGGAGTCCGCAGGGATCCGGCCGCGGACGTCTCTGTGGGCGGCGCGTCCTGCCGCGTCGCGGCAAATGCCAGCGTCGCCCCGACCGCTGCGACCACCAACGCCAGCAAAGGCCACCGCGCGCGCGAAGCTACCGGGATCGCAGCCGTCGGGGACTCCGTCGGGGCAGCCTCCAGGGTGGCGCGAGCGCGGCTGCTAGCGGGCGTCGGCTGGGTGAAGCTCAGGGTGGGCGCGTCAGGCGGAAGCCTAAAGTCCACCCCCGAAATCCTGGGCGGTGGCACCCAAGAGGCCCGCTCACTGAACGGCGTGAGAGCTTCGGCCAGGGCTTTCGCACTTTGATAGCGTTCGTCCGGCCGCTTGCGGAGCGCCTTCATTACCGTGGCCGTCAGGCTTTCCGGAAGCTCCGGGCGGTGCAGGCTCGGAGGCGGCACTTCGTCTGCCGTGATCGCGGCAATGACCGCAGCCGGGTTCTCACCGTCGAAGGGCGTGGTACCGGTGAGCAGTTCGTAGAGAATGACGCCAAGAGACCAAACGTCGGATCTTGCGTCCGCGTTCTGAGTGGCGCGGATTTGTTCTGGCGACATATACAGCGGCGTGCCCAATGTCGAGCGCGTGAGCGTAACAGACGTCTCGTTTTCGTCTTGGACCTTGCTGATTCCGAAGTCCAACAGCTTGACGACGACCCGATCGTCCTCTTGGGTGAGAAATAGGTTATGGGGCTTGAGATCGCGATGCACGATGCCGCGCGAATGAGCTTCCGCCACGCCAGAGCAAGCTTGCACGACATAGTCGACGGCTTCCCCGATCGGCAAGCGACCGCGACGCTCGAGTTCCGTATCTAGATCCGTGCCTTCTAGGAACTCCATCACCAGAAATGGAGTGCCATCGTCCAAGGTGTCGACGTCGCTGACACGGGCGACGTTCTTGCCTTTCAGCTTTGCTGCAGCACGCGCTTCACGTTCGAAGCGCCCGAAAAACTCTGGAGCCTTTTCACCCTCTTCGCAACGCAGCACCTTGAGGGCAAAGCGTTGATTGAGACGCTCATGCAGCGCTTCAAACACAACGCCCATGCCGCCCTCGCCCACGATGCGGAGGATCCGGTATTTGGCGGCGACAAGATCGCCGGGCTGGGGCAAGGGCCCCAGGAGAGCTGTCCCCTTTTCAACCACTCCCCCTAGTTTAGACGATCCCGGCCACGGCCGTGGCCTGAAGCCCACGCCCTGGAATATCGGCCGGGTTCCTCGTCGAAACTCCGGGGTGCCTTCGCATGCGCGCGGAAAGCGAACGCAGCGACTGGGTATAACGCGCAGGGCGCTTCTTCGACAGCTTCCGCCCTCCTACAGTTCACTACCGCCAGCCGGTTCTTTAGAGGTTGCCAAAGGACCGAGTCAGGGAAATGCCGGCGGCGTCGCGATAACGGGCGAGGGCACTTTCGAAGCATTCGACCCAGTCTGGAGTCCGCTCACCTTCGGGTCCTGCCAGCGTGTCGGGAGGCGACGCAATTGGCGGCATGCCGGACTCCGCCCGAAGCTCGGCGCAGCAGTCGAGCAGTGCCATTCGTGTCGGAGCCCTGGCCGAGAGGGAAGCAGGTACTTCCCGGCGGTTGAGTTCGTGAACTTCACGAATCGCAGTCTCGACGGCGACGTGGATGACGTCGAGGCGCAGTGTGTCCCACGCAAACCTCAGCACGGTGGCGGGATGATGCTGCATCTCGCAGCTTGCCACCCAGGGGACCTCAGCGCCAGCAGCTAACCCGAGACGTAGCGTTCGAGTTGTTCGATCGTGTGCTTTTGCGCGGCGATGATTGCCTTGACTAGGTCGCCTATGGAAACCACGCCCACGACTTTTGCGCCTTCGAGGACTGGCAGATGGCGGATCTTCCGTTCGGTCATGATCGCCATGCCTTCCTGGATCGTTCGACTGGGCTCAGCGCAGATCACCTTCGAGGACATGATCGCGCGCACGGGCGTTTCCTTTGAGGATCTGCCCGCAAGAATCACCTTTCGAGCATAATCCCGCTCGGACACAATCCCGACCAGCTTGTCGTCGTCCATCACGAGCAGCGCCCCAACGCCATGTTTTGCCATGGCCTCGATCGCTGAAAATACGCTGTCATCCGGTGCAATGGACATTACGTCCCGACCCTTGGTTGCCAAGAGCTCGCTCAATGTCGTCATCTGGTGCCCCCTTCGAGTTCATCGTAGCACTCCTTGCGACGCGGGGACTTGTGTTCTCCAGGCCGTTGGCGAGGTATGGCCCAGGACCGCAAAACCAGAGCTAGCTAGTGGCGGCCACGCCAGTCCTTGGCATGCTGGTTGCGATCGTGCAGGCTGAAGAAGTGGAGACTAGCTGATGAAGTTCATGTCCCTGCGTCCCTCCAACAGGATCCGAAGCGTCAAAGCAACACACGGCCGCGTACGCGAGTTGGGTTTTGGGCTGGTAGTCGTCGGCGTCTGCGCGCTTGGGTGTTCCTCGGACGATGGGGCGGCCCGCGGCCAACAAATCCCTGACGCCGGCGCAGATTCCCAGGTCCAGTCAGACGCCGCAGGCTCCGACGCGGGCCTGGATGCCCAGACGCCTCAAGATGCCGCGACGGACTCTGCCCCGACGGGTTGTCAGGACGTCGACTGCGGCAACTTCGGCAAGTGCGTGGAGGCCGCGGGCACCGCCAGTTGCCAATGCGATCTCGGCTATCATGCACAAGGACTAAGCTGCGTGCTGGATCCGTGCACCGGCGCGGCCTGCCCTCGCAGCGTTTCCGACTGGCAAAAGCTTTACGATGCCGAATGGAGCGCCAAAGATGAAGCGGACTGCCTGAGTCGCGCGAAATCTGGCGGCTTCAAACAGGAGCACTACTTTCTCGCGTATTGCATCGATGGGCTCACGTCGATCTGGCGCGCCACCGGTGACAACCAATACCTGGACACCACCCTGGAGTACATCCAGTACACCCTGGACGACGCCAAGCTCGCGTCGGATGGCTTCCGGCGCTGGCCGGGGGATATCGATCCCAAGGGGGTCCCGCTGTGGGAGAGCTACTACTGGCGCATGGTGACCACGCTGATCCGCGTGATGCAAAAGCACCCAACACTGCTCAGCACTGGCACCTATCAAGCGCAGTACGACGCACTACTAAAGTTTTCCGAGCACGATATCTGGGACAAGTGGGAGTCCGACGGCCTGGGCAACTTGTATCGGTCGCGCACCCACATGGCCAGCCACTGGGCGCGGATCGGGATGGAGCTCTTTCGCATCACCGGCAAAGCCAAATACAAGACGGTGTTCGACAACATCTCCGGCGGCACCATGGTCGGTTACCCGTCGAACCTACATGATCAGTTCTACCCGAACCCCAAGACCCCGACGGCGTACACTTGGGCCAGCGTGTGGGGCGCGCCGAAGGGTCAAGACGTTCAGGACACCTCACACGCTGGCGCGATCATCTCTTTCATCGAACTAGCGGCAGAAGCAGGCATGTACTGGCAGCAGTCGGATCTCGACTCGCTCCATTCGACTCTGACGGACGTCGTTTGGCCCGCGCCCCAGGGCCAAAACTACTTCCGTAACGTCGACGGCACGGGTGGCCTGTATGGCCCGAAGCCGGGGAACACCATCGACGGCATTCATGGGCGCCTAAACGAGTGGCTCGTGCTTGGGCGCCACGATCTCAAACTGCAGAAGCGCATCGAAGCCGACTACACGGGCAACCACCTCAAGTACTTCGGCACCCAGTCCCTGGGAATCGCCGCGCTGAACGCGAAGATCCTCATCGACGGCAAGCCGGCGTACTAGGTCGGACCCGCTGGCTCGGTTCGGCGTGGTATTCTTGAATGGTGTTGTTCTCGGCGTTCGCTGCCGAACGCCTCAATGCTCAAGCGCACATGGGACAGATTGCCGCCGACTCGGAGTCGCTCGTTTCTGCAATGGAACGGGCTTTTGCGACCGTATCCCGAGGACTGGTAACTCTCCACGAAGCGGAAGTCATCGACCACCACGGGACCGATGCCGAGCGTCGCAAAGCCCGGATCCATGATCCAGAAGCCGACTGGCGAGATATTCCTGAGTCGTCGATTGGCGACTGTCTGAACGCGCTGCCGCACCTAGACCCCATCAGTTGGCGTTTCTATCTTCCTGCCTTCATGCGGCTGGGCCTTCGGACCCTGGGCAGCCCTCGGAGCCCGATGGATCGTGCGATCTACTCACTCGCACTCGGCGACGACCGCGAAATCAACGACTACCAGCGGGAGCGCTTCAGGACATTGGACTCCGAGCAGGCCCGAGCGGTCCACCGTTTCCTCGAGTTCGCTACCCAAAGCGACCGCTGCGATGGCCACATCGCCAGGGTGGCGCTCGAGAAGTACTGGCGTAGAGCCGCTGAACAGAGCGGGTAAGGCGCAGCAGCCGGAGACATGTAGATGCCAGAGATGCCGGTGGACGATTCGAGCAGCGCAGTCGTCACGTTGCACTCGCAGCACATCTGTAACATCGTCGCGGCATGAGCCGGGCAACGAGACGATGGCTGTCATTCGTTGCTATCGTTGGCTGCGGATGTGGCGGGCCAGCTCAGATGCCGGCGCCGATTTCAGAGCCGCCTGCAGTCAGCGAGGCAGAGCCAACGGAGCCCGAGCCGCCTCTCCCTGAGCCCGAGTCTGTTGCAGAGCTCGCGGAACCGACAGAGCCAACGGAGCGGGTAGAGCCGACAGAGCCGACACATCCGACGGGGACGGCCGCGGCCAGGATCGGTCCATCGACTGGCCCTCGCCGCGACACTGTCGCCAAGCAGCCGACACTCACCAGGAACGTGATTCCGGTCTACCCCAAGGAGGCAAAACAGGCGGGGCTCGCGGGGACCGTCGTCGTCGAGTTGCAGCTCAGCGACCAAGGGACGGTCGTCAGCGTCCGCGTCATCTCATCGACCGACGCGGTTTTCGAGGTGCCAGCGGTGGACGCTGCGAAGAAGCTTCTCTTTCGCCCCGCCCGCGACAAGGCAGGCCAGCCAATCGCTGCCGCCGTGCGCTTTACGTTTCGATTTCAGGTCAACTGATCTGGTCTATGGGGCGGCGGTGGTGCGCAGGAAACGCATCGTTCAGGGGCTCCCCTTTCAGTGCCAGCGTCCTTCGACGCTCAGCACCGGCATGCCCGCTTCGAGGGTGATCTCCCAGGCGGAGTGCTCCAGCTTTGCTCCCATGAGTTGCCACATCGCGCGGATGTACGCTGCCAAGTAGCGGCCGAAATCGTCGTTCATGAGCGCGACGTCTCGAAGCACCCCCCGTGCCTCTTGCTTGGAGACGCGCGTCGTTTCCCACTTTCCGACATCGTAGAAGCGGTTCCAATACTCGCCAGACTTCTCGAGCAAGTAGGCCGGGTTTGCCATGCGTAGAAATAGCCGGTGCACGACGGTCAGATCCTGCTCGGCTTCGTACGCGCCGAGGGTTTCGATCAGAGCGCCGTCTCCACGCCCCAGAAACCTGTCCATCAGCCCCAGAGTCTTGAGCTGCAGCTCCAGTGGGTACCAACCCACAGGGACTAGTGCCTGCCAGGTTGCCTGCTCTTCCTCTGAGAGCTCGGCGACCAAACGATTCCATGCGTCCAGCCCGAGACGCTTGTGCACGAACCCACGCAGATGGTGCAGATTGGACCCTTTGGCTTGCGCCACGATCGCCACGCTAGCTCACGGGAGCCGCGGTCGCACGTGCACAATTCTCGCGACGAGCGGGATCCGCCGTTGCTCGAGCGACTCGCCGCGCTGCGGCGTGCACGAAGGCATCCTAATCGTTGTCGGCGTCCTTGGGCCGCATCAGCGCACAGCCGTACGCGCCGCTCTTTGCTTTGATGCTCCTGGCTCTGGGGTCGGGCTGCTCCGGTGAAACAGCAGCCGAGCAGAACGCGAACTGCCAAACCTGCGAGCAGGATCAAGATTGTGCAGAACGAGGCTCGCGCGTAGCGGGGCGGTATCGGAGTGGCGCACGGATTCTGCTGCAGCGTAGACTGCGCGGTCACGGCCTGTCCGTCTGCGCTCGAAATTGGGCGCGCTTGGGCTAAGATGCCGCATGACACGCCTTCATCTGTGCGCGCTTGGTCTTTGTCTGCAACTGCTCAGCTGCTCCAGCTCCGACTCAGGCTCAGAACCGGGGCCAGCGGGCGAATGCACCTTCCACGACCCAGCTTCCAAGTTGTGTTGGCAAGATCCACCCCCAGCGCAGGCCTTCAGGTGGCAGGACGCGAAAGCATATTGTCAAAGTCAGGGCCTACGTTTGCCCAAGATCCAGGAGTTGATCAGCCTGATCCGCGGCTGCGCATCGAGCGCCTGCATCCTCACTGACCCAGGCTGCACGTCGAGCACGTGCCGCTCGGATCCGTCTTGCGCGGCGTGCACGAAGGACTCCGGTCCAGCCGCGAATGGCTGCTATTGGGACGCCGGCCTGAGCGGGACTTGCGATTGGTATTGGTCGTCATCCGGTGTGGACGAGGGACCCTACGACGCGTGGTACGTCCACTTTCAGTCGGCAGCCGCCGACAACGGCGCCCATGCGATCGAGAAGTACGTGCGCTGCGTGCGCTCTGAACCTTGACCGTCTGCTAGCCGGTCCTATCGAGCGTTGCTTGTCCAAATCCGGCGGCGCCGAGTGGGTGTTCGAAGCTCGCGGCTTTCCTGCAAGTTGGGTGTTTCCCTCAGGTCGGCGCGCTTGGGCGCGGAATTTCGGTCCCGCGTATCCGCCTGCGTCCTGAAACCAACCGCGGTTTTATCCCTGGGCCACGCCTCCCGCTCCGAGACTCAGTTCACGTTGATGCACGTGTTGTTCACGCAGGTGCCTGTGGTGCAGGTGCCGCAGTTCAGGACATCGCCGCAGCCGTTGGGATAGAGGCCGCACTGGGCGCTGGCCTTGATGCAGGTGGTGGGCACGCAAGTGCCGGGTGGGCACGCTTCGCAGCTGAGGATACCGCCGCAGCCGTCGCCTTGGGGTCCACAGCGTCCGCCGCAATCGAGCGGCGTGCAGGTGGGGCCGCCGCAGGGGCCGCAGTCGATGGTGCCGCCGCAGCCGTCGCCGGAGAGACCACAACTGACACCTAGATCCGCACAGGTCTTCTTCACGCAGCCGGTGCCGCCGCATTTGCCGACGGCCCCGCCACCACCGCAGGTGTCCGGCGCGGTGCAGCTGCCGCAGTTCAGGGTGCCACCGCAGCCATCAGCCCACATGCCGCAGGAGTAGCCAAGCGCGGCGCAGGTCGTGGGCGTGCAGCTGCCCTTGCCGCAGATGCCGACGGAGCCGCCGCCGCCGCAGGTGTTGCCCGAAGTGCAACTGCCGCAGTTGAGGCTGCCGCCACATCCGTCGGACCAGAAGCCGCAGCTGTAGCCGAGCGCGGAACAAGTCGTGGGCGTGCAGCTAGAGCCGCCGCACTTGCCGCCAGTGCTGCACACTTGCGGCGAAGTGCAGGTGCCGCAGCTCGGGATCACGCCGCCACATCCGTCCGGAGCCGGGCCGCACACGATGCCTTGATCTGCGCAAGTCAGCTTGGTGCAGCTCGGCTGCGGCTGTGTCTCGTCGCAGACCTGGGACGCCAAGTCGAAGAACATGAACTCCAGCGCCTTTTCCTGGGGCGTCATGGTGGTGGACTTGCACTCGGCCGGGAACGAGTTGCCCTTGTCTCCGCTGGAAACGTGGATGTCGCTGAAGATGAAGCGGCCGCACTGATTTGCCGGAGCCGTACCGACTGGCGTGTTGAACGTGAGGTACTGCGCCGCATGCGGGATGGTCGTGCCCACCGGGTATTGGGTATTTTCGGCGTAGATCCACTCGAGCACGCGCGACTGGTCGAAGCTCTTCACGCTGTTCTTCGTATCGAACACGGACAGGTTCCCGGGCGTCGAGGACGCGCCAACGGTGACCAGCCAATTGGCGAGCAGGTTGCCCTTGGGGAAGGTCATCACGACTTTCTCCGGGATGGTCGGCGACAGCGTGCTCGAGAGCATGCCGGGCGATGGATAGTTCCAGCTGGCCAGGGTGCCCCAGGCGCCGCTGCCTGTCCCGTTGGTGTTCGCGCTGACCCAGTAGTGGTGGTAGTGCGACGCAAACACACGACCGCCCACGTTCAGGTAGTCGTACATTGCCTTCAGTGAGCTGGCCGGCTTGGTAGACGAGAAGGTGTTGCCCTCGCAGCCCAGTAGCGTCACGTCGTACTTCTGCAAGCTGGCGAGGTTCGTCCACAGCGTCGTAGCGCTTGGGAAGTTGGCGCCGCCGAGCGCCCCGTCGTACTTGCCCATGGCCTTGTTGGGGCCAGAGCCCGGCTCGCCTTGGAATAGATTGACGCGGCCGTTGCCCGTGGGGTTCGTGAACTCGGAGTCGTCGATGCCAATCTTGCGCAGCAGGCATTCGAGCGCGTCGTAGCCGCCCGTGGCCAGCGCGATCTTCGGGATGTTGCCTTCGGCCTTGTTTCTAGGCAGCCGGGTGAGCGCCGCGGACACCGCAACGTTGCCGCACTGGTTGGTGGTCACTTTGATCTGCCGACGCCACTTGCCGATCTGAATCACGACGGGGATGTCGACGCCCACGGGCATGTTATTCAGCGTGAATTTGCCGGTCGCGTCGGTAATCGTCGTCACCAGTGGCAGGCCCGACAGCGCCGAGCCGCACTTGTCGCAGGTCGCACCGTCCGAAAGCGCCGCGGGCGTCCCGTTCGGCACATAGACGTACACGTTCGGAAGCGGGAGCTTGCCCGCAGGGTCGTATACGGTTCCGGTGATCGACGTGGTGCCGATGGCGCAAGTGACCTGCTTGCACTGCAGGTTGATGCAGGTCGAGCCGGTGCCGCACAGATTCGGGCCGCCACCGCCGCAGAATGCGGGGGACGTGCAGCTGCTGCAGTTGGCGGTGAGCCCGCCGCAACCGTCCGACTGTTGGCCGCAGGTGCCAGCGGGGAAGTTCGCGCAGGTGAGCGGCGTACAGCTCGGGGCGCCGCCGCACACGTTCGGAGTGCCGCCGCAACCGCAGCAGTTACCGCCGGAACAAGAGCCGCAGTTGGCAGTCAGGCCGCCGCAGCCGTCACTGGCCACGCCACAGTTGGCGCCGAGTTGCGCACAAGTCTTGGGCACACACGCCGGGGGCGCGCCGCCACATTCACTGGGATTGCCGCCGCAGCCGCAGCACGCCGGTGCCGTGCAACTGCCGCAGCCCGCGGCCAGCCCGCCGCAACCGTCACTGACCGGTCCGCAGTTCGCACCCCAATCGGCGCAGGTCTTCTTGACGCAGGCAATGCTGCCCGCGCCGCAGACGTTTGGGCCGCCGCCGCCGCAGATCTCGCCGGCCTTGGTGCAACTGCCGCAGTTGACGAGGGCGCCGCAGCCATCCGCAACGGGCCCGCAGTCGTAGCCCTGCTGCGCGCAG
>CALMUT010000240.1 GCA_937872925.1 uncultured Myxococcales bacterium | reverse complement strand
TACGGCGGGCGTCGGCATCGCGGTACACGGTGGCGCAGAGGCGAGCCTCGCGGCGGCCGACGTGTACGTAACGGAGCCTGGCCTACGCCTATTGCCTCAGCTCTTCACCGGCGCGGAGCGCACGCTCCAGGTGATCCGACGCAACCTACGGCTATCCCTTGCCTACAACGTGGTGTGCGCTGCTCTGGCAATCACCGGGTACATTTCCCCGCTTCTGGCCGCCGTACTGATGCCGCTCTCTTCGCTGTCCGTTGTCGTCAGCTCCTACCGCGCACGGACCTTCCACTCATGAGCGTGCTCTACGTCGTGTTCCCGATCGCCTTGCTGATTGCGGCGAGTTTTGTGGCCGCCTTCAGCTGGGCCAGCCGCCGCGGGCAGTTCGACGACCTCGACACACCCGCCGTGCGAATGCTGCACGATGACGAACCGCCGCACGCCCCAGACGCAAGCCCTGCCGCGCCGAAGGACTGCTAACGCACTTTTTGCGCGTTCCGCCTTGCCTACCTAGACTTTTCGCCGATAATACGGGTCGGCACGAGGAGTGCAGGCTCGCACGACGCGCGCATAGACTGCGCCCGGCAACAAGGAAGCAGGTATCCAGTGGGCAACAAAGGAAGCATTTTGGTCGTCGACGATGAACCAAACGCCCGAACGGCTTTGGCCGAAATCCTAAAGGAAGAGGGCTTCAGTGTGGAAACCGCCGCGGACGGTTTCAAAGCATTGTCCCGCTTCGAAGATTTCGGTCCGGACCTGGTGCTGACGGATCTGAAGATGCCCGGCATGGACGGCGTTGAGCTCCTGAAGAAGCTACGTAGCCAAGTCGCCGAGGTCCCCGTCGTCCTGATGACTGCGTTTGGCGCCGTAGAGACGGCGGTCGCGGCCATGCGCGAAGGCGCGGACGACTATCTGACCAAGCCCCTCAACACCGATGAGTTGGTGCTGGTCATCGAGCGCTGCCTCGAGCGTTTGCGCCTGCGTCGTGAGACCCAAGAGCTGAGATCCCAACTTGCCGAGCGCTATCGCTTCGACACGATTGTCGGGTCGTCGCCGGAAATGCAGGAAGTATTCAAGTCTGTGGCGCAGGTCGCGCCCAGCCGCGCCACGGTGCTGCTCACGGGCGAATCTGGCACCGGCAAGGAACTTGTCGCGGCGGCAATCCACCACCGCTCGCCGCGCAAGGACGGAGCATTCGTAAAACTGCATTGCGCCGCCCTTGCTGAAACCCTTCTCGAGAGCGAGCTCTTCGGACACGAGCGGGGGGCCTACACGGGTGCCGACCGGCGCCGAGAAGGGCGCTTCGAGCAGGCCGACGGCGGGACGCTGTTCCTGGATGAAATCGGGGAAATCACCGCGTCCACGCAAGTGAAACTGTTGCGGGTGTTGCAAGAGCGCGAGTTCGAACGGGTCGGTGGCAACCAAACCCTCGGAGTCGACGTGCGTGTGATCGCCGCAACCAACCGGGATCTGCGCCAGCTCGTTGCAGAAGGCAAATTCCGAGAAGACCTGTACTACCGGCTCAACGTTATCAACATCCAGATGCCGCCGCTGCGGCGACGCCCGTCGGACATCCCCGCCCTCGCAATGCACTTCTTGGATCGCTTCGCCAAGGAAAACGAGAGGTCGAGCATGACGCTCAGCGACGCAAGCTTGGCGTTGCTCGCGGCCTACGACTGGCCGGGAAACGTGCGCGAGCTGGAAAATGTCATCGAACGCGCCGTGGTGTTGACCGAAGAGGATGTGGTCGAGCCGAGACACCTCCCTGCCGAACTGTGTCAGCAAAGCGGAGAAGACACTGCACCGCGGATCCCTGGGTCTCCCATGGCGGACATCGAACGCTTCGCGATCCTCAAGACCCTGGAAGCCCATGGAGGCTCAACCAGCAAAGCCGCTGACGTGCTCGGCATCAGCGTGCGCAAGATCCAATACAAGCTGCACGAATACGGTGCCGCGCCCAAGAGCCAGGTGCCAGCAATCCGCAGGAACTCGGACTCCGCCAAGGCGGAGGCCTGAGCACCGACGAGTCATGAGCGTCTTTGCACGCATCCTTGTGCCCGTCGATTTCTCCGACTGCTCCCGGCGGGCACTGGAGATGGCGCTAGAAATGCGCGCGGTGTTCCAGGCAGAGCTTCGCGTCTTGCACGTCTGGCAACCCCCGGAGTTTGGGGGCGCTGAATTGATGGTGATGGCTCACTCCGAAGGCATCAGCGTCGGGGAGTATGGGCAGCAACAGGCGTCCGCAGCGCTCCAGCAGCTACTGGCCGAGTGCGGCGCCGAAGGTGTCCAGGCGGAGGTCGTCGTCGGCGACCCCCGGCATTCCATCGTGGAGCTTGCGAAGACGTACGACTCGGATTTGATCATTGTCGGCACCCACGGCCGAACCGGCAGGGCGCGCATGTTCGCGGGCAGCGTCGCTGAGGCCGTCGTGCGCCGCGCGCCTGTCCCGGTCATGACGGTGCGCGCAGCGTAGTTTGAGGCCCGCTTCAGGCTTCGCGCATCGTGAGCACCGGACATCGGGCGCGCCGTACAACTTCGCTGGCGACGCTGCCGACCAGCGCACGTTCGAGAAACCCGGCGCCATGGGTGCCCAGCGCCAAGAGCACGGTGCCCGGGGCCGCACTCTCCTCGGTCAGGATGTCGGCTGCGTGTCCAATGGCGAAACGCGTCGTTACCGTGACCCCACCAACGTCGAGCTTGCGCAACACATCTGCGAAGCGCTCCGCGGCTGCTCGCTCCGCGTGCTGGGTGAGCGGGACCTCTTCGGTATCGACCCAGAGCATGATGTCAGCCTTGAGCACGCGGGGGGGCTGCCACACGTACACCAGCTGGACGCCTGCCGAGAGACGCTCTGCCCACGCGATCGCCATCTCCGCGGCACGCAGCGCCGCTGGCGAGAAGTCCATCCCAACTACGATCCGGGATTGCAGAGCAGTGCCGTCGGTCATGGCCGTGTTCTACCGCAGCGCCCTGAACACTGGCTAGGTCAACACCAGCCAGGCGAAGGCGTCGCTTTTTTGATGCGTGGCGCCCCACAAGGTCTGGACAATCGCGGAAAGACGGCCTAGCTATGCCGGCGGGTCGATAGCTCAGCCTGGTTAGAGCTGCGGATTTTTAATCCGTCGGTCCGGGGTTCGAATCCCCGTCGACCCACTCTGGATCACACAACCCGGCGCGCACCCCTCGGCGAGGACCTGTTAGGGGGATTCAGGCCGAATGGGCGTTCCTAGGCGTT
>CALMUT010000239.1 GCA_937872925.1 uncultured Myxococcales bacterium | reverse complement strand
CACCGCTGGATGGCTAGCTGGAAAATTACAGCCAAACAGTGATCAACCATGAGAGGCTGCAAAGTGGTGAAGGTGCCGTTGGCGAACTTGGTTTTCGCCAGCGGCACTTTTGCGTTTGTGGCCGCATTACTGTTGGCGCGGCCTTTGCTAAGGGCCGCCCGTGCGCATCGACGCAGTGCTCGCCCTCGCCGCGGCGGCTTTGGCTGGCGCCTGGGCCGCGACGGCGCCCTGGATCACGCTGGTGGCCGCGGGGTTCTGCGCTCTGCTCCTTCGGCGTCGGCTGAGCTGGCTCGTCCTTGGCGTGGCCGCGCTGCTGTTCTGCGCGTCCGCGCTCCGCGCGCGGCACGTCCTCGCTAGCTTCGAGGCGGGGCACAGCGAGATCCGCGCGGCCCTCGGCGCACCCAAGCGTTGCGCCTTTGAGCTGAGCGTGACGCAGTCTCCCGTGTGGCGCCAAGAACGCGCCAAGCTCGTGGGCGCGATCAGCGGCGCGGACTGTGATGGGCGTGCGCTGCCGGAGGGAACAAGCGTTGTTGTCTATGGTGGCAGCGCGGACACGCGACGGGGCGACCGGCTGTATGTGATCGCAGATCTGGCCCCGGTGCGCGTATTTCGCAACCTGGGATTGCCGGATCCCATGCCGCGCGCCACCTCTCGCGGCGTACTGCTCAGTGGCGGCGCGCACGCGGTGGAGTTGCTCGAACGCAAAGCGGGTGTGGCGGGTTGGATCGACGCGTTGCGCGCCTACACGCGGCGGCGCATCCGTGCCACATTCTCCCCGGGCGCCGAGGGGCTCGCGCGCGCATTGGTGCTCGGCGAAAGCGATCTGAGCGATGAAGAAGACGAGGCTTTCCGCAAGAGCGGCCTCTCGCATCTTCTCGCGGTCAGCGGCACCCACCTGGTATTCGCTGTGGTGTCGATCGTGTGCGCGCTTCGGGCGGTGCTGCTGCGCATCCCGCCGCTCGCCGCGGGATATGACGTCGGCCGTGTCGCGGCGGCAATCGGCGTTCTGCTTTCGCTGCTGTACGCGGACTTCGCCGGAGGTAGCGGCTCCGCTTGGCGGGCCGCGTGGATGCTCGCCGCCGCCCTGTGCGCACGCGCCTTCGGCCGTGCTCCCTGCGTGGCTCGCTCGGTCGGGTGGTCCATTGCAATCGGCGTGGCGGTCGATCCCCTGGCGGGTTTCGACCTCTCGTTCATGCTCAGTCTCGCAGCCACTGCCGGGCTGCTAGCGCTGTCTCACAGCTTTGGCGCGCGGATTGGGCGGATTGAAAGCGGGTCTGCCCGCTGGCTCAGTGCAGGCGTCTCGGCCACCGTGGCGTCGATGATCCCATGCGCGCCGTTGCTGGCACTCATGGCACCGGAAATCACCCTGGCTGGGGTTGCGGCCAACGTCGTAGCGGCGCCCTTCGGGGAAGTGGTGTCCCTTCCGCTGTGTCTGCTGCACCCGCTACTGGGGTTCTGGCCAATGCTGGAACGCGGGGTTGCACTTGCGGCATCCGGCGCGCTGCTGGTCGTCGGGCAGATCGCGAAAGTGAGCGCAGCCGCCACTTGGGCTGCGGTGCCGGTGCCGAGCCCCACGCCGGCTCAGCTTGCGTTGCTGGTGCTGCTCGCGCTCTCTTGGACCGCGTCTTCGGCCGGGCGCCGCGGGCGGGTCTTGCAGTGCTTTCTGGTAGGCATGCTCGCGCTCAGTGAAGTGTGGCTGCGCCTGCCCGCGCCTCGAGGCGAGCTCCAGGTGATGGTCCTGGATGTGGGTCAGGGCGATGCCGCCCTCGTCGACATGCCCAATGGCGAACTGTGGTTGGTGGACGGCGGCGGCTTCGTCGGTTCCTCCGTGGACCCGGGCAAACGCGTGATCTTGCCCCTGTTGCGCGCACGTCGCCGGCAACGGATCGACGTCGTGATCTTGTCGCACCCGCATCCGGATCATTTCGGAGGCTTGATCTCAGTCTTCGAGCACGTTGGGGTCGGGGAACTGTGGGACACCGGGCAGGGTGAAACCCACGGCGCCGGACCGAAGTTTGCTCAGCTGCTTGCTCTTGCGCGCGCCCGCGGTGTGGCCGTGCGCCAGCCTACGGACATCTGCGGCACCCATGAACGCGGCGGTCTTCGCCTGCGTGTTCTAGCGCCTTGCCCAGGGTTTGCGCCAGCTCGCGACGCCAACGACAACTCCTTCGTCGTTCACCTGCAACATGGTGAACGCGCTGCTCTGCTGACCGGAGACGCTGAGGCGGAGCTGGAGAAGGATCTCATCGGCATGCATGGCGCCAGCCTGCGCGCCGATCTTTTGAAGGTCGGACATCACGGCAGTCGCACTTCGACGAGCGAAGACTTCCTTCGGCACGTACAGCCGGCCGTCGCGACGATCTCCTGCGGAACTCGCAACCGGTTCGGACACCCTCACGCTCCCACGCTGGAGCTACTGGCCAAACAGGGTTCGATGACCCTGCGCACCGACAACCAGGGCTCAATTTCTTGGCGCAGCGACGGATCGCAAGTCCGCATCGCCACGTACTTTCATCACCGCGGGTGGCTTTCGGTTGACGGCTACTGGCACCACCCGTAGCCCTGGGCATGGCCTGGTACCAAGACACGATCAAGACCCTGTACACCCCCGAGCAGATCCAGACTCGGGTCTCAGAGCTAGGCAAGCAGATAACCAAGGCCTACGCCGGCAAGGAGCTCGTGCTCTTATGCGTGCTCAAGGGAAGCTTCGTATTCGCGTCGGACCTAGCGCGTGCCATCGATCTGCCCCTGCGGGTCGAATTCTTGGGTGTGCAGAGCTATGGCAACGACACCACGTCCAGTGGCGTCGTCCAGATCACCTTGGATCTGACGCGTCCCATTGAAGGCGAGCACGTCATGGTCGTTGAAGACATCGTGGATACCGGGTTGACCCTGGACTACATTCTGTCTTCTTTGAAGAACCGAAAGCCCGCGAGCCTGCAGGTCTGTGCGCTTCTGCACAAGCCGGCCCGGATGCAAAAGCAAGTGCCCATCGACCACTTGGGTTTCACCATCGATGATGTTTTTGTTGTTGGATACGGCCTCGACTGGGCGCAAAAGTACCGGAATGTCCCCGAAATCGGCGTTGTGATGAATCCCGACGCGTGAGACGAAAGATCGCTACAATGCACCCGGAACATGCTGCTGCGCGACGAGGGGCGTCCTGCTAGCGATCTAGACCGTCTGCGTCGAGAGGTCGAACTGCTGCGGGCGCTGCTCGAGGGTTCCAGCGACATGGTGGATCTGCTCGACGAGCGGGGTCGACTTCAAGTCGAGTTTCAAGGGCGCAAGCAGCCACTGGGGTACGGACGCGGCGAACTCATGGGCGCGAACGTGCTGACCCTGGTGCACCCAGACGACGCCGAGGAAGTGCAGACAGCGCTGGCCCAGCTGGTTGGTCGCTCCCGTGATGTCTGGGAAGGCCACGCGCGCTTCCGCCACAAGGCAGGGCACTATCTGACCCTTGAGATCGTGGCTCGCAGCATGCTGGACGATCCCGACGTGCGCAGCGTGGTCGTGTATGGGACGGACGTCACAGAAAAACTCGAGTTGCAGGAAAAGCTGCAACAGTCCGAGCGCATGGAATCCGTGGGCCGGCTGGCGAGCGGCATCGCCCACGACTTCAACAATCTTCTCTCGGTCATCAGCATGAGCGTCGCCCTCGGCCGACGAAACCGCGGCCACATCGGCGCCGCCCTTGACGACATCCACGCAGCGTCAGAGCGTGGTCGCAATCTGATCAAGCGTCTGTTTTCCCTAGGCACCCGCCGCCCGGCTCGTCCTCAGCGGGTGGAGCTTCGGCACTGCTTGGAGAGCGTCGTAGCGGGCGTTCGCACGGTGCTCTCCGACAACATCGAGCTGCGTCTGCAGTTGGCGGAGGCTCCCTGCCACGTGCTGATCGATCCCGCCCAGCTCGAACAGGTGTTGCTGAATCTGGCGCTAAACGCCCGGGACGCCATGCCCCAGGGTGGGGTGCTAGAGGTTGCGTTGCAGCGGGAGGGCGCCCAGGCGCGGATTGAGGTGCGCGACACGGGCGTCGGTATGGATCCCGAGACCCAAGCGCGGGCTTTCGAACCGTTCTTCACAACGAAGAGTCGTTCCCACGGCACCGGCCTCGGCCTGGCCTCGGTCCGAGACGCAGTGCTCACCGCAGGCGGCGAAGTGGAGCTGTCCTCACAGCCCGGCGCAGGCACCCGTTTCGTCCTGCGCTTCCCCACCGCCGCCGAAATCTAACCCAGGCCGCCCGCCCGACGGCGACGGATCTCGTGGGATTATTCTTGCGCGGTCACGGGGGGCGGCACTGGGCCAAGAGTCTTTGTGTCGGCGCGGGTCACGCGTGATCGAGCGTCGCGCCTGATGGTGGATCTGTTTGGCCCGAAAGCGGGGGAAGGTTCCCCCGCCGTTGCCCTTCGCTCGCGGGTCCCGGCCCGCTCGCTTGTGCTCGTGAAGGTGGCTGCTGAAGTGACTGATGCGTCGTGACGGAACTGGTGCCCGGGGGATTTTTTCTTGCGCGGTCACGGGGGGCGGCATTGGGCCAAGAGTCCTTGTGTCGGCGCGGGTCACGCGTGATTGGCGGAT
>CALMUT010000238.1 GCA_937872925.1 uncultured Myxococcales bacterium | reverse complement strand
TCTACCGCCAGACGCAGCAGACGCCGTCGGGGCGGGTTGAGCGCCACCAAGAGGAGCGGAGCATCGCCTAGCAGCTTCGGGGCAAGCGCCGTCCCGGTGGCCGTAGCCCCCGCCGTCAGTACGATCGGAGTCAGAAGCGCCGTCAACACAATGCGCCGGCGACGGCTCTCTTCGGGCGTCGGCAGCGGTGCGGCTTTGGCGGATTCAGTCACGCCCCCCCAGATGGCTTAATTTCCTGAAAAATACGCGCTATTGTCTTGGCTGTGGAGCGGCGTGCCCAGCGATACAACGTTTGGCTACCGGTGCAGGTCGACGAGCTCGACGCCGGCATGGCCATCGGCCACGACGCAAGCGCGCGAGGGTTGCTCATGGTCAGCGCGAACACCATGGAACTCGGAGCGCTGGTATCACTCACTGTCAAGCTCCCGCCTGACCTGCGCCGAGAGCGCACTCTCAAGGCGCGAGTCGTCCGGGTGGAGGCCAACGACGAAGACCCCGAGGGCATGTGGCCGCATCGGATCGCCCTTGAGTTCGAAGGCCCCGACGAAGAGATCGAGCGTGCGCTCAGGGAGCTAGAGGAGCAAGGCGTCGCGCGCAAGAAGCAGTGACGCATGTAGCTCACGGCATTCGTCGCAAGATCCCGCGACCACGCCAGGGTATCGTTCGGGACTCGAAGTAGAGGTCCGCCCCCCGGAACTCACCTACGGCATCGTAAGCAACGCCGGTGTCGTCCACGGTGCGCACACTGACGCGTTCTCCCAACGCTTCTGTCACCTGATACCGCCGGGTCGTGTCCACCCCCATGCCCGCCGCGTGCATTTGCGGAGCCTGGAAGGTCACGACCATGCGATTCATCTGTGCTGCCAAGAGCGCCCCCAACATGGGCTCTAGGTTCACCTCGGGCTGAAAGCTCACCAAAAGCCAGCGTCCCTCCAGGCGTCGCCCCGCCTCCGCGCGCGCCTGTGCGGCGGTATCCACCGGAGGGCCCGACTGGCGGCTACACGCAAAGAGCGGCAGCGCGAGAACGACGAGCAGGACGCCTCGGAGCAGTGGGTGGGTCGATACGGGTGCCATACGGGGCTCAGTATAACGATTTGCGAGCTGCGGACGCTCAGCGCGCGGGCGGCAGGGACGATACACGCTCGCGGTCTTCATCATCTAGGTAGGGAATGAATCGATCCAAAGTCTCAAAATGAGATTTGTTGGCGTGGGTGAAGGCCTCGGCCTCAAAAAGCTCCCGCGCCGCTGCAAGAAGGGCCATGTCTGGAGTGTCGACGAGGGCGGACCGGATTTTGTTCATCATCTCCGACGAAAGCTGCATGCTCGCCACCAGGGCATCCGATGGCACCGGGCCGTGCTCCATGAGGATTTGCACCTTCGCATCCCCCCAACCCGCGCGCTGGATCGTTCCCTTTTCGTCGCGGTGCAAATAAGTCGCGCCGACGTCTGCCTGGTCGTCGAGCACAGCGCGCACCACTGCGGAGTGCGAACCGAAAAAGCTCTGTTCAGCGAAGATCTTTTCCGGCATCCAACCCGCGGCACGCAGCCCGGCGCGTACGACGAGATAGCCCGCAGCACTGACGGGATCGACCCACGCCGCGCGTGCTCCTTGCAACGCCGCCAGCTGCGTACGGGTGTCCCCGGATCTCGAGAAGAGAGCACTGGTGAACATGCAACTGCCCATGCGTAGGGGTAGGACGAGGGCGACGCCGCGCTGGTCCGCGAGCACTCGATACGCCGCCATCGGTGGCATCCACGCCAGATGAACGTCTCCCACGGCGACCCGGCCGCTCAGCTCAAGGTAGTCGGGCAGCATCTTGATCTCCGTCGGAACACCCAAGCAGCGGGAAAGTGCGCGCGCGAAGAAGTCCTGGCGGGTCCGGATGATGGCCGCAGTACTGAGACGCCCCGAAGTGGTTGCGGCGTTCGGGACAGTGGCAATGCGTATTGGCTCTGCCATGCTTCCCGGGATAGCTCTTGCCGATGTCAAAGCCGTGCGGCAGAGCTGATGATAGCCGATGTCGGTCGCAACGATGCCACTTGTTTTCGCCATTTCTTTTGTCGGATGGGCGCGGACCGGACGGCGCTCGTCACCCTGCCTGAACCGATTTGACGCGCGCGCGGCCTCAGCACATCTTTGTCGACAGTGACGCGCCCTTGGATTCCCCTTGCGCTTTTTTTCGGCGCTTGCACCCCCGTCGCAGTCGGCCCGGACGAGCCGCGCGCACCCGTCGCCCGCGACGCCGTCTCGCTGCCTTCGTGGTGCTCGGCCATCGAAGCCGCAGCGGGACAGAGTGCAGAGTTTCGCTGTCTCAACGTGCCGAACTTCCTGGTGACCGGGTTCTTTGGCCCTGCGCGCAACCCTGAACGTTCCGACTTCGAAAACGCTTGCTTCGGCGGCAACGCAGATGCGGCGTCCCGGCTGCGCCTTTCCGTCCGCCCCGCCGCGGCATTGAGCTTCGACTACGAAGCCGTGCAGCGCCTGGGTGCGGGAGGGACGTTGGACCTCGCATTCTTGGGTCCCTGGGCGCCCAAGCTCAGTGCAAAAACCACAAACTTCGAAACCGTACGCATCCGGGTGCGACTCGAAGACGCCGAACTCCGCGTGCTGCCGAGCGTCGCCGAGATCTTGCGGCAGCAGTACCAGGAGAGCGCCCAAGCAAGCGAAGTGCGGCGCTCTCTGGAGGCCTGCATCGATACCTTTTGCGACAAGAACGGCGACCCTTTGACCTACACAGCAAAGGTGCTTGCAGCGACGGTCGTCATCACCGTCTCGGCGCAGAGCCTCGCGGAACACCAACTGGAAGTGGGTGTCGGCGCCGCCCAGTTTGGCCTCGACAAGAAACGCTCCAAGCGCGGCGAGCTGGTGCTCCGAGCAGCGGAAAAGCTCAACGTTGCCGCCCTCGTCGAACCCGCCGGGCCGGCCTTCGCGCAGGCAAAGACCTGCGAGCTGGTCCAGGAGACCCGCGCACGCAAGCAGGCCCTCTCGAGTCTTTCGGATCTGGCGCTCGCCACGGTCGCGGGGCGCACCTTGGACACGGCCGGCACACGCGCCGACGAGATCCGCGACCACATTGCGAAGGGTGGGTTTTCGGACACGGAGCGCAGCGCGCTGGTCTCTTCATTGGACGCGGTGCTTGAGCTGGCAGACCAGCTCCGCAAGAAGAAGCCAACCGCTGCGCTGTGCCAGAGCCGAAAGCTCGTCGAGTCGGTGCTCAGCAGCTCCGCGAAGGATAGCCGCGTGCATGCACTCCTGGCCGACGTGCTGGCGCCCATCGAGCACCGAATGGCCGACCTGGCCAACACCCAGGCGTTGCCCTGTGCGGATCCGCTCTGGTTCAAGGACTTGGATCGCGACGGCTTCGGGGATCCGAAGGCCTCCCGCCGCAGCGAATCCCAGCCGCCGGGTTTTGTCGCCAACGGACTCGATTGCTACGATCAGAATCCCGAAGCACATCCGGGACAACAACGCTCCTTCGCCCAGCACCGAGGCGACAAGAGCTTCGACTACGACTGCGATGGCCGCAGCACCAAAAGCGACAACATTGTCTCTGAAGGCTGTCGCTCGATCACGACGCTCGGCATCGTGACCAAGTGTTGGGCCGACGTCGGCTGGCAGGGCAGCGCTCCCGACTGCGGAGAACAAGGCAAATGGCTCACCAGCTGCGAAGAGGGCACGCTCTCATGCTCCCAGTCCGAAGAGCCGCGCCGGATTCAAACCTGTCGTTGAAGCCTGCGTTGTTGCGCTGACAAAGCTGTGCTCCGGTGTGGGCATCATGCGAACCCTCCGACCGCTTCTCCTTTGTGTCGCCCCCGCTGTGCTCTGCGGCTGTCCCTCCCCCGCTCCGGCCCAGCCCCCCGCGCCGCCTCCCAGCTATGTGGAAGACATGCCCGCAGAGCCGGCAGTAGAAGCGCCACCAGCACCACCACCGGAAGCAGGCAATGTGCGTCTGGGAGCAGCGATGATGATCGGCGGCGAAGGCATCTCCAAAGGCGCGTCCGACGCCGCGAGCAAGGCCTTTGTCTCCACCTTTGAAGGGGGGATCTCGCACTTTCGACAGTGTTACGCCCGCGGGTTGAACAAGAACCCAGCCCTGGAGGGCAGCGTGGATGTGCGCGTGATCTTGAGCTCCGATGGCAGCATCTACGAACTCAACGTCGTGCACGCAGCGCTCGATGACGCGGAGGTCGTGCAGTGCATGGCGCAGGCATTCCGAAAGTTGCGCTACTCCGCGCTGAGCGACGGACAGTACTTCAGCGTGACCGCCCCGCTGAAACTGAAACCGCAGTGACGGCCCGCGCCTCGCGCGCAAGCGGAACCGAACAAGCCGGATTCGACACGGGCTCGCTCAGTTGGAATTCACGCGCCGAAAGGGATGCACGAAGCTGGCAAGGCTGCCGGGGTTGCGGGTCGAGATCCACAATCGCCCCTGGCCGCTGAAGTGACACACGAGACCCTCGCCAGAAAAGAACAGGCTCTTAAGACCGCCAACCTTTTGCACTTGGTAGTTGAGGCCGCCGGAGAATCCGACGATGTGCGTGGTGTCCACGATGTAGCCACCCGGAGGCACGTCGATGGCGTGGATCCCCCCGTAGGCACAGAAGAACAGCGGGCCGGTGCCCTGAGCCATCAAGAGGAACAGCCCAGCGCCGCTGAAGAATCCCTTTGCCCCGTGCCACTTGGTGTCGAGCTGCACCGTGGGCGCACTGGCCAAGAAGGCGCCTGAAGATAGGTAGACCGGCGTCTGACCGTCCATTTCGACAACTTCCACGTCGCCTTCGGGTCCGGGCGCGAGCCAGAGTTGCTGCCCAGGCGCGCTCGACGTGAAGGTGTTCTGGAAAATGCTTTCGCCGCCGAGTAGCTTGCGCTTGGCCGCGCCGAGCAGGCCGCCTTGCATCTGCGTCTTCATCTCCACGGCGCTGTCTTTGGCCACCATGGCTGCGCTCTCGACCAGCATCTGCTGCCCAGGCTGATCGAAGACCACGCGCACCAGGGAGAAGTCTGGTTTCTCGAGAATTTCATACTGCATTTCTAGCTCAACCCTCCCGCGGCGGGAGCAACTTGCCCACGCTGTGGCCGTACTCAGCTGGATTGCGCGTTTGGATCCAAATCCGACCCTGACCGGAGAAGTGACAGACCAGACCTTCGCCAGATAGGAAGGACGCGACCCAGCCGCTGCCGCTCTTCGTGACGTTGTAGGTCAATGAAGTGTCCCAAGCCACAAGGTGGCCAGTGTCGATCACCATGTTGCCGTCACAGGTCAACTCTTGGATCCCGCCGAAGGCGCCCACCAAGAGCTGCCCGGGTCCCTGACAGCTCGCCTGCAGCACAAACACGCCTTCGCCAGCGAAGAAGCTGCGGAAGCCGCCGACCTTGGTTTCGATCTGCACATTGGGCGTCGACGCAATGAAGCTCGAGCTCTGCACGAAGTAGCCGCCCGGCGCCATGTCGAGCACGGCCATGTCGCCGCACAAGGCATGTGCCAGCAGGACCTCCCCGCCTTCCGCGCCCGCGGTGAAGGTATTGCGAAAGAACGATTCGCCGCCGAACATGCGCTTGAGCCCGCTCATCAGACCGCCCGACTGCGTCTGCATCTGCACGCTGGGGCTCATGCCCACCATCGCGCCGCTTTCGGCGATCACGCCTTCGCCAGGTGCAAGCTGTACAGTCGCCAGGGAATGCGCCGGTCGATATTTGACTTCGATCTGCATGATGTCTCCCTCAGGGCAGCATGGGCGTCAGCCAGTTGACCAACGACCCCAAGTTCCGGCTCTGCAGGTAGACCCTGCCTTGGCCCGTGAACTCGCAGACCAGGCCTTCTCCCGAAGCCATGAACCCCATCATGCCGCCGCCCACACTCTTGATGTTGAAGTCCAGATTGCCCTCGTAGCCCACCAAGTGACCGTTATCGACCATGAAGGGCTCGCGAATGTCGACAACTTCGATGCCGCCATAGCTGTTGAACCAGAGGTCTCCGTGCCCGCTGATTTCCAAGAAGAACGCGCCCTCCTTGGCGAGCAGGCCCTTGAGACCGCCGAAACGCAACCCCATGTTCAAGTCGCCCACATGCGCCAAGTACGCCCCGGCGCTGAGCACCAACGTCTCACCTTGCAAGCGCCGATGCACGACGTGCCCAGCCAACTGCGGCGCGAGCCACACACTGCCGCCGCTGGGCGCCGTGAAATGATTGACGATGAAGGTTTCGCCGCCGATCACCTTGCGAATGATCGCGATGATGATGGCCTTGAGCGTGGCGAGGAATCCAGCCGACGCCGAGGCGTTGAGCTTGACCTGCATGTTCACGGGCATGTGGCGCGCCACCATGCTGCCCGCTTCCGCGACCAGCGTCTGACCCGGCGAAAGATCCACGCGAAGCATCGCAAAGGACGGCCCGTGGGTGATGGCGTGGGCGGCGCCAGCCGAGGCGGGCGGTGCCGAGACGTTCGCCGGTGATGGGTTCGGATTTGGTTGCGCCAATGTCCCTCCAACGCTGCGGACTAGCTGGATCTGCGCGCGGGGACAAGTCGCTCTGCCTCGGGCCGAGATGTGTGCCTACAGCAATCAAAAGGCGCCGCACGGCGCGCTCAACTCAGCTCATGGGATTCGTGCCCCCGGCGACCGCGGGACTCTGGCGCCGGCGGCAACTCCGCGTCGATCTCCTGGTCCGCTGCGGCAAGGTGATGCTGCGCCCGCCATGCATGGTAGCCGATGCGGTCGACCCAACGCAGCGCTTCCAAGCGGCGCTCGATGGCTTCGGCATCGAGTTCCCCGGCAGCGGCACGCTCCAATAGACTCGGGCGCAGCTCACGCCGTGCGCTCGCTACAGTTCGAGACGCGAGGCTCAAGTCGGGGCAATTCTCAGCTCTCGGTTGCTCCAACCACTTCCGCGCGCTCACCAACTCCACAGCGAGTTCCCGCGCGAGCTTCGCGGATTCGTCGTAGTTGCGGGATGCGACCTTGTTTTGGCTTTCCCCGTAGGCTTCCACGAGCCGATGCAGGTGGTCCACGGCGTGTAGCACCGCGACATGGCGCCGATAGTCCGTCGCGGAGCCAGGGTCCGTTTGCACCGACGCCAAGTGCTCGCGTACGGCGACCAATGCGTTCTGTAAAGCGTCGCGTCGTGCTTCCAAAACGGACTCCTTGGTTTCGCCTTCGAGCAGACGTCGGGCCACGCCAAGCGCTTCTGCCAAGATGTCCACCACGGTGAGGCGCGCTGCTTCGACCACTGCGGACGGCATGCGTTTGGAACGGAGCGATAGCCGACGGGTCAGGGCGGCGCCGCTGTCGACGATGCGCCGTTCGAGCCACGACGCCAGCTGCGGAGTCCACGGAGCAAAAATGAGCACGCCCACCAGGTTGAATACCGAGTGAAAACCCGCCAGGACCAGGGCAGGTTCGTGCCTTGCTGTATTGGCAGGCACCAGCAGACCCACCAGCGGCAAGAGGCCCACGGCGACCGCCCCGGTGCCCGCGTTGAAGATCACGTGCGCCCAGGCTGTTCGCCGCGCCGCCGCGGAACCGCCAATACAACCGATCAGTGCCGTCACGGTCGTACCGACGTTTTGCCCCACGACTAGTGCCATGGCCTGAGTCAGGGTGATAGTGCCCGCGGATACTGCGGCGAGGGTCGTTGCCACCGCAGCACTCGACGATTGCATCACCACGGTCATCACCACGCCGAGCAACACCAGCAGCAAGATCGCCAGGGCGCTACCTCCCATAGCCGACGACGGCGCGAGCCGCTCGCCGGCGCTTTGCATGCCTCCCTGCAAGATGCCAATGCCGACGAAGACCAGACCGAAGCCAGCAATGGCCGTGCCCAATGACGCGCGCCATCCGCGGGTAAACAATCGAGTCAGAGCGCCTACACCGACCAGGGGCAACGCAAACGCATCGATCTTGAACTTGAGTCCCACGGCCGCGACGATCCAGGCAGTCGCGGTGGTGCCCAGGTTGGCGCCGTAGACCACGCCTATCGCCGGACCGAGTTTCAAGAGCCCAGCGTTCACAAAGCCAATCACGGCGAGGGTGGTCGCGCTCGAGGATTGCACTAACGCGGTCGCGGCCGTGCCCATCAGGATGGCCTGGGTCCGGGTGCCCGTGTGGCGCCGCAGCGCCGTCCGAAGCCCATCCCCTGCCAGCGCTTGCAGACCTTCCGTGAGCAGGACCATGCCCAGCAAGAACAAGCCGATTCCGCCGAGAAGAGCGCCGAGCATGCGCCGGGAGCCTAGCTCGAATTCGTGACAACTCTCAGCGCCGGAATGGGCTGTGGGGCGAAATCTTCCTCGAACCAGCGGGAGGGGTCCGGGACGGACTAGTCTGAAGCCATGCCAACTGACCGGGAGCGTTGGGACGCGCGCTACGCCCGCGAAGACCCGCGGAGTGCGCGTGTGCCCGACGGGCGAGTTACGGCGGCGATTGAAGCACTGCAACCTCAGCCGCTCACTGCGCTTGACCTCGCAGCGGGCAGCGGGCGCCATAGTTTGTGGCTCGCGACGCGCGGCATCGTGACGGAGGCCTGGGACGTGAGTCCCGTCGCGCTCGACCTCATCATGGCGCGTGCTCAGGTCGCGGGGCTGACGATTGCAACGCAGGTGGTTGATCTTGCGGGCGGGCTGCCAACCACCGCACCGCGAGATCTGGTGCTCATGGTGGACTACTTGGAGCGCGGTCTGTTCCCCCACCTGTGCGCGCTGCTTCAGCCGAAGGGCGTGGCCGTCGTGTGCACATTCACCGATGACTTCAAGGGCGAGCATCCGTCGCAACGGTTTCGCCTGCGGGTCGGCGAGCTACGCGGGCTGCCTGGCCTGCGAACCGAGCACGCGACAGAGCACAACGGGCGCGCGCTGCTTGTGGCGCGGCGTGTCTGAGAGTACTCTAGGCTCGTGTTTCGATTTCGAATCGCCACCGCTTTGTTCGTCATGTCTTTCGCTCTGCCCGCAGTCGCAGAGTCCCAAGAAGAGCAGGCCGCCGCCATCGATCAAGAGGCGCGCACGGCGTTCGCCGATGGCGACTACAAACTAGCGGCGGAGCGCTTCGACGAAGCCAATCGCCTCGTTCCCCATGCCGAGCTCCGCTATAACGCGGCTCTCGCATGGGAAAAGGCCGGCGAGAAATCGCGCGCGGCGGATGGCTACGAAGCCGCGCTGCGCCAGGGCGGCTTGGATGAACAGCGTGCTGGCAGTGCGCGCAGTGCCCTCGCCGCGCTCAAGCAAACACTTGGCACCGTCCAGGTGCTCGGACCACTCGGCGGCGTGCTCACGGTCGGCCACCTGAAGCGCAGCCCCATTCCCGCGCAGTTCCACCTCGCGCCGGGCAGCTACACCCTGAGGGTTGAGCGCGGAGACGGCTCGACAGCGACCAAAGCGGTGCAGGTCCGCGCCGGCGAAATGATGAGCACCGAGGTCGAAGCACCGAACGCGACGTTGGGCAGCGCGCGCCGACCGCAGCAGAAGCCGCCGCCCCAGGAATCGCCCCCCGCACTTACGTCGTCTTCCCAAGCGACCTGGGGCTGGGTCGCCCTCGGAGGCGGCGTGGTGCTCGGCGGCGTCGGCGCCTACTTCGGCGCCCAAACCCTTGCCGCCAGTGACGACTACGAGGCGTCGAAGTTTACAGATTCCGACGCTCGGGATCGCGGCGTGCAAAGTCGCCTGATTACGAATATCGCGCTGGGAAGCGCCGTGGTCGCGGTCGGCATCGGAAGCTACCTACTGCTGACAAGCGGCGGCTCCGAATCGGCGGTCCGATCGCGATGGCGTCGCGGCGCCAGTGCTGCCAGCTGGGCCGGCCCTCGGTTCTAGCGGCTGCAGCGGCCTCCCAGAGGGGAGACTGGTGCCTGGTCCCCGGCCCGTGGCCGAGGTGATCCTGAAAAATCTGGTGGAAACCGAGGCATCCTTTGGAACGAGAAGCTCCCCGGCGTATGATCGACGCGTGTCGATGAACGGCGCGGCCCACGAGCCGCCGGTGCCCGAGCGCATCGGTCGCTACGACGTGCTGGTGCCCCTCGGACGCGGCGGCATGGCCACGGTGTACCTGGCGCGCGCCGAAGTCGTACAAGGTGTCAGCCGCGACTACGCCCTCAAAGTGATGCACGCGCACCTACGGGGTGATCCCGAATGGGCGTCACACCTACTGCATGAGGCGAAGATCGCTGCACGCATTCGTCATCCTAACGTTGTCCCGGTCGTGGAGGCCGGCGACGATCCCCTCGGCCTGTTTCTCGTGCTCGAATACGTCGAAGGCGACACGCTCTCTGGGCTGAGCCGCGCGCTAAGGAATCAGGGACAAGCCCTGCCTCTGCGTATTAGCGGCCGCATCTTGCTCGACGCGCTGGCGGGGCTACATGCGGCGCACGAACTTCTCGACGAAAGCGGCAAGCCACTGAATCTCGTACACAGGGATTTCTCACCTCAGAACATCTTGGTTGGTGTCGACGGCATCGGACGCCTGACGGATTTCGGGATCGCCAAGGCCCAGGGCTCGGAAGCCACCGCGACTGGCGTGTTGAAAGGAAAAATCAGCTATATGTCCCCGGAGCAAGCCCGCGGCTCTCGGGTGGATCGCCGCTGCGACGTGTGGGCCGCGGGAGTCATTGCGTGGGAGTTGCTTGCGGGTCGCAGGCTCTACCGGAACAAGAATGACACCGAAACGCTGCTTGCGATCGTGCAGCAGGTCCCTCCGAAGCTGCGAGAGGTGAACCCCGACGCTTCGCCCAGCCTGGAACAGATCGTCGCCCATGCGCTGACGCCAAACCCTTCGGAGCGCTGCGCCGACGCTCGCAGCTTCGGGCGGGCTCTGGAGCTTGCATGGCGAGAACACATCGGTCTGGCCGACGGAAACGAAGTTGCCGCCCTCGTCCAGGGCGCCGTCAGAGAAACTGAGGCGCGCCGTCGTTCCAAGATCCAGCAAGTCCTCGCGTCCCGCGCGGGCAGGAGCGACGCGGTCATTCCCGCACACGGCGAACAGGCATTGACGCCAGCAGAGGCCGCGTCCGGCGATTCCTTGGTGCTCGGCGAACAACCGGACAAAGAAAGCGCCACGGGCTTCCAGCTGGTCACGTCTGCGCATCGCACACACAAGGTCGCGATGGGAGCGGGCGCCGCTCTCGCCGTCGTGGCGCTTGGCGCGTTGGGAGTCATCGCCGTGAACGGATCGACAACTGCGAATTCCGCCGATCCCTTGTCGACGAATGCATCAGCGACAGAGGCAAGGCCGTCGGCTGCGGTAATTCCGGAACCGCCTCCAAGCCCAACTGCGTCGAGCGTGCTCACCACGGCCACGCTCCTGGTGCGTGCCAACCAAAAGCTCACGAAGCTACGCATCGGCAGACGCAGCGTGGAGGTCTCTCCTCCAGCCAAAGAGGTGGAGGTTCAGCTTGAAGGCGCCGAGGTCGGCATCGAGCTCGGTCTCGAAGCCACCGGCGAATCTGGCAAAACCGTCGCGGCCAGTGTTGGCAAGACCCAAGGCGTTGTTGAGCTGAAATTTGAAACCGAATCTCGCGGGCCACGAGTGCAGCCCAAACCCAAAGCCCAACCCAAACCCACTGACGAACTCGCCCCCACGCCGTTCAAGAAGAGCGGCGGGGGCTGATCGCCCAACAGCTACCGCAACCCGTGGGGTCGCGGCAAAGAGACCGAGGACGCGCGGGCCCTCTCCCCGCGGCGCGCGGCGGCGCCCCCCGGCTCGGCGCAATCGGAGCGGGCGAGCTGAGCGCGCTGGGGGCGGATGCCGCCGCGGGCGCCGGGGGGCGCGGCGACGGGATTCATGTCGCCGCCGATGCCGAGGGGGTGAAGTTCGAGGTCG
>CALMUT010000237.1 GCA_937872925.1 uncultured Myxococcales bacterium | reverse complement strand
CACGGGCATCGGCGGAAGCGGCGCCAGCGGAGGCGGTTCGCCCGGATGTGGCCCGTGCGCGGGGGGTTGTGACGCCACGGGGGGGTGCCGCAGTGGAAGTGACAGCAATGCCTGCGGCTTGGGCGGGGTGGAATGTTTGAACTGCGGCGCCCTCGGCTTTGCGTGTGTCTCTGGAGCCTGCGAGGGCCCCGCGCCGGCCTGCAGTCCAGCCACGTGCACGGGTTGCTGCGACGCCCAGGGACAGTGCCAATTTGGGGACAAGGCCGACGCCTGCGGAGTCAGCGGCGGCAAGTGCGCCAATTGCGCAGCACAGTCGCAGAGCTGCATTGGTGGCAAGTGTCAGGGGCCGCCCCCAGCCTGTGGACCGAAGACGTGCGGGGGTTGTTGTGACGCCCAAGGCACCTGCCAAACGGGCACAGGCAATTCCGCATGCGGCAACACGGGCAGCCCGTGCGAGAACTGCGTCGCCGGCGGAAAAATCTGCAATCAGCCGGGCAGCTACTGCGCCTTTTTTCCAAGTTGCGGATCCGTGACGTGCCCGACCGGCTGTTGTGACAAGAGTGGCAAGTGCCTGGATGGCAAGACGAACGCGGCCTGCGGCTCCGGCGGAAGCCAATGCGCCAATTGCGCCAGTCAGGGCCAGAGCTGCGCGCCCCAGGGCTTCTGCTATTCGGGAAATCACTGCGGTCCGGACAACTGCGCGGGTTGTTGCACTGCGACGGGTCAATGCGTGACGGGGGCGACTGGCGTCGCCTGCGGCCAGTACGGCAAGCTCTGCGACAATTGCCTGTCCAAGGGCCAGAGTTGCGTGGCACAGGTGTGTTCGAGCGGGTCGACTTGTCCGGCTGCGTACTCGGGCTGTTCTCCCAGTGCCAATACCCTGCCGCCGGTGCCCGCCAAGGCCTGCCCTTCGGCGGACATCGCCCTGGTGGCACAGGGCTGCTCGGGCGGGGGCCCGGGTTGCGGCATCGCGTTCGAAACACTGCTGAAGAAGAACCCCAGCTGTTACAACTGCATGCTTCAGTTCGGTGGCGAGGATGCGTATACGCGCTGTCTGGCTCCGTATTTGAACGCAACCTGCAATCATGATTTGACCTGCGCCGTGCAGTGCGGGAACACCAGCTGTGATCAGTGCTCGCCGGCGGCGCAAGACGCCTGTGAAACGAAGGTCTTCGGTCAGGGGGGCGCGTGTCGTCCCTGGGTCAACGGCTACTTCTGCGCGGAGGCGGCCCTTTCTGGACCCGGCGCGTTCTGCGAGTGGAACGGCAACTTCGGCAGCTGGCTCAAATCTGTCGGCACGCACTATTGCGCGGCGCCGTAACTCATGGCCATGGCTAGCCGGTCGGATCTGACGTTGGTCACGGGGTTCTCCAGCTTCCGCGGGCGGAAGATGGTCGAACACATCCTGCAGACCGACGCGACGGCAGAGGTGGTCGCGGTCGTGCAGGACAAGTTCTTGCCCACAGCCGAAGCAAACGTGAAGGCACTGCCCGCAGCGCAGAGAAAGCGCCTCAGCCTCCTGACTGGCGACGCAGCAGCGATGGATTTCGGGCTCAGCGGTGGGGAGTATCGCGAATTGCTCGCGTCGGTCGGGCGCCTCTTTCACGTGGCGCAGGTGACCTATCCTGGCGCAGACCGCGAAATGGCCGAACGGGTGAACCTAGGCGGCGCCCGAGAAACCGTCGAGTTCACCAAGAACGCGACCCGCCTCAAGTCGGCGCTGGTGTTTTCCAGCGCTGGTGTGAGCGGCAATCGCACGGGCCTGGTACGGGAAACGGACCTGAGCGCTGGCCAGACCTTTCGCACGCCCGTCGAAGCCTCCCTGGCGCGTGCAGAGAAACTACTTTCTCGCTACATGCCAGAGCTGCCGATCACCATCGTGCGGCCCACGCAGATCGTGGGGGATTCGCGCACCGGCGAGGTGGATCGCTTCGACGGTCCTTATCTGCTGATCCTTTTGATCGTCAGTTCGCCCCAGGAACTGCCCGTCCCGCTTCCCACTCGAGGTGACGCGCCCATGAACCTCGTGCCCATCGACTACGTCGTCGAAGCAGCCTGGAAACTGACCCAAGATCCCCGCGCTCTCGGCAAGACCTTTCATTTGACGGACCCGCGTCCGCTGTCCGTGCGCCGTGTGTTTGAGCTCGTCGCCACCGCAGGAGGCAAACGCCTGCCCGGGGGCTTCATCCCGACCGGAGTCAGTCGCGCGGTGCTCAGCGCGCCCGGCGTCGGTGCCATTGGCAAGAGTCCCAAAGCGCTGGTCGACTTGCTTTCGACGCCCGTGCGCTACGACACGGCCGGGGCGGACGCGTTGCTTGGAGCCGAGGATCTTACCTGTCCTCCCTTCGAGGAGTACGTTGACGCGTTAGTTGCCTACGTGAAACGTCGGGTTCAGGATCGAAAGATCTCCGTGAAGTCCAGCGTCGAGGACCCTGACGACACTTTCTTGTAATGGGTGAACCCAAACAGCTGCGGAAGCGCCGCCGAGCGCAAACCGCTCCGGCCCAGCGTTTCGACATGGTCGTGGCGGCGTTGGGCGCGCTGGTGGCGGTGACCTGCGCTGCTGGAATGCGCCCATCGCAACGCAGCGAGGAAGTCGTGCCGCCGCCCCAGGTCGTGCCCAACCCAGAAGCTGCGCAGGCGCAGGAGCCCGCGAAAATCGAGGCCTCGTCGTCTCCGGGAGCCGTGGCCGCGTCCGCGTCCGCGTCCGCGTCGCCGTCCGTGTCGGCTGGCCCCAGGCGCGTCCGCCTCGCGAAACTGCGTGCCGCCCTGGCCGCGCTGGCATCCTCTGAACGCAAGGAGCATGTGCGGATCCTGTGGCTCGGGGATTCACATACCTACGCGGATTTCTGGACGCACGCGGTACGTCAGGCGTTGCAGAACAAATATGGCGCCGCGGGGCCGGGTTACCTGTTGCTTGGGGTCAAACCTTACCGCAACGACCTTGCCCAGGTACGCGTCGAGGGCAAGTGGCGTCGCGAGCCGGCGTCGCCGTCCAGCGGCGCGAAGCAAGCCGACGGTGTTTTCGGCCTGGCCGGGCAGCGCAGTGTGCCCATTTCTGCCGACGCGAAAGCAACCGTGCAGCTTTCCGGCAAGAGCGTCTCCGGGCGCGTGCGTTGGACGCTGCACTATCGGTTGCCTGGCACGGCTTCCATTGAAGTTCAGCTCGACGGCAGTCCGAAGTCGCGGCTCTCTAGCGGAAAGTCGGTGCCGGGTTCGTCCATTCTACGGCAAACTTTCGAGTCCGACGCCGGCGCGAAGCTTTCCGTGCGCGCGGCTTCGGGGTCGCCCCAGCTCTTCGGCGTAGCTGTGGAGAGCGTGACTCCGGGAGTGGTGCTCGACAATCTCGGTATCAACGGAGCGCGAGCGGGCACGCCACTGGCGTGGGACGAGCAGAGTCACATTGCGGAGCTTGCTGCGCGCGCGCCGGCCCTGGTAGTCCTCGCCTATGGCACGAATGAAGCCGCCTCTGCCCTGAGCGCTGAGCGTGTGGTGGGGCACTTCACGCGGCTCATGGCGCGAGTGCGCCAGGCTGCACCGGACGCCGACTGCGTGTTCGTTGGTCCCACGGACATGGCCGACGAAAACGGCGGCAGCCGCCCGCGGGTCGTTGAAATCGACGCCGCGGTTGCCCGCGCAGCCCAAGAAACAGGCTGCGGCTTCGTGAGCGCCTTCGAAGCCATGCGCGGTGAAGGCAGTTTCGCGCGCTGGATGCAGGAGTCGCCGCCTTTGGGCTCTCCGGATCGCATCCACCTGACGCCCAAGGGGTATGCGACGCTCGGCAAAGCGGTCCTGCAGCGCCTGGGCTTGCCCTAGGGTTCCGCCGGCGGCGACCGGCAGTGGCAGGGGCAGAGCCGGTGGCAATGGCAGCGACAGCGGCAGCGGCAGAGGCAGAGCCGGTGGCAGAGGCGGCCAAGGACACCTTTGGCGACGTCGCTAGCGGTGCTCGGGCCAGCCCGGGGGCTGGCACTGCGCTCGCAGCGGACGGTTCGGGGGCAGGTGCGTGGGTGGTTCCGGTTTGCCAGTCGGCGGGTTCGGTGAACCCGCCGACTGGCAAACAAAAGGAGAACTGCATGAGGCCCCGGCGTCGCTTCGTTGCGGCGTCGGGGTCGAATGAGCGGCCGCGGCGCGGAGCTCCATGGCGGCCTGCCGCATTGGCCTTCGACCCCGACACTGCCCGCCCGCCCCAGACCCTGACTGCTGGCACTTTCGCTGGCGCGGACAACTGGACAAGGTCACACGCACACGCAGGAACCCATCGAGGGTGCCGCGCCGACGGGGCGTGGCTACTTGGCGGTCCAGGCGGTGTACTCTTGCATCAGCGCGCGGAAGATCCAGCTTGCCAGGACTTCTGAGCCGCTGCCCGTGGGGTGCGTCAGATCTGCCTGGCCTAGGCCGCGCTGGACCCACGCGGCCATGGATCCCGATCCGCCCATGGCTTTGAAGGTGTCGAAGAACGCGCAGCCGGTTGCCTCCGCGGCGATGCGCTGCTCTTTCACGATGGCGATGATGACCGGCATCGTGCTCAGCGCGGTGCCCTTCTTCTCGGCGCGGTCCATGGCGCCGATGATCAGACAGCCGGCCTCGGGCACGGCCTGCTTTCCCTGGCGCAGCACGTCTTGCATCGTGCGCTGGTATTCGTCCATCGGGTAGGCGAAGCCGTCGCCGCTTTCGTTGGCGCCGAATTGGTAGATCAGCAGATTCGGTTTGCGCCACTTGAGTTGCTCCGCGTAGTGCGCGTCGTCTTGCTTATCCAAGAAGCGAATGCGCGCTCCTTGTATCCCGATTGCATCGAGCACCGCGCCTGGCGTGTCGCGCTCCATGACAACGCCGAAGGCGCGGGTGGTACCCTTGATGGTCACGACCTCCAGTTCGTGCGGGCCGTCGGGCACGCGCACCAACTTCTCTCGGACGCGAACCGCACTGCCGTTGGTATCGACGTCCTCAAGGTGCTTGCCGTCCAGATTGATTCGCAAGGTGCCGCCGCCGGGTTGCTCCAGATACGAAATAGTGAAGCGCGAGACGGCGTTGCCGAATTGGGTGGTTTTCGACGTTCCGAATCGCGCCCGAGAGCCGGGGGGCGCTCGAAACGTCACACCCCCGAGGCCGTACAGTCCATCCGGTGAGAGCGGGCCGACGATCCGGCTGACGGACCAGCCTGCCGAGGCGAAGCGCGAAACGTCGTTGTGGAAGTACGCGGGCCATGCGTTGGCCATCAGAAGAAATCCGTGGCCGGCATCACCCAGCTCCGCCTGCAGCTTGCGCCGCAAGGTTCCGGAGACGTAGTCGCTTGTGACAATGGAGTCTCCGAAGTGGATCACCCGGGTGATGGCGCCGGGCTTCTTTTGTAGGGTTGCGGACACCGCGCGGAAGAAGCCGTCCAGGGCGTGCCCACTCGGATCGAGGATCGGTACGGGAGGTGCTTCCACGTCGATCTTCAACTCCGGTCCGCGTTTCGATTCGGCGATGGGACCGCGCGCGCCCGTTGGGATCTGGACGTGCTCCGGTTGCGCCAATTCTGGTCGCTCGGTCGTTTCTTGTTTCAGGGTGGCCTCGCCAGTCGTTAGGACCGGGGGCGCAACGCCGGCGGGCTGCGACTCAGTTGCCGTTGCGGCACCCAACACCCGCAGCGGCTCGAGGGCAGGCACGACTTCGGCCAACAGCGCGAGGGCCGAGAGGCCAACGGCGGCCCACGCCGGGCGAGAGCGAAGCGCCGCCCACGGGCTCTGCACCACTGGGCCATGTACCGCTACGGGGTCGAGCTGTTTCGACATCCCGAGTGCGGGCTAGTTGGAGCAGCTGCCGTCGCCAAGCTGTCGGCACAGGGCTTTCAGCATGCGCTTCTCGGAATCCGAAGCCTTGCCCGAGGCAACCTTGGACTTCAAACCATCTTTGTGTGCCTTGAGCTTGGCGCGGTCACCCAGGTCGTCGGGCGTCGAGCTGGTCGTTTTCGGCGCGGGCGCGGGGACGGGGGCCGCTTTCGGATAGGACGCCGTGGGTGGCTTGCCCCCGGGTTTCGGCGCCGCCGCGAAAGGGTCTTTGCGAACGATGCCGCCAGTGAGCGCGGGTTTTGCCGGGTCGCTGAGGGTCGGCACGGGCGTTGGCGGCAGGTCCGTCACGGCGACGCCGGCCAGGTCGAGCTTTTCGATATCGACGGCAGCCCGCTTACGCCGCGCTGAATCGACGCTGGTCGCTTTGGTGATGCGCTCGAGGATCTCGCGCTTGCGCGCAGGATCAGATTCTTGGTCTGCGGCGGAAAACAGTGAGTCCGCCCAACGCGCCTCCAGGTCTTTGAATTCCTGGGACTGACGCACGTTGCTGTCTTCCGGGATCCCCTGCGTGAGCTTCAGGTGCGCTGCGTCGAGGTTGCCGCTGTCGGCGAGGGCTTTGGCTTCTTTCAGAACCGCGGCCGCTCCGTCTGACGGGATCGCCGCCACCGGATCCGCGGGTGGGGGGGGATCGCGGCGCAAGGTCAACATGCCGAGCACCACCAGGATGCCGAGACCGAAAACGGCGGCGATGGCTTTGACACTCGCCGGCATGCCACCGGCGCTCTGGGGCGGCGGGGTCATGCGTTCGAGGGCACCGACGCTGACGGCACCCAGCTGTTGGCTCTCGTCAGCCCCTGCTCGATAGATCACGCCAGCGGGAATGAACTTGAACACTACGTCGCCAAGCTCGATGCTGTCCCGGGCGTCGATCAATCCGCGCTTGAGTTCCACCCCGTTCAAGCGCACCCCGTTGGCGCTTTCGCGGTCGACGAGCTCGTAGCGGCCGTCGCCCAAGGAGTGAATTTCAGCATGTACGCGGCTGACGGAACTGTGGTTGATGGCGATATCGCATTCTTCCCCGCGCCCGATCACCACGCGGTCTCCAGCTAGCGCGAACTCTGCGCCGGGGGTCGGACCGACGAGCATGACGAGGCGGTCGGGTTGGCCCAAGAGCATTTGGCTCTTCGGCACCGCCGGCACCGTCGCCGCGCGGGACCCGACCGCCGCGACTGTGTCGTCGGTGATCTCCAGGCGGTAGTCGCCCACCTGGACCAAGTCGCCATGCTCAAGGCGCTGGGGATCCGCAACGCGTACTCCGTTGACGAAGCACCCGTTGTAGCTCTGGTTGTCCGAGAGCAACCATCCCGAGCCATTGCGCTGCAGCGCCGCGTGCTTGCGCGAGATGTTTCGCTCGGTCAGGCGGACGGTATTCTCCTCGGCCCTGCCAAGGGAGTATTCGTCGCGCACGAGATTGACGACCGTCTTGTTGCCTTGGTCGTCCTCGATGGAGAGCTTCCACATCGCTAGTTGGTCCAGAAACTGCCCAAATTTTCAGCCGCGTCCGAGCTGACCCGGCTGAGTAGGGGAAATTTTGCACGTCTGGTCGAAAGCATCCAGAGCCAATGCACCTGACGCTGCTGTTTTTTCTGTAATTCTTTTCACTACTTGGCTCCAGGCGGGTCTTCCCGGGCCCTAGACATCGTCAATTCGGCTCCAGAGCGCGTCGTGGATCCGGGGCCGGGCCCGTCGGATCGCGATGTGCTCTCGGGTGGGGTGGACCCGATTGGTAAGGACGGCCGTGACCGCCATTCGGTCTGGATCGCACCAAAGACTGGTTCCAGTGAAGCCCAGATGCCCGAAGGTTTGGGGGCCGGCCAGGCTCCCGGCGCTGGAACCGCGGGAAGCGCATCCGTCGAATCCCGCGCGCAGACTGCCGCCCGGCCGTGGGCGAACCAACTGACCCGCCGCCGATGGCGGTAGAAACTCGCTGTAGCCATGCAGGCAATCGAGAACTGCGGCCCCCAGGCGGAGCACGCTGTCGATGCTGCCGAAGAGGCCAGCGTGTCCCGACGCTCCGTGGCCCGAAAGCGCCCAAGCGTTCTCGTCATGCACCACGCCGCGCAGGGTCCCCCCGCGGAAGGCGACGTTTTCGGTTGGTGCCACACGCGCCACGAAGTCGCTGTCGCGCCCGAGCCACT
>CALMUT010000236.1 GCA_937872925.1 uncultured Myxococcales bacterium | reverse complement strand
CATGCTCGAACATCTCCGCAAAATGCTCACCGGATTCGGCATTTTCCTCACTTAGAGCCGGCGCGACGTCGACGGCGGCCCGCGGCCACCCAACGCCACTTAATGCTCATTTTCGTGGGCACTTCCCCCCGCATGCTCGAACATCTCCGCAAAATGCTCACCGGATTCGGCATTTTCCTCACTTAGAGCCGACCGCAACAGCGACGGCGAATGCCGACGTTACGGCGACGGCGAATGCCGGCGCGACGACATCGGCGACGGCGACGGCTGACGGCGAATGCCGGCGCGACGACGTCGACGGCGGCCCGCGGCCACCCAACACCACTTAATGCTCATTTTCGTGGGCGCTTCCCCCCGCATGCTCGAACATCTCTCCAAAATGCTCACCGGATTCGGCATTTTCCTCACTTAGAGCCGACCGCAACAACGACGGCGAATGCCGACTTTACGGCGACGGCGAATGCCGGCGCGACGACATCGGCGACGGCGACGGAATGCCGGCGCGACGACATCGGCGACGACTGGCGGCGGCCCAACGCCGCCTTTTGCTCACATTCGTGGGCACTTCCCCCCGCATGCTCGAACATCTCCGCAAAATGCTCACCGGATTCGGCATTTTCCTCACTTAGAGCCGGCGCGACGTCGGCGCATCTTCGGTACCTAGAGCCGGCGCGACGTCGGCGCATCTTCGGTACCTAGAGCCGGCGCGACGTCGGCGCATTTTTCCGGCTTTTCCGAGAAACTGACGCCGCGCATGGGCGACTGGAAGAGGTGCTGGTTCACCTCGTTGCAAGTTCGGTGCGTGGGCGCGACCTGGTCGCGGATCCCGAGCGTGCACGCTGGTTGCTGTGGCGACTGCGGCGCTGCTTCCCGCATGCTCTCGCGGCGTGCCTGATGCCGGACCACTTGCACGTGGTTACACCCGTGCGCTGCGCCAAGGCAGTGGTGCGTCGATTGGGCAGTGTGCTCTCCGGCTACTCGCGCCACCTGGGCGGTGGCCAGTCGTGGCAGCGCGTCGCGCCGCCCAAGGTCCTGTCCGACGACAAACACCTGTTGCGCAACATCCGATACGTCCACTTGAACCCGTGCCGAGACGGCTTGTGTCGGGACCCGCTGCAGTGGCCCTTTTCTACACATCGCGGCGCGGTCGGTGCGGAGCTCGATCCGTGGGTGTCCCCCGAGCGACTCGGCGCCTGGTTCGGACGTTCGGCAGACCAAGTACCCGATTGGATTCATGGCTACGTTTCGGCAGATCCGACGGTCGCGGTGGCGGGAACCCCACTGCCTCACCCGGCCCTGCCATGCGCTATCGCGCGCGTGCCCCTCGCGGACTTGATCGCGGCAGTCCGCGCCGCCACGCCGTGGTCATCGACTACGCAGAAACGGCAAGTGTTTACGACCCTTGCCGACAACATGGGCTGGCGCGACGTCGGCTACAACGCCCAAGCCATCGGCGTCCATCCAGACACCATTCGCCGTCTGCGCCGCGCCCCCGCAAGCTCCCGAGCTCTCGCCCCTGCGTTGCTGTGCCTGGGCGACGCGCGTCTGCGTGTCTAGCGTGCGAGTTGCGCCGTGATCGTCTCGACCGCCGCCGTTGGCTCTCGAGCTCTCGCCCCTGCGCCGCTTAGGCGACGCGCGCTGGGTGTCTAACGGTACGAGTAGCAGCGTGTCGCGTCGCCCAAAGGCTCGGAGTCAACGCTTCCCAGTACGTGTGGACACCAACGAAACGTCCGAGCACCAGCACTTGCACTGCGGGTGCCACTGTTGGTCTTGGGGTCGTGGCTCTTGGCGGCACCGGGTCACTAATCTCTCGCGGGGCCGCCATGAGCGTAGCCAATTGGAGCCAGCGGCGGGCACAGTGTGGCTGAGCGTTACGGGGCTATCGTTTTCGCAGTCGAAAAAGACGCACCGAACTCAACTTCAGCAAGCTGGCATGACGCTTGCTGCATTCCCGCCATGCACACTGCAAGACTGGCCATGGGCGGAGTAGCGCTGGCGCTGATGCTGGGAGGATCCGACGCTCTAGCGCAAGACGATAGAGTTGCCGACAGCGCAATGAATGCGGCGACAGTGCCCCCAGGAGACGTCACCGCGCGGGCGTACCTGCTTCATTTTAGAAACCAGCAGTCCGGCGGGTTCGGGGTGGGTGGTCTGCTGACGGTGCGACTCAGCGTTGTCGAGGCGGGCGGCTTTGCCGAGGCCGGTAGCACGCTGCTCGACTACAGCTACACCAGCCTCGGCGGCGCAGTGGGACTGGGCTTGCGCGACGACTCCGGCGCTCGCCTCGGCGCTTTCGCGACTGCTGGCGTGCATTATTACGAGGGCTTTGACCGGGGGTTCCTCGACGATGACCCCGGTGCAAGTGCATCAACGCCGTTTGCGGGAGCAAGACTCGTGGCCAGTCACCGCTTTGGCACCCCGATAGACTTCGGGCTGCTTGGCTCGTTCGAGACCGATCTCGAAAGGCAAACCGTCAGCTACTCGTACATGAGTACGCCTTGGCTGTTCGGCGGTGATCCGACAACGAAGGACGAGACGAAGCAGGTCGGAACAGCGACGTTCGGGCTCGGCGTCCAGATCGGTGGCACATTCGACCTTTCATGATGCACGCCGTAGCCGACGCCGACGGCAGCGCTCGCCGAAACGACGAAACGCAACTCCCCAGGCTCGGGAGCGCCGTTGGATTTTAGTCCTGCTTCGCCGCTCTCGCCGAAACGACGAAACGCAACTCCCCAGGCTCGGGAGCGCCGTTGGATTTCAGTGGTGCTTGGGCGCACAACCTCCTCGCCGTCAGAGCTAGCGACGTTCTGATCGGCTGCGCGCACTGACTGACAGCGCCAACTGCATGCGCCGCCACAGTGCGCCCTGAGGTTCAGGAGCGCTGGAGAACGTCGATCACGCGCTGCCAATCGAGTGTCTCGGCGAGGGAGCGCGGCGTCTTGCCATCGGCGGTCTTTGCGTTGACGTTGGCGCCATGCTCGATCAACAGCGCACAGACGTTGCGATTGCCCGCCAGCGCTTCGCGATGCAGCATCGTCCAGCCCTGATCATCCGGCGCGAGAAAGGCCGCGGCGTTGTCCGTCAAAGCCTCCACCAACTTATCCGCCATGTTTAGTGCCATCGGATGATCGTCGCCGTCTGGAGGCAGCGCAATGCGCTTGGGATCGCCAAACGGCAACCCCCAAGCCTGATCGTGAGAGCTACGGTCCTCGTCGGACATCTGCGAACGCATCGCGTGCACCGTGAACCCACCTAACACGGCGGCGCCGGCCAGCATCCAGTCTTCCAGGTGCCCAAGCGCAATGGCGACGTCGTCGCCCGCGTGCAGATCACGTAGTTCGTTCGGCGAGTTGAGCAACGTACCGTAGACCCGCTCACCGTCGAAATCGATTTCGCTAAACCACATGTGCTCGACCTTGTCGCCTTCGGCAAATGCCGCCTTCGCGATTGTCAGGTCAAATCCTGGAACGATGCGTCGCGCTTCCCACGACAGCTCGCGCCAGAAGTAGCGGAATGTCTTGCGCGCAGCGACGCTCGCCGCCTCCATGCTGGGATCCTCGCTGTCAAACATGAACACGGGACTCTGCTCGCTCATCACGGCGATCAGAAGACGCGCCGCTCCGCTCCGTCAAGGCTCGCGGCTACGCAACTATTGCGACCGTTGTTCAAGCTGTGAGCCGAAGGAGTGCAGCGCGGCGTGCAAAAGAACAGCGATCCTACGCGTCCCAAGACGTGTAGACACCAACGCTTTGGGCGTCCGAGCACCCGCGATTGATCCGCGGGACCCGTCATTGTTTTTGGAGTCGTGGCGCTGCGCGGCGCTGGCGTTCAATACGGATCTGCAGCATCGCCATCCGACACCGCTTGCCAAAGCTCCAAGAACTTGTCCCTCACCCATGGGTCCAGTTTTTCGGCGGTGTCACGTGGCAAATCTGCGGAGCGAATCAGTTCCTGAACATCCGCGAGAGCCTTGAGTCGGTGCGCAGCGACCATGCCAGAAGCTAGCTTCAATTCAATCCAGCATTCCATCGGCAACAGTGCGAACGGCGCGCCGCGGATTGCAGTCGTCGTTGGATCTGGAAACGCGATGGGCTTCGGTTTGTCGTCGCCGGGGAAACGGCCCGTGCTCAGCACGTCGATGTGCACGTTGAACTCGGTGTCGATCAACTTGCCAGTCCCGGGGACTCGCTCGGCGTAGCCGCGCCCAAGCCATTGTTGCTTGAACCGCTGCAGATCAGATTCGCGCATCACCAGATCTACATCCACCGTCACGCGCCGATGCCCGTATTGGTTCAGCGCGAGCGCCCCGATCACCGCATAGGCAATGCCCTCGGATTCCAGAATCCGAACGATCTTCTCTGCCGCCCGCTGTACTTCGGACTCCCCCACGAAGAACCTCCAGCAATAGTCGACGCTCTCGTTCAAGCGTGCGGTATCCACCGGGGAGCGGTATCCATTCCCCCAGTCACGTTGCGGTGGAGACGTCATTTACGGCAGCGTATCCCAGCCCCGGACACTCCGCCACACTCAGGGCTGGCGCTGCCGGCAGAGTGCACGACCTGGCTGCGACGTCGCAAGAATTGCGGCCGCTGTTCGAGCTGTGAGCCGAGGGAGTGCAGCGCGGAGTGCAGAAGAGCCGCGCTACGGCGAAGATCGAGTTTGACGCGACCTGGCTGCTGCGCCGCAACTGTGTCAGCGTTGGATCCGAGATGCCCACCACGCGTCTACTCCGCTTCTCGATTGCCGCCGCGCTGGCGGCGCAATGCGTGCAATGCGGCGGCTTGCTCAGCAGTGATTCGGATCCCACGGGCGGAAGTGGCGGTGGTGTATCCAGCGGTGGCAGCGCTGGTATCGGGGACGCCAGTGTCGGGGGCGCGGGTGGGTTCGACGCGGGTGGTGTCGACGCCAGTACTCCTTACACCCAGCAAGTGATCCGCGCGTGCGCGAAAGCCGCCAGCTGCGGCAATGCGATCCCGCCAACTCCAAATGGACCGTTCGGCGTCAGCTCTTGCATCGACGCTTTCGGACAACAGAGCGGGGGTGCGATCCCGGTGGGAGCAGTCTTCGATGCGGACGTCGCCCAGCGGCTAATTGACTGCACCTCCGCGAGTTCCTGCGCCGAATACTTCGCCTGTTTCGGTGGCAACTGGGTGGGGGTGTCTCGTTGCCGTGAGGGGGCTGGCTGCAAGGACAACAAGCTCAGCGAGTATGCGAGTGGCAGCCCCACATTCGACTGCACAGTGCTCGGGGCAACCTGCTTCGAGCTCTATTCCGGCGCGATCCGCTCGTGTTGCAACCAGAAGCTTTGCACCGACTCTCTGAATTCAGTGAACTGCAATGGGACCAAGGGAAGCTATTGCCACGGCTGGGGCGCCTATTTCGAGTTCGACTGCGCGGACTCCGGCCGTGTATGCAGCGAAGATCCGACCGCCCTCTGCATGGGAACTGGCGCTGCCTGCGCCCCAGAGCAGCCAGTGACCTGCTCCGGCGACGTCGCCAGCTACTGTTCTGGCGGCAAGCTCGCCAGCGTCGATTGCGGAAAAAACCCGTTTCGCAGCGCGTGCGGCAGCAACGCCTACGAACCCTGCGTGCCCCGGGGAAGCGATTGCTCTACCGACTATCAGGGCGGCTGCGAAGGTTCCGCGCTCTCCTACTGCTTCGACGGCAAGATCGAAAGCATCGACTGCACGAGCGTCGGCTTCAGCACGTGTGACGTCGACCTGAACGGTAACGCCCGCTGCCGGGAGTGATCGCGATGACGCGCGACGCTGGAGTCTGCCGTCACCCTTTGCTGAAGCGGTGAATCTATCGCGACCTTTTTGCTCACTTTTGTGGGTATTCGCACAACATGCGCGACCATCGACCCAAATTGAGCACTTTCGTGAGCATCTTCTCGACATGGGTTGGCCGCGACCGCCGCGCGCGGCACCCGAGTGCGACCCCGCAACGATACGGTTCGGCACCGACACCAGCGTAGACGTCGTGACACGCCGCGGCGCGGGCACCCGGTGTGAACGCGTGACGCCACGCCGCGGCGCGGGCACGCTCTGCGAGCATTCTTGCGACAGGGGTGCGCGCGACGGATGCTCCAGAGCGGCGTAGTATGCCCGGGTGGAGCCTGGGGCAGCAGACGAACTCGACGCCTTGTTCGCGCAAGCGGAAACCCGGTGGGATGAAGCCGGGCCGCGGGCCGCGTTGGCTGTCTTGCTGCCGGCGCTCGACACTTTCCCCGAAGAAGCGGATCTGCACTACGCCGTGGGCACTGCCTACGAAGAGCTGAAGCAGGCGCGGCTCGCCGGCGAGCACTTCGAGCGCGTCGCCAGCCTTGACGCGGCGTGGGACGGTGCGCATGGCCTGGGCAGCGAAGACGATCTGGATCGCATCGAGCGCACGGCCGTCGCCGCACTTGCCAATCTGCCACCACGTTTCCGCGATCCCCTGGATGACGTTGCCGTCTTGCTGATGCCTCGACCGCCACTGTATATGGTGCGGGAAGGCTTCGATCCGCGAGCCTTCGGCCTCTTCGAGGGGCCGAACCTGTTGGCGCCCGACGACGTGGTCGACCTACCGCCGCGCATTGTCTTGTTCGCAAACAATCTCCTGGCGGCGTTTCCCGAAGCAGACGCCCTGTGCCGAGAGGTTGAAGTGACCGTGCTGCACGAAGTCGCGCACTACCTTGGGTACGAGGAAGAAGACATGCACGGCCTCGGCCTCGAGTGACTGCCGAGGCAAAAGAACGACCCGAAGTTACTAGCCCCGCGTCCCAGTGTCATCGCACTGCGCCACGCAGAAGTTGTATTCCACGGCGCAGATGTTCGGAAAGGTCGGGTGGCCACAGCGGTCGGCGCTCAAGTCGCAGGCGTCGACGCAACGGTCGACTGCCATCTTCGGTCCCGTGGTGCGCACGGAGGCGCAGCCGGTCAGGCAGGCCACGCCGAATGCGGCGACGACCCAATGGATCAGAACTCGGGATGTGGGTTTCAGCGGCGCTACCCCCAACGCACACTATAGATCGGCGGGAGGTTGCCCGCCACCAGTTGCCAGCCATTGCCGCGATTTTCACTGACGTAGAGGTTGCCCGTCGTACTGCCGAAGGACAGCAAGTCGCCGGAGTTGGCGAGCGCGTGGCGGTACACCACGTCGTAGGCGTTTTCCTGGGGCAGGCCCTCGCGCAGGTCCGTCCAGCTCTGGCCGCCGTCTTCGGTCCGCGCCACGAACAGCGCGCCGTCGATGGTCATGCGTTGGTTGTCTGCCTTTCCCGGGACCAACCACGCGGTGCGCCCATCTTCGGCGTCGACGGCGACGGGAAAGCCGAAGTGCACGCCCCGCTCAGGCGCGCTCACGCGCTTCCAGGTCTGCGCAGCGTCGTCGCTGTAGAACACGCCGGAGTGATTCTGCTGCCACATATGATCGGGGCTGCCGACGCACTGCTCGACATAATGCGGATCGTGCCCCCACTCCGCGGCGGGGTCGGGCAAGTAGTCGTTCAGCATGCCTTTGTTGCGCCCGCTCCAAGTCTTGCCACCGTCCCGAGACTCGAGCACGCCCGCGGTCGACACGGCGATGACGATGCGCTGGGCGTCGCGGGGGTCGACCAGGATGGAATGGATGCCCGGCGCGAACTCCCCCTCGGACGCGGGAGTCCCAAACCAGTCCGTGTGGCCCGACCCCTCGCCTGCGAAAAGATCGCCGCCTCGGGATGCGTGGTTCCACAACGGCCGATTGAGTTCGAAGCTCTCGCCGCCGTCGCTGCTCTCGAAGAGCCCGCCGGGGATCGTGCCAACATACACCCGACCCTCTTGCCCAAAACCGATATGCCAGAGCTTGAGCAGCGTGGCGTCCTGCAGCTTCAGCCCCTTCGGAGGCGCGTCGATCGGATCGTCTTCGCCGGGCATGGGGGTCGCCAGATAGCGCGCACCCTTCGGGTACTTGATCTGCGGCGCGTCTGCCCAGGTCTTGCCACCATCCGTCGAACGCGACAGCTTCGCTCCCCAGTGCCCGTGTCCGAGCGCCGCCCAAAGGGTCTTGGTGTTCGGATCTCGCGCTACGAAGTTTACGCCGCTGCCAGCGTGCCCCGACAGCTTTGGTTGCCAACGCCCTCCAGTCTTCTCAACGAGAAACGTGCCCTTGCGTGTGCCAACGAGAATGCAGCTAGCCATGAACCCTCTTTCTTTTGCGATCGACGAACCACCCTAACCGCCACTGAGCGCCTGCATGATCATGACGTGCGCGTCCGGCGCCAGCGCGTCGCTGAGTCGTTGGCGATCACGGATGCGTTCGTCTCCCACGAAGATGTTGACGTGCTGACGCAGGCGACCCAGTTCGTCACATATGTAGAAGGAGAAGCCGGGTGCGCGCTTTTCCACTTCAGCGATAGCGTCCGCCACTGTCGCGGCCTCGACCTGGAGCACCTGCCCCGTCAGCTGCGGGAAGAACTCGTGGAGGTGGCGAGTGAGTTGCACGCTGGCCATCGGCGTGAGGATATCCGAGTTTCCCGGCGAACCGAAAGCATCGCTTCAAGAGGCGAGTTTTGCCTTGGCCCATGACGCCCCTGGGCCATCGCGCTACTCTCTAGACAATGCGGTGGCTTGGTCTCAGCGTTGCTGTGCTCGCCCTCGTCTGCGCATGCGGCGCGAGCACCGAGTCCGACGACGCACCCATCGACCCGGGCGCGCCGCCGAAAGTCGTTGGGGTTTGGCACCGCTGCAGCGAACGCCTCAGCCTACGCGCGGACTTGAGCTGGGAGCTGCGCGACTTGCGTGCTGGGTGCAGTAGTCGCGGTAGCTACGCGTTGGAGGGGCGCCTGCTCAGCCGCGTCACTGCCAGCAGCGACTGCGCGAACGCGCCGCCGGACGTCAGCAATGTGGAAGTCGTGCGCACGACCACGCGACTGGTGCTGTTTCACCCGGAGTTCGGCGGCGGTGCCGCGAGCTTCGTGGCCGACTCCGAACCGCGCGTGCGCTATCGGCTGACCGGAACCGGCACCGAGCCACCGGCCAACGGTCAATCCATCGTGCGCGTGGTTGGACGCCCTTCTGGCGGTCCGGTCTCGGCCTGTCACTGGTCCGCGGACGGCAAGTGCGGCGGACTCTTTGCGTGCAACGGCAGCGTGGAGCAATGGCAGCTTGAGGCCGGTACCCTCACGGCAAAGCTCGGCTGCACCGGGATGTGCCCCTGCGCCGCGGTGCTTTCCGGCAACGAGGACGCCGACGGCACAGTCAGTGGCGCGTTCTTGGGAGCAGACTGCAACGCGACGTTCAGCGGTAGCTTCGACGCCGAAGTGATCGCGGACGACCCGTGAGCTGTGGGGCGTGGAATCCTTTCTGCCGCGAGTGCACCCCGCGGCGACCCGTGCCCCCTGGGGCAACCCGTGCAGACCGCGATGATCGTCGCCCCCCTCTTAGTGGCCCAGCTTCTTACAATCTGACTCGATAGGATCTGCGCCGCAGCTGGGCGGTTCGTCCGCTCCATTGGCGCAATCAGCAAAGCCGTCGCACCTGGAGGACGCTGGAACGGTCGTTCCGTCGCCGCAGTCGAAGCCGGAAGCCGGTGGGCAGCCCTGCTCGTCTGCGCCGTTGGAACAATCCGCGAAGCCGTCGCACTTGTATTCCAAGACGACTACCGATCCGTCCCCACAGTCGAAGGTTGGGCAGCCTTCTTCGTCCGCGTTGTTACTGCAATCCATGTGGCCGTCACATTTGTCCCCTTCGTCGTAGGTAGTGCCATCGCCGCAGGGAAAGGTGGTCGCCGGGCACTTCAACGCGCAGTTTTCGAGCGGCGCTGAGATCCCATCGCAAATAGCACCAACGATCTGCTGGCAACTGAGCGCGAGTTCGCAATCAGAATAACACCGTAGCTGCTGCGTGGTCGGCTCCTCGCAGTCGAAGCTCGGGCTCGATGCGTAGGTCGAAAAACCGCAGCGGTTGAGCAGCTGACTAGCTCGCCCACAATACGCGCCGCCACCGCTGTTCACGTTGCCGGCGCCGCTGCTGCAACCGCCCACCAAAGTCAGCACGGCCCCCAGCGTCCACCCCAGCACCAGCGCGCTTCGCATAGGTCAACAATAGCCTGGCGCCGCAGCGGTGACCACTGCGGGCGAACTAGCTCACGAAAGATAGCTTCCGCGCCGCACGACAGCGCTTCGCACTCAGCTCGACGCCGACAGCGCCAAGCCCCATGGCGTTCGCGACGGCCAACACCGTGCCGCGCCCACAGTATGGGTCGACTACCGTGCGCGCGTCGGTTTCTTCGAGCAAGAAGCGACAGGCGACCACCGCGGCCCGGGAACCCATGGCCCGACTCCAATTCATGTCGCCGGCGTCCGCGAGCACGTCCGGCCCTGGGCGGCGCGGCGCTGCACGCTGGCCACGGGTCAGACACAACATATGGGAGTAGCTGGCGCGACCGAGCGCGATGCTGCCGGGCGGCTTGCGACACACGATCTTGTGCCACACCAGAGACGCGCCCTCCTGCTCCGCCGCGCGCATGACCAGGTAGCCCTTGTCCACCCACACACCACCGCGTCGGATGTCGCTCTGATAGAAGATCGCGACGCTGTGCTCGGGGGTCCAGCGCAGTATCTGGCGCACGGCTGCTCCAAACCATGCTTTCCAACCTTCGAAGCCCCATGCTTCCGCTGCGCCTGGCTTTTCCGAAACGTCCGGCAGCGACGTCACCACGCTCATGCCGGGTTCCGCTGGGTTTGCTTCCAGCCACGCCCGGGCATCGCCGTGATGGATGCTCCTGGCTTGCTCGTTTGGGGACACCCAAGAAAGCGTAGCCAGGTTCGCTGCATCCCGAAAGCGGGTGCGTTGGCTCACCGGGCAACGGTGCTATATTGACGGCCATGTCGAAGTCCCCCTGGATCACGATCACGGCGTTGCTCTTTCTGGCCTGCGGCGGTGAGTCCACGGGCGACGGCAGCGGCGGCAGCGGTGGCGCAGGCACTGGCGGAAGCGGGACCGGTGGCGGCGGCAACGTCGCGGGGACTTCCGGCAGCGGCAGCGGCAGCGGCAGCGGCGCGACCACGACCACTGGGGGCACGGGCGGCGGTGGCGCACCCGGAGGCGGCGGCGCAAGCAGCGGCGGCGCAAGCAGCGGCGGCGCACCGGGCGGCGGCGGCGCGCCGTGCGCGTCGCTGCAAACCGCCTACGTTGAAACCATCGCGAAGGCGAAGGTCTGCAACCCCGCGATCGACTCCGAGCAGTGTACTGCGAAAGTTCCCAACGAGCTCCAATGCCCCTGCGGCGACACTCACGTGAACCCCGGCAATACCGAGGCGCTGAAGAACTTGAACGACCTGTCCTACTTCTGGAACGCGCAGAAGTGTGGCGTCGGCGTTGCTTGCCCGGACATTGCCTGCCAGGAGCCAAAGGGCGGAGCCTGCCAACCGGATAGCAGCGGTGTGAGCGGCAGCTGCCAAGACGTGTACTAGGCGCTGCTCTCGGGATCAGTTCTCTCGAATGCTCTAACTCCGTGTTCTCAAGGCCCGCGGGCCGCCACGCGCTGCAGCGTGAGCTCACGAGACAGCGTGTAGCCTTCACTGTGCGTGACCAGCATTTCGCCCAGGCCAAGCTTGCGCAGCGTCGCCATGGCGACATGCACGCGGTGGGACGAAGACGCGTTGATGTGCTGCCCCGGCCAGCCGGCTTCGAAGAGCGCACTGACGTCGCTCGCCGCCGCTGGGTCGTTCTCATGGGCGAGCACCAAGGCCAACAAGATCCGCCGCAGATTGCCACGACGCGCGAGAGAGACGCGTTGGCCAGAGATTTCGAACCACGACGCGTCGTCCGCGATCCGCAAACAGCGCGCTGAACCCCGCTGCGATCCGCGCAGGACCCGGGCCACTGCGCGAAACTGAAAGTGCGTGCTCTCTGGAGAGCGCTCGAAGAACGCCTGCGCTAGTCCCGTCGCGTCAGGTCCGGCTTCGCCCTGGCGCGCCGCACACGCCGCGCGCCAACCATCGAAGATGAGGCGGTCGTCGCCTTTGCCGGCGAACTCTAGTTCCCGGGCAGCCTCTTCGAACAGTTCACGTCCCAACACCTCGCGCCCGAGCAGTGTTTCGACGCAGGCAAGCGCAGCCCGATACTGCGCGACCCAGCGCAGATCCCCCACGGCCGCAAGCACTTGCACTGCGCGCTCGAAGTGGTCCCGTGCGGGCTCCAGGGCGCCGCGCTCCAGCTCGTTTTGCCCGGCGTAGCCGTGGGAAAGACCCCGGCAGTGATCGTCACCGACGTTAGCTGCAATCTCACGCGCCAGGTTCAGACACTCGGCGGCGTCATCCCAGCGCCCTTGCTCAATGCGCAACATGCCGAGATCTGCAAGGGCATGCGCCTCCAGACGTCGCTCGCCAATTTCGCCTAGGGCCGACAGCCCGACGGAAAGGTAGTGCTCGGCCTCGGCCAAGGAACCTTGTTCCAGATGCAGGTACCCTCGGAAGAACTGCATGATGGCTTCGTCGCTGGTGGCGCCGCTGCGTCGGAAGTGCGTGCTGGCGTGGCGGTCGTGGTCGAAGGCTTCATCGAAGCGCTGCTGCGCGCCCCGCAGGATGGCGTAGGCCGCGTGCACCTGCCCCGTCGCAAAGTCGTCCCCGAGGGCTTTGGCGAGGTCCGTCGCCGCACTCAGGCACGCTTCCGCCTCTTCGTGCTGCTGCAACACTAGATGCACGACTCCAAGTTGCGCCGACGCCCACACCGCCGTGCGGTCCGACGCGGACTTCCGCGCCCGTTCCAAATCGATCGCCGCACCGGCGCAATCACCGGAACTACGCTTTGCGATCCCCCGTGCAAGCCAGCCGCGGCGCACGCTTGCGTCGCTTGTCACCTCCGTGTCGCTCGGGATCGCTGCGTCGAGCAGTTCGATGAACCGCCCCAAAGGCCCGTGCCGAGTGAATAGCGGTTCGAGGCAGAGCGCGGCGGCCAGGCTTTCTCCGTGCGCCGCGCGCTGCAAAGCGCGAGCGTGCACGGCCAGGAGATTCTGCGACTCGATCTCGAGCAGCTCCCGGCTCTTGCTGTCGCCGGTTCGAAGTGCACGCTCCGCCCACAGCGCAGCAACTTCGAGGAAGTACCGAGCGTGGCGCTCCTCCGCCGCGCGCTTTTCCCCGGCGTCCGCCCGCTCATTGCAGAGTTCGACCACGCTTTCCAAGAGGGAGTAGCGCCGCTGCCCCCCCATGCCGGCTTGCGTCTTGATCAGCGACTTGTCGATCAACGCTTCGAGCATGTCTAGGGCCGGCTCTTCCAGATCGAAAACCGCCTCGGCCGCCGCCAAATCGAAGCCGCCGCGAAATACCGCGCACTGGCCGATGGCGCGCTGCTGCTCTGGCGTTAGCAGTTGCCACGACCAATCCAACGCGGCCCGCAGCGTAGCGTGCCGGGGTACCGAAGCCACGCGGCTCACCAGCGTCTCTAGGCGGCGCTCGATGCGAGACAGAAGCTCGGCGGGCCCCAGCACTCCGCTGCGAGCCGCGCACAGTTCGATGGCCAGCGGTAGCCCCTCCAGCTTGAGCATCAGCTCGGCCAACACGGGCGCCAGTTGCTCGTCTGCAGGAAACTCGTGATGCACCGCTCGCGCCCGCGCCAGAAACAGTCGTACGGAATCGGTATTCAAGATGTCCGCGGGTGTCGCCTTGGGGTCTGGCAGCGCGAGCGCCCCCAGGGTGATACAGTGTTCGCCACGCACGCGCAGCCGCTCCCGAGTCGTCACGAGCAAGTTCAACTCTGGTGCCAAGTCGAGCCAGGTCTCAAGCATGCTTCGGGCCACGCCCAGTAAGTGCTCGGTGTTGTCTAGCACCAGCAGCATGGGGCCGCGTCGTGCCAGGACCTGGCCAAGATGCGCGACCAATGCCTCGGTGTCGCCGCGGCGGGGCAACGTGATGTCACATGCCCATGCCACGGAGTTCAGACAGTCCATCGCGCTGCGCGCAGCGGACAGATCACAGAACGTGACTGCTTCGACCGCGCGCTCCGAGTCGGACAACTGACGCGCGAATACCGTCGCAAGGCGCGTCTTGCCGCCGCCCCCGGTACCGACGATGGAGCACAGTCGCACCCCTGTGTCCCAGAGTTCGAACAACTCCGCTAGCTCTGCCTCACGACCGATGAACTCGTCGCGTTCCGCCAACAACATCGGCGGCGCGGCACTCGGCACCGCACGGCTCGGGCGCTCGGATGCGGACGGCGGTGGTTCCGACGACATTCGGCTCGACCCTGTCTCAGATTTCGTCCGTGTGCCAGTACTGCGGCGCCCGAGGCTTGAAGGCGGAAGAACCAGCGACCGGCCGGCAAGCCGCATCGCGAATAAACTGCGGACGGCTGCGGTGTTATCGGTCAAACTGCTGTCGATGAGCGGCCATGTCTGATGATCTGAAGCGTGTCGCGGACGACTTGAAAACGGACGCCATGCTCGCGGCTGGCAAGAGCGTGACCAAGCGCGCCCTCGCAGGTCTGGTCTCCAGCGATGAAGACCGCGCAGAAGCAGCGGCTCTCAAGAAACGCAAGCGAACGAAGCTGGTGATATTTGGCATCATCGGCTTGCTCGTCGTGCTTGGCGTGATCGGGATGGTGGTGAACTACTGGCAGTGGTTCTTGCTCGCCGGCCTGGTTGGCTTGGCCATGTTGTACGGCCGGTATCGCTGGCGCAAACGCCGAGAGCGCGCAGACGCGCCCGCGCCGAGCGCCGCGGCAGACGCTGAGCCCCGGGTCGCGAAGCTGCCATCTGAAGCGCCGAACCCCGCCTTGGAAAAGGAACAGCGTGTCCGCGAGGCTGCGTCTCGCGAAGCACAGACGCAAGCCGAGGCGCAGGCCATCGACGAAGAGCTCGCAGCCCTGAAGCAACGCTTCAAGCCGTAGCCGCGCGCCCGCGCATGCACACGCATGCCCCCGGGCTCCTAGATCCCCGTCAGGGTGACTGGCACACCCGAATACGCGACGGCGCCAGTCAGTTCGTCCACCCGTTGGTCGTCCGTCAGGTCGTTGATGCTAACGCCGGCGTGCTTTTCGGCGACGCTGAGTCGGATCCCTTCACGATTATGACCAAAGCCGTGGGGGATCGAGACCACGCCCGGCGCGATGGCGTCGGTCACGCTCGCCGCTAGCTCAACGCTGCCCACCCGAGAAGTCACGCGCACCTGCGCCCCGTCGCGGATGCCGCGCTTCTCGGCATCGTCGGGGTGGATCCACACCGTGCACCGATCACGGCCGCCCGCTAGCCGCGCCGCGTTGTGCATCCATGAGTTGTTGGTGCGAAGTTCGCGGCGACCGATCAAGCTCAGCGCATCCGACGCGGTCACCTCCGGCAAATCGAGGCGCTCCAGGGCCTCCATGAAGATCCGTGGCGCCGCCTGAATCCGACCGTCCTTGGTCTGGAGCGCGTCGGGCAACTGGGACTGCAGAGGGCCCAGGTCGACGCCATGGGGAGCGGCTCGCAGCGCGCGCACGCTGAGTCCGCGACGTCCGCGGCGCAGACCGTAGGGGCCCGCGCGCAGCCCCAAATCCACGAGCTTCGCTGGTCCAAGCCCACGCTGCATCCGCGCCGTGGCGCGTTGGCCCAAGGACGCACCGCGCAGCGCGAGCATACGCTCCGTCAGCCCGCCCAAGATCTCGTAATCATGAAGTGCGTCTGGAGCGCGCTCAAACACAGCGTCTGACCATTTGGCAACGTTGCGGATCGACAGCGCGTGAAAGGCCGCATCGTAATGGGCGTGCTCCAGTGGCCCCGTCGGCGGCAAGATCAGGTGCGCGTGCCGCGTGGTCTCGTTCACGTAGATGTCCACGGCCACGAACGCTTCCAACTCTGCCAGAGCGGCGTCCAAACGGCGGCCATTCGGCGCGGACAACACCGGGTTGCCCGCGTGGGTCAGCAGCCCGCGGATTTGGCCCGGGCCCGGCGTGTCCATTTCTTCGGCCAGGGTCGCCGTTGGTAGCTCGCCACCAAACTCCGGCAAGCCACGCACTCGCGAACGCCAGCGGCCAAAGCTTCCCCGGCTCACCGCGCGCATCACGTCGAGCGCCGGTCGCGTGAAGAGCACGCCGCCAGGTCGGTCCAAGTTGCCCGTGACTAGGTTGAGGATTTGGATCAGCCATTGGCATAAACCGCCGTGCATCTGCGTGGAGCAACCCATGCGCCCGTAGGCAATGCCGCCGTCAGCAGCGGCAAGATCTCGTGCCAGGCGTCGAATGGTCTCAGCCTCGACCCGCGTGCACGCCGCGACACGCTCCGGCGTGTACCCGGCCACTGCGGCCCGAACGACGGCAAGCCCGTCGGTGTGTTGTGCAAGTGCCCCCGGCCGCGTCAGCCCCTCGCTGAATAGCGTTTGCAACATGCCCAGCAGCAAGAACACGTCCGTACCCGGCACGATGAAGTGATGCTCGCTAGCGATGTCCGCGGTTTCGGTACGCCGGGGATCGACTACGACGAGCTTGCCGCCACGCGCCTTCAGTTCCAAGAGCCGGCGGCGCACATCCGGCACGGTCATCAGGGATCCATTGGACGCCACCGGGTTGCCACCCAGGACCAAGAAGAGGCGCGTGCGCTCAAGATCCGGGATCGGGATCAACAGTTGGTGCCCGTACATGGCCCATGCCGTGAGGTGGTGCGCCAGCTGGTCCAAGGAAGTCGCGGAAAACCGCTGGCGCGTGTGCAGCGCTCGGATCAGCGGGGGACCAAACAGCATCGCCCCAACGTTGTGCACCGTGGGATTGCCCAAATACACAGCGACACTGTCGTCACCGTGGCGCTCCTGCACACCCCGCAACATGCTGGCCGCTTCGTCGAGGGCGGACGGCCAGTCGATCTCCTCGAAGCCCTTCGACGTCCGACGCAGCGGCCGTCGCAGCCGATCCGGGTCCTCGTGCAAGTCCTGCAGCGCCACGCCCTTCGGACACAAATAGCCCCGACTGAAGCTATCCTGTTCGTCACCGCGGATCTTCACCACGCGGTCGCCTTCGGTTTCGATGGAAAGCCCGCACGTCGCTTCACACAGAGGGCAGTTGCGATAGTGCAGGGTCATGAAAGCACGCGTGCTCCAACAGGCACCCAGCTTCGCGACTCACGCCTCAAATGGCAAGGGTCGTCGCCGCGGAAGGCCACGGACGATCGCCGCTTCAGGAGCCCAAGCAGCCCAGCTCGATGTCGATCTTTCCGCTCGGATCCGCCTGCGCCGTGGTGCAACTTGCGGGGCACAGCTCAATCGTCGTTGGGGTCGTGTTGTTGTCGTAGAACCACCCGGGACCACTGCACGCCGCCTTGTTGTTGACTCGCGGTAGCTGAGTGGGCCCGCCCGAACCCGGAGTGAACACCACTTTGACCTTGTCGGGTTGCACCACGCCGGAACTGGGCTTCGGCATGTTGAAGCTGCAGCCCAAAAGCGACCCTTGAATGTTCTTCATGGCCTGGAGAAACTGCGTGGAACCGCCTGCGGTGGCCACGTCGAAGGACTGCCCGCCGCCCGCCGCCGCCCAGCTGTTGATGTTGGCTTTCATCGTCGCGTCGGGATCGATCCCGATCACGAAGGTGCGGACCGACGGCGTGCCGGTGAATCCGGCGGCGATGGCACTCTGCACGCCGGACGCCGCTTGACCGCTGCAGCCGGCCGCGCCCGGGATGCCGTCGGTTGCAAGAATGATTGCCACGCTGCGCGCTGGGTTGGCGTTCTTATGGCTCTTCGCGAAAGTGACGGCGCCCTGCATCGCGGACTGCGTCGGCGTGCCCACGCCCAACACGGGCGCGTTGGAATTCATCGTGTTCTGCAGGGTGATGGCGTGGCCGCTGGCGTTGCCGGGCAGGGCCGCCATGGCGACCATCGGCACCTGGTAGCTAGTCGCCACGCACTGGCTCTTGCTGGGATGCGCAAACATGGTCAAGGCGATACCGATGCCCTTGGCCTGCGCGCTCTGGTAAAACTGATTCAATGCGTCGCGCACCGGCGGCCAACGCAACGGGCCCAGGCTCGGATTCACCATGGAGCCGGAGCGATCCAACACGACGTAGAGATCGAGAGGCACGAGTTCGGCCGCGACTGTGACGGCCGCGCAGGCGTCTTCTTCGACCACACCGCTGCCATCGTAGGTGAAGTTCACGTCGGGAAAGCCGGCGTCTGTGGGACCACCACCGCTGCCGCTGCCTGCGGCGCCACCACTGCTGGTGCCGGCGCCGCCGCCGCTTGACGTGCCCGCGCCGCCACCGCTTGACGTGCCCGCGGCGCCCGCACTCGCGCCAATACCCGCTGCACCCGCAGCCGCTCCGCCACCGGCTGCTCCGGTGCCCGCGCCGCCGCCTCCTTCGGTGCCGCTGCAACCGATCCAGGCGCCCGCGCCGCCGATCAAGATCAGAATCCCAAGTCCAGCCCGCCGCATGCGTAAAGAATGCCACGACCGCTACGCTGCAACAAATTCGGTCGCGCGGCGGCGCGCGGTGGGAGGGTCCACGCTTATGCACCTACATGTCGGGTAGTGTGCTATTCGAGCGCGAAGCGCCGCGAGTTTTGCGCTTCATCGTCTCATGCACACGCTCTATCTCGTTTCCGTATGGCTACACATCATTGCCGCCACCGTGTGGGTGGGCGGCATGCTGTTCTTGGTGCTGGTCGTCGTTCCCTGGTTGCGAAAGGGCGGACGCGTGGATGCAGCGGTCTTCCTACGCGAGACCGGCGACCGTTTTCGCAACGTCGCGTGGGTGTGTTTTCTCATCGTGCTCGTCACGGGAACCTTCAACCTTTGGGTCCGCGGTGTGCGCTTGGGGGATTTCACACGCAGCGAATGGCTCGCGTCATCCACGGGCCACACTGTACTCACGAAGCTGAGCGTCTTCGTTGTCGTATTGATCGTCAGCGCAGTGCACGACTTCGTCATGGGCCCACGCGCCACCGACGCCATCGCCAAAAATCCACGTTCTCCCGAGGCTCAGTCGGCACGCCGCAAGGCATCGCTTTTCGCTCGTGTCAACGTATTGCTTGCACTGACCCTCGTCGCCCTTGGCGTCATGATCGTACGCGGCTCGCCCTAAGCCCCAAGACCGCGGCCTCCCAATGCGTCTCCGTCCGGACGACGGGGCTGCGGGTCCGGACAAAGTGCGGGAGCGCTGACTCGGAAGCCCAAGATCCGGCCGAATTTGCGACGAGGCCCGTTGGCCCGCGATTTGCGATGTGCCGGGCATGGCCATCTTCCCGACCGCGCTGACCACGGCTTGCCGCCTGCTCCTGCTCAGCTCCTTGCTCGCGTTGGGCAGCTGCGTCGCTGCCACGGCTCCTCCCACCGAAGAAGGCGAAGTGGATGCCACGGAGCCGGATCTTGATCGGGGCCGCGCAACGCTGACGGCCAATGCCACCGTCACCGAGGCCATCAACGCAAGCTGCTCGACATCGTCGGTGCAAGGGCTGAGCGAACAAATCGTCGCACAGATGAACTGTATTTCGCCGAACTCCATGGCGGCGTTGCCCGAACGCGCCAACGTCTCCAAGAGCGACGCAACCTTCGCCTACATGCAGTCCCCGGCCCGGGACGCGCTGGTGGCCGCCCTGGACGCGAATCCCTCGAAGCATCTCGGCATCAACTCGATGTTCCGCACGGTGGCACAGCAATTCGTGCTCTACGAGTGGAGCAAGAAGAAGAAATGCGGCGTGGCTTTGGCTGCGAAGCCGGGCAGCTCCAACCACGAGTCCGGCTTAGCCCTCGACACCAGTCAGCATGCAACCTGGCGCACCGCCCTGGAGTCTCGTGGCTTCAAGTGGTTCGGCTCCAAAGACAAAGTCCACTTCGACTACGTGGGTTCCGGAATCGCCAACTTGAAGGGAGTCGACGTCAAAGCCTTCCAGATGCTTTGGAACGTGAACCACCCCCAAGACAAGATCGCCGAAGACGGGCAGTACGGTCCGGCCACGGCAGCACGTCTCGCCAAGTCCCCGGCAGCGGGCTTCGCGCTGGGCTCGACTTGCGGCGCGCCGCCCGCAGACAGCCCAAGCGACAACCCCAACGAAAACCCGAGTGAGCTCCCGGAAACCGCGCCCGAAGCGCCAGAGCCCAGTGGCAGCACGGGCAGCTGCGCCAACCATTGCGGCAGCGCGGAGCCGGCGCCCAGCAGCAACCCCAACTGCTACTGCGACACTGCGTGCAGCTCCAACGGCGACTGTTGCGCGGACTTCAGCGCCGTCTGCGCTGCCAGCACGCCGCCGCCTCCGCCTCCGCCAACACCCGCTCCAAGTGGACCGAGTTGCAGCGGGCTATGCGGCTCCAGCGCGGCGGCCCCCGGCAGCGACCCGGCTTGCTACTGCGATGTCAGTTGCGTCTCTCTGGGCGACTGCTGCAGCGACGCAGTGAGCATCTGCGGGTTCTGAGCGCGGGGCAGAAGACGCTCAGTCACGCACGGCGACCGTCGCGAGCTTTTCCGGGTGCGCCTCCCGCACGTACGCCCGCCCGCCTTCATCGGCTTTGAGCTCCGCACTGAAGAACGCCGTGACGTACGCCGCTGAAAGCGCGATGCCGTCAGACACGGGCAAATAGCTGAAGGTTTCCGAGGGATCGGTTTGGCGCTGCGCGTCTCCGCAGCCAGCGCCGAAATCACTGGTCAGCGCGCAGATATCCGAGAACGACCAGTGCCCGGCGTTGGCCACTTCCACCTTCACCAGCGGCGGATTCCCGGCGTCGAAGTTGCTGCGCAGGATGTTATTCCCAATCTCGCCGATGCTGTTGTCCTCTTGAGCCAGCACGAACAGCACCGGCTTTTGGATCTGCGTCATGCTCACGCCGGGGAGCAACGGGTTTTCCATCGGCGCTGCGATAGACAGCCCCGCGAGCGGCCGGGGATCGTCCTGCAACACTAGGCCCGTGGTCACACCGCCGAAGCTGTGGCCAAAGACCCCGACGCGCTCCGGATCCGCGGCGCCCCGCAGTACTTTGGGTACGGCTTGCGCGCCAGTATCGAGCAGCACATCCATCACGAAGCGCACGTCCGAAGCGCGCGTCTGTAGGAACTCCTTGGTGAGCCCCGCCGCGGTGCCCGCGATCTTGTCGAACAAAGTGTTCTCCGCGTGGTCGGGGGCAACGACGATGAAGCCGTGACTCGCCAGGCGCTCTGCGATGCTGGCTGCAGACAGGGCCAAGCAGTTGTGACAATGCGAAAACACGATGAGCGGCCAGTTGCTTTGCGCCGCGCTCCGAGCGAGATCCGGCGTCGACGCGATGCTCCGAGTGGCACACTCCAACGGCGCGGCGGCCACTAGCGCGGCGTATGCATCCCGATCCGGCCCCGCCGCAAGCAGGCTCTCGATGGGCGCGCTCCCGCCAGTCTCGGCGTCTGTGGGATACCAAGCGGTCACGCTCAAGTCGCGCGTGCGTGCCGTATCCGACAGGTCGAAGCGCGTATGCGCCACTCCCAGGGGCCCCGCCATTTCGAAACTCGGCGGCGACGCTTTCGGTTTCGCCGCTTCCTCAGAACTGCACCCGACGATCAGGAGCCCGAAGACGAAAGGCGTCATCCACTGCGCTAGCTTCACGCGATGGTCATAGCCGACCGCGTGGCGATTGTCAGAGAATGTTCCCCGGGGCGCTCCCACGGAAGACGAAAGGCGTCATCCACTGCGTTAGCTTCACGCGATGGTCATAGCCGACCGCGTGGCGATTGTCAGAGAATGTTCCCCGGGGCGCTCCCACGGAAAGCGAACGGCCACAACGGCGACAGGCCTGGCGCTTCCGCCTTTGAGCCCGAAGCGCCTCCGGTTGATCTACAGTGGCAGCCGGAGCGACTTTGGAGAACCTTCTGCTCGTCGTGGTGTGCTTGGTCGTCGGCGCGCTTGCGCGCCGCTCGGGCCGGTTCCCGGAAGCGACACCGACGGTCCTCACCCGCGTGGTGATCGACGTGGCGCTGCCCGCGCTGACCATCGTGGCGATCCGCGGTGTAGATTTCTCGACCACCCCCTCGGAACAACTGTTGATGGCGCTGCTCACGCCCTGGGTCGTGCTTGTGGTCGCCATGCTCGTGTTGATCCCCCTGGGCCGCGCCCTGGGCTGGTCTCGCGAAGTCACTGCTTGTCTGCTGCTGACCGCGGGCCTGGCCAATACCTCCTTCGTGGGATTCCCCTTGGTCGAAGCGCTGTATGGCAAAGCGGGCTTGGCCATGGCGGTGTGGGTCGATCAGGGTCAGTTCATCGTGCTCGCGTCCGCAGGCGTATTGATCGCGGCCTACGGCAGTGGCCAGGGCCGACCGTCCCTCGCGAGCATGACGCGTAAGCTGGTCACCTTCCCGCCCTTCATCGCTTTCGTCGCCGCGCTTCTGCTGCACTCCGTCGCTTTTCCCAAGGCGCTCACCCTCACGCTGGAAGGGCTCGCGGTCTTGGTCGTGCCCTTGGCACTTCTGAGCGTGGGCTTCCAGCTGCGCCTCGACATGGCCGCGCTCGCTCAAGATGGAGCCAAGACCGCCATCGGCCTGTGCGTCCGGCTCTTGATCGCACCCGCCGTCGTTGCCGCGCTGCTCTTACTCTGGCTGGGCCAACCCGGCCGCGCCACAAGTGTCACCATCGCCGAGGCGGCCATGGCTCCTATGATCACCGGTGCACTGCTGGCCATCGAAGCGGGCCTCAGTCCACGTCTAGCCAGCTTGATGGTCGGCCTAGGCGTCCCCATCTCGCTCATGACCGTGCCCGCCTGGGCGTGGGCCCTCGCGCGTTTCTGAGCGAGTTCTTTTTGTTTGGGTCGTGGCAGTGCCCGGCATTGGGCCAAGAGTCTTTGGGGCGGCGCGGGTCACGCGTGATCGATCGTTTCCGCCTGACTGCGGATTTTTTTGGCCCGAAAGCGGGGGAAGGTCCCCCGCCGTTTCCCCCTCGCTCGCGGGGCCCGGCCCGCTCGCTCTTGCTCGGGAAGGTTGTTGCTAAAGGGCTGACGCGTGGTGACGGAACTCGTGCGCGGGGCCATGTCTCCCAAATGCTCACAAACGGGGGTACTTCGCCCACTTGCTCGACC
>CALMUT010000235.1 GCA_937872925.1 uncultured Myxococcales bacterium | reverse complement strand
CGTCCGCGCCGCCGTCGTCCGGGGAAGCGTCGCGTCCCGCGGCGGCGCCCGCGTCGCCGCTTCCGGAAAAGCCGATGGTCCGCCGTTCCACCTGGCCCAGTATTCCTTCGAGTCGGGCGCCCAATTCGAGCGAACGCGCCGTGGATGTGTCCTGGGTGGCGTCCCTGGAATCCACAAACGGCCTGAGTTTCGCGCCGTTGTTTTCCGCTGCGGAGCGCGGCCTGGCTTCGGAGGTGGAGCGGGCCCTCGGCGTGGGGGACGCGGCCTCTGCGATTCTGGCCATGGACCGTCTGGTCGCGCGGATCTTGGCCAGCGCAGCCACCCCACTGTCGGGAGCTGCGGATGCACCCAGGGATCCCGCGCTGATGGTGCTCATGTTGGGAGTGCCTGGCAGACGCTACGTGTCATTTCGCAGTGTCGTGCGGGAGGCACGCTCGCAGTCCGTGAGTAGCGAACATGCCCTGCGCGCCTACGCCTTCGTGCTTGAGCTGTGCACCGCGCGCCGTGAGTGCGGTCCGGTCTAGCGACTATCGGGCTATCGGCCTGGTGCGGCTACCGCGGCGGCAACGGCTTGGAACCGTTGATGGCGCCGCCCACGTTGGACGTTGCGGTCCCGACTGAGAAGTTGCCGACCCAGCTGCCTTCGAAGCTCGCCGGGCGAGATTGATCGTCGACGATCGCGGCACCCGTCGCGCTGATGGCCAGGGAAGCCTCTTGCGCGGTCGTGCTGGCTGAAGCGTCCCGAGCCGCGGTCCAAATGCTCGCGACGCCGGCTTCACACAGGGCGCGCATACACACGCTATCGCAATTGCCGTGGGCAAGCGTTGCGTCCTTGCCAGCCTCCGCAATGACCTGGGCCACGTCTACGCAAGGCAGTGCGATCCCGAGGGCAACGCCAAGACTGCTGGCTCCGGGGTTTTCGAGCAGGGCAGGGGCGCGCGCCGCCGCGCCGACGAACCGGGACGGGAGCACATAGAGCTTGGCCCCCAGCAGCACGGTGTCCCCCGGATCTGCCGACCAACTCGCCCCAGGGTTGTCGGGCAAGCCGGCCGAGGCTGCGCTGACGCCTGCGAAGGACTGGATCTCAAGGAACGCCTTGCCCGACGCGCTTGGACCCGCCGAGAGCAAGCGACCCGCCAACACGCTCCCACTCAGTTCGGTCATGCCTTGAGTGAGCCAGCTTTTCAGCTTGGTGCGCAAGACCATGTTGGCGCCCGGGCCGAGCTTGGTTCGCACCACGTCGTCCCAGGCTTCGTTGCTCCGCAAGGCCGCAAATGCGTCGGCGTCGGCTGGGGGCACAGCGGCATGCATCGCGTTCAGTAGCGCGTCGACGTCGTCCTGACCCCCGGAAGCGACGCTGTCGTCCATCGCCGTGAGCGTCGAAGCGAAGAGCTGCGCCCAGGGCGTGCTCGGCTGGCCGACGGTCAGCGTGACGAACAAGTCCGTCTCGTCGACTTTGATGGGGACGTCCGTGACGGTGACGCTGACGGGTGTCACCTCGCCTGCGCTGAGTTCAGAAATGTCTTTGCAGCCGCTGAGGTATTGGCCCGCGCGAAGCGTCACCGCAAGCGCGGGGCCCACGGGCACCGACGAGATCTCGGGGGACTGTTCGGCGGGTGCGGTGCCCACCAGGTCGCCGTCTTCCGGTGGGTTGCCAAGGAGCTCCGCACAGGCCGTCCCGGTGCGCACGCTGGCGACCCAGTCGCTGACCGGGCGCTTTCCGCTGTAGGCCGGGTCAATCCGCAGGGTCGCAAAGCCGTCGGCACTGACCGAGACACCCTGCTTGGCAAAGACCTGATCGTCAACAGAGGCGCGCACCGAAAACGCCGTGGGCGCGCTGGGGCCGAGTATTTCGAAGCTGGCTCTGCCATCGGCGCCCGTCGAGACTTCGCTCTTGCTCAGAGAGGCATCGCGGAAGTCACCTTGCAGCGCCAAACGGATCTCGTACCGCCGCGCCGGGGTGGCAATCACGGTGACCGCACGTCGTTCGCCCGGCGCGAGGAGCAGGGTGCCGGCTTCGTCGAAGCCGAGGGTGGCCGGCAGTTCGCCACCGCCCGAGCCGCCACTACCGCCCGAGCCGCCGCTATTGATGGCGCTCGCATCGTCTCCACCGCAGGACGTCGCCAACAGGGCGATGGCGCAGGAAGCGAAGATCCAAGTCTTGGGACGGTAGAACATAAGGACTAATCTGAAGCTAATGTCCTATTAGAGTGATGGGGTTTCCGGCAGAAGGCAAGGCCGCCCCCAGATCCAGGCCCGCTAGGCCCGGTGCCGCCGCGCCCAGATATCGGCCGAGCTATGTGTGGTAAGGAATTCGTCGATGCAGTCCGTCGTGCCGCCCCCACGTAAGTTGCTCGTGGTCGACGATGAGCCGGGGATCCGCCAGATGCTCGAGATCCTGTTCAAGCGTGAAGGCTTCAGTGTCGTCGCAGCGCCGGGGTATCGCGCCGCAGCAGAGGCGCTGCGTACGACGCCGCATCCCTTCCCCGTGGTGCTGACGGATCTGTCGATGCCCGACGGTTCGGGCCTAGATGTGCTCTCGGAAGCAAAACGGCGTAACCCGGCAACGCAGGTGGTACTGCTCACTGCCCACTCAAGCGTGCAAAACGCCATTGAGGCGATGCGCTCCGGTGCCTACGACTTCGTCACCAAACCGTTCCAACCGTCGGAGTTGGCTGCGCTGGTCGAGAAGGCAGTCGAAAAGCACGACCTGTCTGCAGAGAACGCATCCCTGCGCGCACGGGTTGCCGATCCGCCCAAGTCCATCGTCGGCCGCAGCCTAGCCATGCGCAAGGTGATCGATCTGGTGCAGCGTATTGCGAAGGCGCGCACCACGGTGTTGATCACCGGTGCGAGCGGGACCGGCAAGGAGCGAGTGGCTCGCCTGATCCACGAACAGTCCGACAGGCAGGACGGGCCTTTCCGCGTGGTCAACTGCGGCGCGCTGCCCGAGGCGCTAATGGAAAGCGAACTCTTCGGGCACGAAAAGGGAGCCTTCACCGGCGCGCACGCCAAACAGCCCGGCCTATTCCGCGACGCGCATGGTGGCACGCTCTTGCTTGACGAGATCGGCGAGCTACCCGCCAGTCTGCAGGTCAAGCTGCTACGCGTTCTGCAGGAAAAAGCGGTGCGGCCTGTGGGCGGCACTCAGGAAACTGCGGTCGACGTCCGCGTGATCGCCGCGACCAATCGCGACATCGAGGCCGACGTGGCCGACGGCAGCTTCCGCCAGGATCTGTATTACCGTCTGAATGTGATCCGGGTGGTGTTGCCGCCGCTTTCCGAGCGTCGGGAAGACGTTGTGGTGCTCGCTGATGGTTTTGTGCGCCGCTTCGCGGCGGAAATGGGCAAAGACGTTGTGGGGTTCACCGGCGACGCTTTGCGCGCCCTCGAGCGTTACCCGTACCCAGGCAACGTGCGGGAGCTAGAAAATATCGTCGAGCGAGCGGTGGCGTTGGCGGGGGCACGTGCCATCGGGCTCGGTGACTTGCCCGAAGAAGTCAGCGGCATGGCTGGCGCCCCCGCGCCAGCACTCATCTCGTTGCCCCGAAGCGGCATTGCCCTGGATGAAGTTTTGGCCGAAGCCGAACGGCGACTGCTACTGGAGGCCCTCGAGCGTACGGGTGGGGTCCGCAAGGCGGCCGCCCGGCTCCTGGGGGTCACGTTCCGATCGCTGCGCTATCGGCTGGCGAAGCACGGACTCTCGTCGGACGACGACGCAGAGAGCAGCGACGACCCGGATCCGGGATCCGAGGGCTGATTTCTGCTCACGCAGTCGGAAACCTGTCACTTCTGCGGCATTGAGCTAAACTTGGTACGGTGCATGCTTGCCACCGGGTGGGCTTGTGTCCCCAGGATTGAGCATATGAGAGATCTATTGCGAAAGCGCCGCCTCCGCCTCCGGCTGCACCGCAGCGCCCTGGCGCGGGGCTTTTCCCTCGTCGAACTCATGGTCGTGGTGGTGATCGTGGGCGTGCTGGCCGCGGTGGGGATCACGATCTTTCGCAAGCATATTTTTGGTTCCCGCACCGTCGAGGCGATGGCGATGATTCAGAGTATTCGCTCCGCTCAGGAGCGCTGGCGGGCCGAGCATTTCGGCTACTTGGACGTCTCCACCACGATGAATTCGACGTATCCCATGGCGGTTCCGGGCAAGAGCCTTTACGCCTGGGATCAGCCGGCCGGCGCCGACTACCAGCGCTGGCGGCTGCTCGCGCCGACGAATAGCGCGCCGGTTCAGTTTGGGTACACCGTCAAGGCCGGGGCGCCGTTTACGGCGATCATTGCGCCGACCAACGCCGGTGCGAAACCAGTGTTCCCGCCCGCAGCGCAGGTGTCGGAGCCCTGGTACATCATCCAATCCGTTGGCGACACGGACGCGGACGGCGACCGTGCGTACTACGTCGCCACCAGTCTGAGCGGCGAGATCTACCGAGAAAACGAAGGCGAATAAGCCGCGGGGTGCCTTAGGGGTTTGGGTCGCGGCGGCGGGGCGTCGCGGCCGCGCGCGTCCCTGGGGGGCTCGACCAGGCGCGTCTGGGATGCCACGTCGTCCGCACCTGCGGGCAGCGGCGCGTGGTCCGTGTAGGTGCGTGTCCGAGAATGTAGCGAAATCCTGCGCGTTTCGTCACCGTTTGGGGCCGGAGTGACAAAAATTGTCACCGGCACGCCAACACGACCGCTAATTCCCGCGGAATCGGCGGCGGCCCTTGGCACGAAAGCTGCTCAGGTCCTGGGGTGCCCATGACGCGCAGCCAACGCCGCCGAGAGAGAGCCTTCACGTTGATGGAGCTCATGGTGGTGGTCGTGATCGCAGGGGTGCTTTCGACTTTGGCTGTCTACGGCGTGCGCAAATACATCTACACCGCCAAGACGAGCGAAGCGCTGCACATGCTGAACTCGATTGCGGCCGCAGAGGAGAGCTTCAAAGACGAGACGGGACGCTATCTGAGCGCGTCGTCGGGGCCAAACTCATACTATCCGCAAACCAATCTGATCCCCGGCAAGTCGAAGTGGGCATGGCCCAACCCCGGGCACGTGGATGCTGCAAACTGGGCGCTCCTTTCCGTGACGAGCCACGAGCCTGTGCAATTCGGCTACGTCGCCGTCGCCGGTGGCGCGGGAGATGCAGTGCCGAACCTCGGTACCCGGGAGGATTTCACCGCGGTGGCCACGCCCGGGCGCTGGTTCGCGCTCAAGGCGGCAGCGGATCAAAACGGGGACGGAAAGTTTTCATACTTCGTGCTGATGCGCGGTGAAGGCATCAGCTCGGGAGTCCACATCGAGGACGAAGTGGAGTGAGTGCATCCGGACGGACAGTCCGGTGATTAGCGACGGATGCGAGCGGGCCTGGGTGGCTCCGCCGCCTCCTAGGAGACGAAGGGCCACCCCAACGAGACGCATAGGAGTAAACAAATGAAAATCAAGAAGAACCTCGAACGCGGCTTTACGCTGGTCGAACTCATGATCGTGGTCGCCATCGTCGGCGTGCTGGCCGCTCTGGCCATCTACGGCGTGCGCAAGTACATCGCGAACTCGAAGACCGCTGAGGCCAAGAACAGCCTGGGCCAGATCTCGAAGGATGCGTCCAGCGCGTTCGCTCGCGAAGGCATGGATCCGGCGCTGCTCGCAGCGGGAACCACCACCGCGGTGGTCAACCGCCTCTGCCTCACCGGCAACCCCGTGCCGGCGGCCATGGCAAGTGTGCAGGGCAGGAAGTACCAGTCCAGCCCCGTGGAGTGGACCACCGGTCAGCCCACGACCGGCCCCAACAACGAGAACGAAGGCTTCGCCTGTCTGAAGTTCTCCATGGCAGAGCCCCAGTACTACCAATACAACTACGTCAGCACGGCCACTCTCGCTGGCGTGGCGGTCGGCACCACCTTCACGGCTTCCGCTCAGGGCGACTTGAACGGCGACGGTGTGGTCTTCGGCCTGTATGAGCTTGAAGGTGAAGTCCGCGACGTGGGCGGCCAAGTGGAGCTCTTCACTTCGCCGAACTTCACCGAGACCAACCCCCTCGACTGAGTCTAGGTCTTCGGCGAAACGTGTGAAACCCTCGGGCCAAGGCCCGGGGGTTTCGTGCATTTGAGCGCCCGTGAGCGACGCGTTTCTGCTTGCTGGCGTTACCAAGCCGCTCGCGATAGAGGTTTCCAAGCATGCGCTCCCTCAGTCCTGTGGAAGCCGCCGCCATTGTAGCGGTGTTGGGCTCTGTGCTGGCGACGGCATTGCCGTCGTTTGTGCGCAACTTGCAGGCGTCCCGCATGGTGGAGCCCATCGACGGGCTCAGCCGCATCGCCTCTCGGGCGACCGCGCTCGCGGCTGGACGCCCGCCGGCAGCGGCTTATCCGCCGTCCGCGCCGCTCACGCCCGAAGTCGTGCCCAAGGGTCAGCGAGTCACGGATCCCCCGGGCACTTGGAGCCACCCCAGCTGGCAAGAGCTGAACTTCGAAATTTCGATCCCACATTCCTATAGCTTCGCTTTCGAAAGCGAAAACGCGGCGGACCAAGCGCGCTTCGTGGCCAAGGCACACGGGGATTTGGACGGGGACGGGCTTCTGTCGACCTTTGAGATCGGAGGTCATAGTGTGGCCGGAAAAGAGCCGGGTCTGTTTCCCATGGAGATCGATCGTGAAGTGGAGTGATCCGAATGGGCTCCGGTCCAGCGCGTTTGCGCTACTGGTCATGGCAGGGGCGGCGGCATGCGTCGGGGCGCTGCGTCCCGGGCTTTCCTCGCGCTACCATGAGGTCTCGGTGCAGAGCGACGTATACGCTTTGCCATCTCCGGAGCAGACCGTGGTCATGAGCTTGGGGCACCGAGCAGCGCTTGCGGATCTGCTCTATGCGAGCGTGTTGGTTTCGTACGGCGTTCACTTCCAAGAACGGAGGCGCTTCGAATTCGTCGGCAACTACCTGGAGACGATCAACGCCCTCGATCCAAAGTTCGCCGCGCCCTATCGGTTCGCCGACACCTTGCTGACCATGCAGCCGAAAGCGCCACGCTGGCAGGACTTCGTCAAAGCACGCGAGATCCTGGAACGCGGCATGGCCGAGCGCCCGACGGATGGTCTGCTGCACACAAACGCCGGGCTGTTCCTGGCGTATCTGGCGCCGGGGCAGGCTCCGGACGCAAAGACCAAGACGGAGTTTCGCATGCGGGGGGCCCGGGCGTTGGCGCGGGCTTGCGAGCTGATCGGCGACGACAAGAACATGCCGTTTCACTGCGTGGTGGCCGCGGATATCTACACCCGGGCCGGAGAGCGGGAAGCGACGATTGCGTTCCTGCGTCGGTTCCTGGCCATCGCCGACGATGAAGAGGTGCGACGCATTGCTCTGGGGAATCTGCGCAAAGTGGTCGGTGAAGCCGAACGAGATCGGCTCATGAAGCGTACCAACGCGCTCAACGAGATCTGGGGCGACGACCTGCCCTTTATTAGCAAGGACGCGTTGCTCGTGATCGGGCCGCCGAGTCCGGCAGGCGCGTGCGCGGGGAAACCGGGGCGGGAGGGGTGTGCGTCGAGTTGGCGGGACTGGGGGGAAGAGCAGTGACGGGCGCGGGCGCGGGCGTGAGAGTGGGCGCGGGCGGGCGTGGGTGCTAGGGGAAGCGGACTGCGGCGGTTGCTGAGCCGCCGGCGGGCACCTTCACTGAGCGAACCTTGCGTCCGTGCTCGGCGTGGACGAATACGACTGTGTGGTTGCCAGCGCTGACCTTGAGTCCAACTTTGGGCGTCGTGCCCAGGGGACGTCCGTCGAGGATCACGTTGGACACGGGGATCGAGTTGATGTTTAGCGTGCCGTCTCCGGCTGCTGCCGGCGCAGGCCCGGGCCCCGGCTTGGGACCCGGTGCCACGACGGGGCCAGGTCCCGGCTTCGGCCCGGGAAGTGGGCCTGGAACGGGCCCACCCGCCGCCGAAGGCGGGTCCGTGGGGGATTTACCCTTTTCGAACATGTCGACGGTGAAGGTCTCTTCGGCTTTTCCGTCTTCGAAGACGATGTCTTTCTTGAAGTCGTCGTAGCCGGCGCGGGTTGCGATCACACTCCAGGGTTTGTCCGTCGTGATGTCGATGCGGATCGGTAGCGACGGGATCGGGCGGCGTTCGCTCCCGCTCACGAGCAGCACGCGGGCTCCCTGCGCGCCGTTGCCGGCCTTGATGACCGCCAGTCCCTTGACGACTTTCAGCTTCGGGTCGAGGGTTTCGAGCTTGCCGTCTTCGACGGTAATGCGTTTTTCCCACGCCTCGTAACGATCCCCGACGATCTTGACGACGTGCTCGCCGGGAGTCATGTCTTTCAACTCCTGGGGCAGGGGGCCGATCTCTTTGCCGTCGACGAAGAGCTTCACCGCCCCTGCGGTCTCCGCAGACACGCGAATGCCGGTGCCCTCGCTGGCGCGGGCCAGGGTCACGTTCAGCACGGCGTCTTCGCCGCTGGCGATCTTCACGGCTTGATCCGCCGTCGCCTGATAACCAGCGGCGGTGACCTTGACCATATGGGTTCCGCCGGGGATCTCCGCCACCCGGCAGGGCGAGGAATCACAGCGCTGGCTGCCGTCGACGTACACCTGAACTGCGTCCACGGCCTTGTTTCCAGGTCCGGCTACGGTGACCACCAAGGTGCCGCTCTTTGGAAGCATCAGCACGATGAGCGTCGCGATGAGTCCAACTGCCATCAGCGCGGCCAAGGCGATCAACGCGGTTTTGCCCGCGCCGCCACCGGACGCGGGTTGCGCTTGTGGGTATGCAGGCGCCGGCATCTGTGGCGGCGGCGCCGAAACCACCGGCGGCATCGAAACTGGCGGCGGCATGGGTGGCCCGCCGCTGACCGGGGGCATGGGCATGCTGGGCGGCGGAGCGCCGCTCGACTTACCGAGCAACGCCGCGGCGCCCGCTCCAATTTTGGAGGAAGGTGGCGGCGTGGGCATCGACGGCCCGGCGCGCAGCAGCTCGCCGGCGTTGTCGTCGGCCTTGTCGAAGACGGCAGTCTTTTCGTCTTCGTCGTCCCAGTCCATGTCGACTGGGGCGGCTGCCGCGGGCGGCGGCTTCGGCGGCAACGACCCGGGCATGGGTGGCCGCGAAGGCGAACGCGGTCCGCCAGCCCAGGGCGGAGGAGCTGCGGGTGGAAGTGGAGGCCGCGACACTCCAGGACTGGAGGGGCGCCCCGGCGGACCGCTAGCTCTTGGGAGACTTGGCGGTCCGCTGGCTGCCGGCAGGCTTGGCCGGCTGGGCGGCGGGATCGGGCGACCCGAAGATCGCGAGGGCGGCGGCGCGACTGGCGCCGCAAGGCCGAGGAGCGTCTTCTTGACGACCGGCGGCGCATTGCGCCCGGAAGGGGGAGCCGGCGCTTTGGACGACTTCTTCGCGAGGCCGTCGAAGACGTCCAGATCCGAACCACCACCGTCTTTGCTCATCCAGCTGCTCTCCTGGCCAGCGCCGCCGAAGCGCGCTGTCTCCTCGGGAAAAAGCTCGCGCATGAAGCTAGTGATGCGCCGAGCGTCTGCGCCTCCGGGCATGTGCCGGAGGACGGATTCCAAGTCTACTTCAAAATCTCGAGCTGTAGCGTACCTCTGCTTTTGGTCTTTGGCGAGCGCCTTCAAGACCGCACGGTCGAGCTCTGGGGGGATCCCCTCCACAAACTGAGAGGGGGCGGCCACGCGGCACTCCCGGATCAGCTCCATGATCGCCAGCTCGTTGCGACCGTCGAAGAGGCGCTGTCCCGTCAGGGACTCCCACAGGCAGATCCCCAGGGCGAACACGTCGGCGCGGCGATCCACGGTGGCGCCCAACACCTGCTCCGGCGACATGTAGCCGACCTTGCCTTTGATGTTGCCGGCCTGGGTGCGGGTGATCTTGCCGGCGGCTTTGGCGATCCCAAAATCGATGAGCTTGACCTCGCCGGGGTAGGAGATCAGCACGTTCTGCGGGCTCACGTCTCGGTGCACAATGCCCAGCGGGCGGCCGGACGGGTCCGTGCGGTCGTGGGCGTAGGCGAGCGCCCGTGCCACGGCCTGGGCGATCAGCACGCTGACCGCGACGGGGATACGCCCTCCGCGGGCTGCGGTGCGGTCGATCAGTGTGCGCAGGGGACGCCCGTTGACGAATTCCATCGCGATGTAGTGGGCGCCCGCAAACTCGCCGGCGCTCACGATCCCGGCGATGTTGGGGTGCTGCAGCGCGCTGGCGATCTTGGTTTCATCGCTGAACAGCGCGATGAACTCATCGTCCTCGGCGACGTTCGGCAAGATGCGCTTGAGCGCAACGGTCCGTCCGGTCTGCGTCTCGACGGCCCGGAACACTTCCGCCATACCACCAACGCTGATCCGCTCGTGCAGCTCGAAGGGGCCGTAGCTTTTGCTGATGCTCACGGGGCTACGGGACTATTGCACAAAAAGCGTCAGGTTTTCGGGTTTTTACGCAAGCTAGCCCGGGCGCCCGAGGGGGCCCCGCAGGCCGGACTTTCCGCTGCGGGGCGCGGGGCCGGTGCAGCCCGTCTAGGGGCTTGCGCTTGACGCTCCGCTTGGGCCCGCGGGTGCGCCGCCTTTCGGGGCCGTCTCCGAGCCGCCGCTCGGGGCCGTCTCCGAGCCTTCGGTGGTGCCGCCCTCGCCGCCCTCGGTCGGCTCGGCGGGTTTCGGCTTGCGGAAGTAGCGCACCCGCTTGGCCTGCAGTGGGTACCACACCGCTGGCGCAACGATGGGCGTTGCCTTGAAGATGCGCCGAGCTCCGGGAGACGCGACGCGCGTGAGACGGATGGCGTCCGCGCGAGCGGCCACCGGATGTCCGGACAGGTCGCGTTCTCCTCCGATGGCCGCTTCCAGGGGTGCCTGCAGGTACAGGCGCTGGGTTGCGCCCACTTGCTCCAGCAGCTTGTCGAGCATTTGTCCGTCCAGGGCGGAGGCGCGCGCCGTGGCCACCACGGCGTAGAACAGAAACCCGCCCCGCCCGATGGCCAAGGCAGCGACGCTGCTGCTACTTGGCGTCAGGGACCCCGACGCCAGACGTTGCGCGCCCGGGGCGCCCGACTGCGCGATGGCGAACTGGCCGCCCTGAAGAAACAAGCCGGCGCCCTCGGCCTTGGCCGGACCGAGCGTGAGCACGGTCTTGCCCTCACCGCCCAGCGCCAGCGCGCGTGGGTCCAAGCTCAGCAGGCGCACCTTGGATTCGGGGCGGTTCCCATCCGGGCGGATGGTTGTTGTCGCGATGGCATAGGGCCAGCCGTGCTGCGGCAGTTTGCTCACAGACCACACGCCTTCCCCTTTCCCTGCCCCGCCGCTCAGGGGTGGAGGCGGCAGCACATGACGCAGCGTCAAATAGAAGAAGTCCCGCGCTTCGCGGCTGACATAGCGTGGGAAGTTCATCAGGCCCATGTAGCGCAGCATGCGGCGGCCTTGGAATTCCCATCCGGGCATGTCGCTGATCGCGCCGCGGGTTTCCCACTGCGGCTCGAGCTTATGTCCCACGTCAGGCAGTTCACCTGTCTTGGCCGTGCGATAGAACTCGAGCCCGGTATGGCCGGGGTTCATATCCAAATGAATGCCGTACTGGCAGCGCGCCGATTGCATGGCGAGCGCCAAATGATCGGCATCGATGCTCGACCCATAAAAGTACGCGGCGAAGTTCTCTTTGGTCATGCACACGCCGCTGCGCACGGTGCGCGCTTCGTCGGTCCACCCTGGCGGCACGCCGCCCCACCAGTTTCGTTTGTACGGGTTGATGACGCCGTCCATCACCAGGGGAGTCATGTTCTGGCGGAGTGAAACGATGTTGTCGGGGACGGTTTCCGAGGCGGGCCATGTGCCGAAGCCAGTGCTGCCATCGGATAGCTCCGCCACGGTTGCCGCGTAGGGTTTCGGGGGCAAATAGACGACGCCTTCGGCCATCATTCCGAATTCGCCGTGGGTGGCCTGGAAGCCTCCGTTGAATCCGGCGACCAGTCGCGAAATGACTTCCGGTGTGCGTGGGACCAGTCCCGTTCCGGTCTCTCCCGTTGCGCTCTTGGGTTCCACCGTGCCGCTGACGCTGTGCAACGCCACCTGGCGCGGATCCCAGAGCGTGATGAAGATCTGACTGTAGGCGCGTTTGCGATCCGTACGGATGAAGGTGGTGACGAAAGGTGCGGGCGCGCCCGGATTCGTCAGGATGAAGGGATCCTGGTCCAAGGGGCGCCACTTGCCCTCGCTCTCCAGGGCCGGCGACAGCATCGGCTCTAGGGCTTTGGGTGGAAACCCCGTCTCCGGGTCGGTGTATTCGGAGAGCGGCGCGTTGACCAGATCGCCCAGCTCCTCGGCCACCCGCGACGAGCCGTCGTCCCCCGTGACGGTGCCCACGGCGCGCTGCACCCAATCGAGCCCCGCGAAGGCCACCGCCTTGACGGCTTGCATCTTATCGCTACCGAACCACGGCAGCGCGCGGACGCGGTCCACCGCCCAGGTCACGATGTTACCGGGACGCGCTGCGAAGTGCTCCTGCTCACGCAGATAGCGCTGCCCCTGGATCTCGCCGTCCGAGACGCGGATCTTTCGGCCGTCGGCGTCCACGAGGAGCGCGCGCGTGCTGAAAGCAAGGCGGACTTTTTCTGCCGCGGGATCCAATTTGAAGGAGCGCTTGCCAATGCCTCGGCACTGCCCCGTCTTCTGCAGATTGGTGATGGCGTGTTGGGCGCGCTGCAGGCGGGGCCCGGTCCCCGCGGGTTTCGGGTCCTTCGCCGCCCAGTAGGGGAAATAGTAAACGTAAAAGGGGGCCGCCGCCCGCGATGCCCCACGCGCCTGTTCGCCTTTGACTGTTAGTGCGCGTTCATCGACAGCGGAGGTATCGCTGATATTGTACAGGCCCTCCATGCTCAAGACCCGGCCTTCCGGGGAGAGCTTGGCAGTCGCTACGTAGATATCGGCGGGCTCGGATTCTCGATGCGCGCGCACCACCGCGCGCGCCAGCTTGAAGCGGCCGGCCAACGTCGAGGGCGTCGAGTCGATCCAAAAGACTTCAGCGGCTTCGGCCTCGAGCCCGCGACCACGGAGCGCGCGCACCAAAGCAGACGCGGTGTCGGCTTCGTCGGCGAGCCCACGCGCCTCGGCGGCCGGACGACACAAGAGGAACGCGGCAATCACGATCAACGGAAGCGGGCGCAACACCTGCAAACGACGTAGCAGTGCGGACCCCTTCGAGGGCGCTCCTTTGGCCGTGCTGCCCGCTGAGGCCACTGGAACTGCATCCTGCATCGTCCCGTCCAACGCGAGCTCGCGGTTAACATCTTCCCGCGCGGAAAGACACCGGCGGCAAACTGCCAACTTAGTTGGCACCTAGATGCCAACTAAGTTGGCTATTTTTGCCCCTTGCCGGGGAAAAAGCCCCAGAAATCCGCTGGAATAGGCCGTGCTAGCTTTAGCGGCCATGGCGGCCGTGCGTTCTCGGAGAGCGATCCTAATGGCGGCGTGGGCTCTTCTCGCGAGCGCATGTCTCTCGCCAACCTTGCCGCTGCCGCCGCCTTCGAAGCCGGTGATCGACGGGCCGGACGCCCAGGGCAACGTGACGCTCACCGGCACGGTGACGTCTCGCGCCACGGTGTACGCCCTCAACGTCGGCACCAACGAGGGTCGTTTCCAGGTGACGGGGCAGGATGGCGCGTACGTGATCGTGATCCCGGCGCAGAGCGGCGACGAGCTTTCCGTCTGGTACTCCCTGGGCACCGACGACAGCCCCAGCGTCGTGTTCCGGGTGCCGTAGCGCAAGCGCCGGCAACTCCGTACCCGCGTGAAGCCCCGGCGGTTCTTTTACGGCCGCCAGGGGCCGGCCGAGCGTGGGCAGCGCCTATGCCGGACTACCAAGTGCAGCCGTAGCTAGCCATGGCCTGCTTGGTGGTTTCGAGAGCCTGGGTGCAGCCTTGGGCCAGGCCGGCCTTGGCCGCCGGCGTCTGTGCGGTGGTTCGATAGGTTTCACGCATCTTGTCGATGGACTGCTGGATACCTGGCTTGGCCACCGCCGGTACTTTGTCCTCCACACACTTGGAGTACTTGGCCAGATAGTCGTCACATTCCGGCACGCCGGTGGAATCCCCACTCGCAGGAGCCGACGCCGACGACGTCTCCTCGTCGGAGCCGCCTCCGAACTTCTTGCACGCAAGTGCTGCTAGCAGCACGAGACCAGACAGAGCGAGGACTTCGGACTTGGACGTACGACGCATGAACAACCTCCGCAGAGGACTGTATCAGCTTTGCTCTCAAACGGTGCGCAGAACTCGGCGCCCGTCGCTGCCATGAAAAACGAGGGGCGAGGGGCCTAGGGCAGGGGCCGCGTCGCCGGATCCGTCGCCGGTGAGTTCCTCATCGATGACTTCACCCAGTAAGTCGAAATCCGTCGCTTGTGTGACGCGCACGCGTCGCATCTGACCCGGAAGGGTGTCCCCGCTGAGGTACACAATCCCGTCGATGTCCGGCGCCTGACCGCCATGACGCCCCACCAGAACGAGTTCGCTTTCTTCGCTCGGGCCTTCTACCAAAACGTCAAGCTCCCGCCCCACGCGTGCTTGATTTTTGGTGCGGCTGATCTTCTGCTGGGTCTTCATCAGACGCTTGGCGCGTGCCGCCGCGGTCTTGCGCGGCACCTTTGCATCCTGCTCGAAGCTTTGGCTCGACTCTTCGTCGGAGTATAGGAACACTCCGACGTTGTCGAGTTCTGCCCAGCGCACGAAGTCCATCAATTCTTCGAACTCGGCTTCGCCTTCCCCGGGGTGCCCGACGATGAACGCGGATCGAAACGTCAGATCTGAGATCTTTGCGCGCATGCGCTCGACCAACTGTCGCATGGCGTGGCCGCCGTGCCCTCGACGCATGCGCTTCAGTACGGCGTCGGACGCGTGCTGCAAGGGCATGTCGACGTAGGGAAGTACGCGTGGGTGCTCCGCCATGAGTTCCAGGAGGGCGTCGCTGAGCTTCTCCGGATACAGATAGAAGAGCCGCACCCAGCGCACACCCGCTACGTCCGCCACGCGCTCCACGAGGCGAATCAGATCCGTGCCGCGGGGCAAGTCCCGTCCGTAGGCGACGGTATCCTGGCTCACCAAGTTGATCTCAACGACGCCCGCCGCAGCGAGGCGCTCCACCTCGCGCACCACGTCCTCCGGGGAGCGCGAGCGCTGTTTCCCCCGCAGGGAAGGGATCACGCAGAACGAGCAGCTGCGGTTGCAGCCCTCGGCGATCTTTACGTAGGCACTGGCGCCGCGGGTGCTGAGCACTCGGGGATCTTCCGCGCTCACCACCCAGTCCGAGGGCTGGCCCACCAGCAGCCGCGCCGCCGTGCCACTCAGCACCGGCGCCAGCTGCAGCATGTCACTGGAGCCCAAGAAGTGGTCGACTTCAGGTAGGTCCGCGGCGAGCTCTTCGGGGTGGCGCTGACTCAGGCAACCGGCCACCACGAGCTTTTCACAACGGCCATGTCGCTTGAACTCGGCGAGCTGCAAAATGGTGTCGATGCTCTCCTTCTTGGCAGCGTCGATGAAGCCGCAGGTGTTGACGACGATGACATTGGCCTCGCTCGCATCCCCCACGTGGGCGTATCCAGCTCGCTGGGCCACACCCAGCATGACTTCACTATCCACACGGTTCTTCGGGCAGCCCAAGCTGACGAAGTGAACGGTCTTGGCCGGATCGGACATTGCGCTAGCTTTGTGAGCCAAAGGCGCTGTCCACGCAAGGCAGCCTCACGCGGCCGTCTCCACGGCCCGGCGAAAGCGCTCGAATAGGTGCAGCGTATCGTGGGGCCCGGCAGCGGCTTCAGGATGAAACTGCACCGAGAACGCGTTGGCCTCCGCGATCTCCAGCCCTTCGCTGGTGCCGTCATTGAGGTGGAGATACGTGCTTTTTGCCAGTCCGCCCAGGCTCTCCACGTCCACCACGAAGCCGTGGTTCTGGCTGGTGATCTCCACCCGGCGGTTTTCGAGGTTTTGCACGGGTTGGTTCAGCCCGCGGTGCCCGAACTTCAGCTTGTAGGTACGGGCGCCGAGGGCCAAGCTCAGCAACTGGTGTCCCAAACAGATCCCGAAGATCGGCTTCTTGCCGAGCAGACCTTGGATCGTCTTGATAGCGTAACCCACGGCGGCTGGATCTCCGGGACCGTTGGATAGGAAAATGCCTTTCGGATCCAACGCCAGCACTGCCTCGGCGCTGCTCGATGCGGGCAGCACCGTCACGTCGAAGCCGGCGTCGACGAGACAGCGCAAGATGTTGCGTTTAGCGCCATAGTCCAGGGCCACAACTCTGTGCCGCTCGCGCTCGCCGACGCTGGCGTCCTCTGGGACTCGCCAGCTGCCGCGGGACTCGCTGAAGGCATAGGGCGTGGCAGTGGTGACCCGCTGCACCAAGTCCTGACCCTCCATGCTCGGCAGCGCGCGCGCGCGGTCGATCAAGGTGGCGGCGTCTGCGCTTCCGATGCAGCCGTTCTGCGCGCCCTTGTCGCGGATGTGGGTTGTCAGGGCGCGGGTGTCGATGCCGCCGATGGCCACCACATTGTGCCGCTTCAAGTAGCTGTCGAGGTCGCTCTCCGCGCGCCAATTGCTGGTCGTCAAGCTCGGGTCTCGGAGTACAAAGCCCGCCACCGCCGGCGCTACGTCGCGTCCCTCGTGGTCCTCGGCGTTGATCCCGGTGTTGCCGATTTGAGGCGCCGTCATGGTCACGATCTGGCCGCAGTAGCTGGGATCCGTGAGTACCTCTTGGTAGCCGGTCATGCCGGTCGTGAACACAACTTCGCCGTCTGCGCTGCCGTCGGCGCCAAAGGCGAAGCCTTCGAAGACGCTTCCATCGGCCAGCGCCAGGCGGGCTTTGCGTGGGGCGCTCATGGGGCGCTCGCGTCCAGTTCGTCGAATACAATTGCGCCGCGCGCAAGGGTGAGCAGCACGCGTCCGTGCATTTCGCTCTCCAGTAAAGGCGTGTTGTGGCTCTTGCTCGCGAGGCCACGTTGCTTCGGTACCCAGCGTGCCTCGGGATCAACCAACACGAACTCCGCAACGCTGCCTGGTGCAAGACCGGGCGGATCGATGCCCGCGATGCGGGCTGGGGCCAAAGAGAGCGCGTCTACCAAGCGCATGAGCGTCAGGCCGTCCTTTCCTACCAAGGTGTGCAGTGCGCCGAAGCAAAGCTCCAGCCCCACCATGCCCGGCGAGGCTTCGGGGAATTCGCAGTCCTTTTCCAAGGAGGTGTGGGGCGCGTGATCCGTCGCAATGGCGTCGATGGTGCCATCCGCAAGCGCTCTTCGTAGCGCCGCGACGTCCTCTGCTTCTCGCAGCGGCGGGTTCACCTTGCAGGCGGTGTCGTAGCCGAGCACCGAAGCGTCCGTGAGCAGCAAATGGTGCGGGGTCACTTCTGCGCTGATGGTGACGCCGCGGGCCTTCGCCTCCCCGACGATACGTGCCGACCCCGACGTGGACAGGTGCGCCACGTGGTAGCGGGCGCCGACGTACTCGGCGAGCAAGATGTCGCGCGCCACGATGATGTCTTCGGCGACCCGTGGCCAGCCTCGCAGACCGAGGCTCGCAGACACCCGGCCCTCGTGCATTTGAGCGCCTTGGGTCAGATCGTGGTCTTCGGCGTGTTGGATCACGACCAAGTCGAAGGTCTTGGCGTACTCCAACGCGCGTCGCATGACCGAGCTGTTCATCACACAAACGCCGTCGTCGCTGACGCCCACGGCGCCCGCTTCGCGCAGTTCTGCCATTTCCGTCAGGTCGCGCCCCTGCTGGCCCATGGTGATGGCGCCAATGGGATGCAGGCTTGGGCCCCCGACCTCGCGGGCGCGCGCGCGCATCAACTCGGTCACTGCCCGCGTGTCGTTCACGGGCTTTGTATTGGGCATCACGCAGACGTGCGCGAAGCCGCCGCGGGCAGCCGCAGCGAGGCCGCTCCGGATGTCCTCTTTGTATTCTTGTCCGGGCTCGCGCAGGTGCGCGTGTAGGTCGACGAATGCCGGCAGCACCCAGCGCCCGGCGCCGCTCACCACTCGCACACGCTCCGAGCCCAGGAGGGCGTCGCCCGCGCCTGGACCCATGGCGGAAACTCGACCTTTTTCCACCACAACATCCGCGACGGCGTCGTGACCCGTCTTGGGGTCGACGACCCGTCCTCCGCGCACTACCAGCGTCTCGGCGTCCGTCATCCTGCGGGGCCCTGATACCACGACCAGCACCGAAGGCCGGGCGTCAGCTTGGTCGTCGTCGCCGTCGTCCCAAAAATACCAATGGGATCGAGCACATCCACCAGCTGCTGGTAGGCTGGCTGCCGACTTGCCGGCAGCCACAATCTTCCGATGGCGCCGCCGGCGGCCCGGGCCCGGCGTCCGACGTTCCGGCGTCCACGGAGCCAGCGTCCGTGCAGCGGCCGAGGAGCTCACAGAGCGCGGGCCACGCCGCACTGCAGAGGGACGTGGTCCCGGAGCCGCTTGGGCAGTCGAGGGGGCCAGCGACGTCCTTGAGGTCGAAGAGCTTGGTGAACTCCGGCGCTGTCGTGCTCAGCTTTGGATCTGGGATCCGAGCGAGCTCGAAACCTTGCTCGAACTGCGAGCCGCAGACGTAGAGGCCCTGTCCGGTCCAGGTCAGGCAGTTCACGGGCCCGGTGTGCACTCGTTTGAACACAGGGTCCGAGGCGAGGGCGTGCCACAGTCCGAGAGTCTTTTCGTCGATGCTGGCGCCGCCCTTGGGATCGCCGTAACCGAAGGTGACTTCGTCCCCATTCGGCGAGAGCGCAAACCCGAGCATGCGGCCGCCGCCGGCGAAGAGCTCTTGAAAGGTCTCGCCGCCGTCTTTGGTGACGAGCAGTCGATTGTCGTCGGTCCCTGTCACTCGCAGATAGACGGTGAGAGGATCCGTCGGATGCACCGCGCCAATGAAGGGAGAGTTCTGGACGTCCGTTCCGGGCACAGGCTTGGAGGTCCAGCTCTGACCATCGTCGCTCGAAACATAGAGCACGCCAGCACCCAGGGCGCCGAGCCCCGACACATAGTGCCGCGTGGGCTCGCTCGGCGCGGGATCGAGGGTGAGGCCCAGGAAATCCTCGGGCAGGGACACGCCAAGCTGACTGAAGGTCTTTCCTTCATCCACGGAGCGCCACAGCATGGTCTCGAACTTGCCCCCGCCCTTGCCCGTGGAAGTCAGCACATAGGCCTGGGAGGGAAGCTTCTTGTCGACGGTGACGTCGACGGCGTAGCGGCCTTCGAGCTTGGAGTCCGGGAACGAAAAATCGCAACCGCCATTTTCGGACCGCCGCAAGCCGTCGAAGATGCCGGCGATGATCGCGCCGTTCTGGGTGACACCCACGGCGGGGTCTTCGATGCCGCTGTAGCCAACGGCCTGCTCGCAGACCCAATGCCAGGTCTTGCCAGCGTCTTGGCTGATCACGAAACCGAAAGTCGCGCGCAGCACCAGCACGCTGGCGTCCTTCGGAGACTCCACGAGTTGCTGCGCAAGTGGAAAGCGGCCATTGGCGGCTGCGCTGCTGGTGAACGCAAGCGAAAGCAAGACGATGGCGAGGTTCGACTTCATGTGCCCGTCTAACTTAGCTGAAGCACGGGCGCTTTGCTCGTGGGGCGCTCGCGCAGGATGCTTCGTCGGCGGTGCACCGTTTCGCTCAGTTGCTCGGCCAGAAGAAACGCAACCGCAGAGATCGTATGTTGAGGGTTCACGCCCAAATTCGTAGGAAACACGCTCGAGTCCGCGACAAAAAGCCCTGGCGCGTCGTGGGCCTCAAGCCCGGTCGTGACGACGCTATTCGATGCGGCGGTTCCCCGCAGGGCGGGGCCGAAGAGATGCGCGATGGTGCAGTGGGAGCGCGCCGGATCGTCGGCTAGGGCATCCAGCGCCGCCAGCGCATCGGGGCTTTGGATTTGGTCCGGCAAGCCGAATACACCCGGGTAGACCGTGTGGGCGCCCGCTTCGAACATCAGCTCGCTCAGCACTCGGACGCCGCGCTTGAGCACGTGCACGTCCTCGGGCAAAAGCTGGTAGCGAATGCTCGTGCCGCCGAGCAGTCCTTGCGCCACGCTGCCCTGGGCGCGGGCGCGCACCTGCACGCCCCAGACCGCCAGGTGGTCGTAGTTTGCCAGCTGCTCTACCAGCGCGGGACCGAGCCCTGGCAAGCGTGCGGCGATCAGTTCGATGGGCATGGATACGGTCTCGAACTTCATGCGTTCGTGCCAGAAGTGCGTGCTCTCGTAGCCCTGAGTGGCGCCCTTTCGCATCTGCACCGGCTCGTGGAACGCGCCCACGACAGCCGTTCCTGGGTGCGCCTGCAGACGGTGACCCACCAGGCCGCTGCGCCGCCCGATGCCCGCGCGGGCGAGCAGCAAGGGCGTCTGGACAGCGCTGGCCGCGACCACGACGGCGTGACGCGCCTGCAGTTCGAGACGCGGCCCGGGGCGGCCGTCTTCGTTTCGAAAGCGTGCGCGCACGCCGCCCACGCGCCCAGCGTGCCACGTGAAATCCCGTGCAGCGCAGTTGGCATACAGGCGGGCTCCAGCCGCAAGCGCGCGCGGCACGAAGGTGACGAGCATGCTCTGTTTGCGGTCCGTGGGGCAGCCCTGGTTGCAGTGGGCGCTGCCCCGGCATCCAACGACGTTGCGTGCGATGGCGTTGCCGGAAAGCCCGCGTGCCGCAAGCCCCGCGCGTAGTAGCGTGCTGTTGCCCCCGAGCACCGATTCCGGAGCTTCTGCAACCGAAAGGTCGATGTCTAGCTGATCGAAAGCGCGCTCCAGGTCGGCGTAGCTGAAGGCGTCGCCCAGGCCGTGCTCGCGCTGCCAGATGGCGTGGATGGGCTCCGGCATGCGATGCATGATGGCGCCGTTGATCACCGTCGTGCCACCGACGCAGCGGCCCTGAAGCACCGGTGTCACCGCACGGCCCATCGCAGTTTGGAAGCCGGAGTCCCGCCACATGCGTTTCAGCGACGAATCCATGTCTGTGCGGAACTCCTCCGCGCGCACATGAGGGCCCTCTTCCACCATGACCACGTCCACGCCGCGCTCGGCCAGTAGCCCCGCAACGACGCTACCCGCGGCGCCCGTGCCGATGACAATGACGTCGGCCGCGTCGCGAAGGGCCTTCTGATCGCGGACGTCAGAAAAGGTGGTGATCGCGTCAGTCACCGGCTCCCCCGGCGCGCGCCCAGCGGGGAGGCGCATCATCATGAGGTTCTAGTAGAAGCGCACGCTGGGTGGCCGGGGAGGCCAACGCCTCGAAGCATGCGAAGGCCTTGAAAAAAAGCGGGATCTCCCGGACCAGGTAGATGCGGCTGGTCCGAAGTGTGCGCAGCACGCCCAGGCGTTCTCCGGGGCTCAAGCGACCGAAGGTGGTGAAGCGGCAGATGCTCAACGGCGGTGACAGCGCTACGCACCACAGCAGAAGCCGGAACCCAAGACACACCCGCAGGGGCGCAGTGCGAAAGAGCTCGGCGAGGTAACTCTCGAGGGCCGCATGGTGCGCCAGTTCGTCGAGGCGCCCGTCACGCCCCGAAGGCAAGATGGCTTCGAATATCTGGCGGGCGAGGCGCCGCTCGACGCCGAACAAGACCCGGACCATGTTGCGCAGCGTACACCATTACGGCATGGCGTCTCGGCCGTGCGCGGCTTCCCAATCGATTTCCGGACCCAGGGGCACCACCCGCGTCGGATTCACCGTGGGGTGGCTGCGGAAGTAGTGCTGCTTGATGGCCGGCAGAAAAATCGTCTGTTGGATTTGCGGGATCTGTGCGAGCTCCAAGGTGAATCCCCACAGATTCGGGAAGTCGCGCAGGCGCTTCAGATTGCATTTGAAGTGGTAGTGGTACACCGGGTCGAAGCGCAGCAGTGTCGAGAAGAGGCACAGATCCGCTTCGGTCAGGTTGGCGCCGCAGAGGTAGCGCTGCTTGCCAAGGACTTGCTCGTAGCGCGCGAGGGCGTCAAAGAGCTCAGTGACCGCCTCTGCGTAGGCGTGTTGGGTAGTAGCAAAGCCGGCGCGGTACACACCGTTGTTGATTGGGTTGTAGAGGTCGTCGATCACGGCATCGACTTCGGTCTCCATGCCTGCTGGACACAGTTGTAGGCTGCCTGAGCCGAGGCCACGCAGCTCGCGACTCATCATGCGCAGGATTTCCCGTGACTCGTTGTTGACGATGGTGCCGGCCGTCTTGTCCCAGAGCACGGGCACGGTGACCCGGCCGGTGTAGTCTGGTTTCGCGCGCAGGTAGATCTCGCGCAGGAACGAGAGCGAAAACTGGGTGTCGCCGGTGCCTCCGTCGCCTTTGATAAAGGTCCAGCCGTCGTCGCCCATATCCGGGTGCACGACGGAGACACTGATGGCAGCGTCGAGACCGTAGAGTGCCCGCCCCATCAGCGTGCGATGAGCCCAGGGGCAGGCATGGGCGACGTAAAGATGATAGCGGCCGCTCGCGACCGGGTGCGTTGCGTCTGGCTCGCTGCCGATGCGTGCGCGGAAGTGGGTCTCGTTGCGAACGAAGCGCCCTTCTTGATCCGGGGAATACCACTCGGTCGTCCACTTGCCGTCCACCATGCGTCCCATGCCGGGAGCATCGGGCCACAGCTGGACGATGACAAGGGCAGGGTGGCGAAAGGCAGCCGCGATCGTGCCGACGCTGGCATCCGACTCAGCAGAGCCGCCGCATGGTGGCGAAAGGCAGCCGACTCAGCAGAGCCGCCGCATGGTGGCGAAAAGGCAGCCGTGCCGACGCTGGCATCCGACTCAGCAGAGCCGCCGCATGGTGGCGAAAAGGCAGCCGCGATCGTGCCGACGCTGGCATCCGACTCAGCAGAGCCGCCGCATGGTGGCGAAAAGCAGCCGACTCAGCAGAGCCGCCGCATGCCGCGCGGTTGGGACCGTTCGTCAACGGGATCCGGGTTCGCCTGGACCGCGGGCGGGATCGCACGTGCACGTCAGAGTGCGGGGGCGAGCGCGGGAGCGGGGGCGGGGGCGGGAGCGGGAGCGGGAGCGGGAGCGGGAGCGGGAGCGGGAGCGGGAGCGGGAGCGGGAG
>CALMUT010000234.1 GCA_937872925.1 uncultured Myxococcales bacterium | reverse complement strand
GGGGGTGGTGCGCCGCGGATTAAGGGGGTGGTGAGCCGCGGATTAAGGGGGTGGTGAGCCGCGGGAATCGATACGCATACAAACTAATTGTGTGGAGCGCGATACCCCCTGACCGCCCCCAAAGCGCAAAGACCCGTGGTGCGCTGACGCCACGGCGACGAACACGGGCAGCCTCGCCCCCCCGCGCTAGAGCACGACAGGATCCGCGCAGCAGCGGAAGCCGCGCAACTTGTCAACACTCATGCGGCTCGCCAAGTTCGCTGACTTGCACGTGAGATTGTTCGCGTTGCTCTGCTTGTCGTTGTCGAGGTAGCCGCCGCCGCGTTCTGGACACATGTTGCCGTTGCAGCCGTCCTCCCACTCGCGCAAGTTGCCGCTCAGATCGTAGAGGCCGACGTATCCGCCGACACACTGGAACTTCGTGCCGACATCGGACCGCCCTGTGCCGTTGCTGTCCAGCCCGTTGCAGGTATTGTTGCCGTAGAGGTTGCCGTAGGGGAACAGTCGCGTGTCGTTCTGCGAGCATGCGTGGTACCACTCGCTGTGCGCCGCATTGACCAGGTTCGTGGAGGTAAGCACGCCCGAGCCGATCTTCCCGCACAGCCGCTTGCCGACCTCTTTGCAGTAGGCGTCGGCGTCGCACCAATCGACACAGCTCACGGGAAACGCGCCTTCGCCCGCGGGCTTGAAAACAGGGCAGCCCGAGGCGCTGCTGGGGTTCAGGTTGTTGCCGGAACAAGCGGGGTGCACCGGTTTTGTGGGCGATGCCGCTAGGAACGCACCATACTGGGCGTTGCTGACCTCCGTGGCGTCCATGCAGTACGCGCCGCCCGTTGCGTTGATCAACACCATGCTCGTGGCACCGGATTGACTCGGACACGTGAGCACTCCCCCGGTGCCGCCCGTCGCGCCACCCGTGCCACCCGTCGCGCCGCCCGTGCCACCGCCCGTGCCACCCGTGCCACCCGTCGTGCCACCTGTGCCGCCGCTCGCGCCTGCGGTGCCGCCCGTCGCACCACCTGCTCCGCCGGTTGCGCCGGTGCCGCCGCCTGCGCCGCTACCACTCGCGCCCCCGCTTGCGCCGCTGCCACCCGCACCTGCGCTTGCGCCGGCGCCCCCCCCCGCTCCGCTGCCGCCGGCCCCTGCCTGTCCGGCGCTGGCTCCCGTGCCACCGCTCGCTCCGCTACCCCCGGCGCCTGCCTGTCCGGCGTTGCCGCCACTCGTTTCCTTCAGCTCGTATCCGTCAAAGGACACGGCGCAGCCGGAAGCCCACAATAGCAGGCCCCCGAGCGCCATCGGGAAAAGACGTCGAGCAGCCACGTGCGCTCAAACTACTTCTTCTTTTCCTTCTTGTCCTTCGCCTTGTGCTTTGGGTTGTCCGCGTAGGCTTTGGACTTCGCGATCTGCTTCCGCGCCGCCTTCAAGTGGATGATCGCCTTCAGGCGGTGGCCACCAAAGGGGGGTTTGACGCCCTCGTTCTCAGCTGCCTGCAAGAGCGCGATGGCCTTTTCAACGTTCTGATCGGCCTGGTCCAGGCGCGCGTCAGCCGCCATGGCATACCCAGCCCAAAATGCCCCGGCCATGACCAGCGAAGCCGCCGCCGCCGAGAGTGATCGTCTTGAAAATCGTGCCATTACCGAAACCTCCGTAGAAAAAGAGAACGAGACAGGAAAAGCGCCCGCTCGCCATCGTACCCCTGGGCCACAATGGACCTGCCTCCGTGGCGGGATATTCAAGGCATTTCAGTGCGATACTGTGCGCGGATGAGGGGCCTTATCCTACGTTGGCGACGTGTGGATCTGTAGTTGATCTTCTCACGAACACCCACAAAACTTGCTGTTTGCTGGGATAGAAGCCGACCCTCACACGTAAACAAAGATCGCAGCGAAAGCTCAGATTGTCTCCGCGCGTTGTCCATCCGTCATGTCCCTCCCCTTAGCTGACCGAGTCACTGAACGCGCCGAAGCGCGTGTGGGCACCACGCTGCGTGGCAAGTGGAAGCTCGAGAGCATCTTGGGGTCCGGGGGAATGGCGACGGTTTACGCGGCGACTCACCGCAATCAAGCGCGCGGCGCCATCAAGCTGTTGCATCCCGAGCTGGCTCTCAACGCTGAGGTGACCACGCGCTTCCTGCGAGAGGGCTACGTCGCCAACAGCGTGGATCATCCGGGCACCGTTAAAGTGCTCGACGACGATCTGACCGAGGACGGTTCGCCATTCCTCGTCATGGAGCTTTTAGACGGTGAGACGGTCGAGGACCGCGCCATGCGTAAGGGTGGGATCCTGCCCTTGGCGGAGGTGATGGCGCTGGCAGATAACGTGCTGTCCGTGCTGATCGCCGCGCACGCGGCAGGGGTGGTGCATCGCGACATCAAACCCGAGAACTTGTTTCTGACCCGCGATGGCCAGCTGAAGATCCTTGATTTCGGTATTGCGCGGCTGCGAGAAATGACGCCCGAGCGCCAGCAGACGCGGGCTGGCTCGTTGATGGGCACACCTGCATACATGGCGCCGGAGCAAGCCCGTGGCCGCTGGGCGGAAGTCAACGAGCGCACGGACATCTGGGCCGTCGGTGCGACGCTCTTCAACCTGATCACCTGCAAGCACGTGCACGAGAAAGAGACGGTGCAGGAGCAGATCATTGCCGCCGCTACGACGCCGGCGCCTTCCCTGGGCACTATCGCCCCCAACATCCCGACCAGTGTCGTTGCGATCGTGGATCGCGCCCTTGCCTTCGAAAACGCCGATCGCTTCCAAAGCGCTCAAGAGATGCAGGACGCTATCTTGGCTGCCAGTCTCGACGTGGTGGACGCGGAGCCTTTGAGTCTGCCCATCCCGTCCGCGCCGGACGCGCCGACGGTCTTTGCGCCGGCGGATCTGGATACCCTAAGCACGCTGACCAATCGCCCCGTGGCTCGTACCGCGGACGCGCCGGATCCGGAAAAGCGCACGAACCGCGTGTTTGTGTTCACGACCCTCGGGCTCAGCGCGGTGGTGCTGCTGCTCTTGGCGTTGGTCACGCGCATCGGGTTTGCCGACCATTCCGAACCAACCGGTGAAACCACGCCGGCCGCCGAAGAGCCAGCGCGCAAAGCGAACGCGAACGCCGCACCGTCCAAGGGCGTGGACATCGAGCCCGCCACGACGAAGGAGCCACCCCCTCCTGCGCCCAGCGCCAGCGCACCCGAAAAGACGCCCACAAAGACGCCGACGAAGCCCACCCTTGGCAAACCGGTGGTCAAGAAGCCTCCAGTTGTGGAAAAATCACCACCGACCACGAAGCCCGAGGTCAAGAAGCCTCCAGCTTCGAGTCTGTTCGACAAGCGATGGTGAACAAAAGCCGGTCCCTACTCGCGGGCGCACTGTGTCTGCTCTTTGCGTCGCCCGCGTATGCGGACTCGGCGAGCGCTGAAGCCCTATTCCGTGCCGGGCGTGACGCTGCGAAGAACCAGGATTGGCCCGCAGCATGTCGCAACTTTCATGAGAGCAATCGTCTCGATCCGGCGCCGGGCACGCAATTGAACATCGCCGACTGCGAAGAGAAGCAGGGGCACATCGCAACTGCCTGGACGTTCTACAAGCAAGTCGCCGAACAGCTTGCAGAGAGCGACGAACGGCGCACCTTCGCGTCCGGCAAGATCAACGCCCTCGAGCCGCGTCTGCCCTACCTCAAGATCAGCCTGGCGCCTGGCGCAGACAAAGCAAGCGTCGTCACTCGCAACGGAGTGGAGTTGCGTAGTGCGTCTTTGCGACTCGCTCTGCCGGTAGACCCCGGCAAACAGGAAATCGTCGTGCGTGCACCCGGGCATGAAGTGTCCCGCCTGGAGTTCGAGCTCAAAGAGGGCGAGCGTCGCGAAGAAGTCGTGCAGCCCGGCAAGGCGCTGCCACCGGGCGAGACTGCACCCGGAGAAACCCCTGGCACCAAGCCGGAGCCCAACACCACGCGCACAGTCGGCTGGGTCGTGGGCGGTGTCGGCGTCGCAGGCATCGCCCTGGGCGCTGTGACCGGCGCTTTCACCTTGCAGAAGAAAAGCGTGGTCAATCGCAACTGCGACGCGGACAAGCGCTGCAACCAGGAAGGCCTCGACGCCGTCGACAGCGGCAAGACCTTCGGGACCATTTCCGGCGTCAGCTTCGCCGTGGGCGCGGCGCTCGTGGCCACCGGAACCGTGCTCGTGCTCACTTCCGACAACAAAGAGCGCCCGGTGAGTTCGCTGCGCGTCGGGCCGACGTCCTTGCAGTACAATTACGCGTTCTAGGGTTTGGGTTTTGTTGTCACCGCGCTTCGGGGTTCTCGTCGCGCTTCAAACGCTCCGGCGGCCCTCTCGCGTTTGAACGAATGCGGCGCTAGCTTCCGCCCTGCTCCAACGCAAGCAAGCGCTTTTTCAGTGGCAGCCCGCCGCCGTAGCCGATCAAGCTGCCGTCTTTGCCGATGACGCGGTGGCACGGGACGATCACCCACACGGGGTTCTTGCCGTTGGCGGCGCCGACGGCGCGCACGGCGTTGGGGTTCTTGATAGCGTTTGCAATGTCCAGATAAGACGCCGTCTTGCCATAAGGGACGCGCTGCAGAGCGCGCCAAACTTGGCGTTGGAACTCGGTGCCGTGCATGTCCAGGCGCAAGTCGAACTTCTGGCGCTTACCTGTGCAGTACTCGGCGAACTGACGTTTGACTTCAGCGAGCTTCGCAGGGGCGCGCTGCCAATCGGACGCCTTGTCCAGGGGGCGCTTGGAGTCTTGAAGCCCGAATTGCGCCAGGCCCTTGTCCGTGGCTACCGCCAATACACGCCCAAGCGGCGTCGCCCATTCGTCGTAGTACATCGTCAATCTCCCAAAGAATGCCACAAACACATCACCGCGTAGGCGCGCCAGGGCCGCCAGGCCTCGGCCATGGCTTCGGTCTGTTTCGGTGTGCCCTTCTCCAGGCCAAGGGCCCGATACAGACCCAAATCCGACGCGGGGAACGCATCCGGCTCTTGCAGCGCGCGAATGCAGGTGTAGTGCGCGGACCAGGGACCAATACCCTGGAGCGTGCACAGCTTCTTTACGCGACTATCCAAGTCTCCGGCACCGGCTGCAAAGCCACCGGCGTACGCTTCTGCCGCACCACGGACCCAGCGCGCCCGTGCTCCGGTCAAACCCATGCCATTCAGATCTGCCGATGCCAGAGCGCGCGGGCTGGGAAACGTGCAGCGTAGACTGAGCGCACCGGCGAGGGGCTGTGCGGACTGCGCTGCGCCGACGAGGGGCTGACCGAAGCGGTCGCACAGCCGCGATAAGATGGTGCGGGCCGCCTGCACGCTGATCTGCTGACCGACGATGGCGCGAATGATGGCTTCGAACTCGCTCCAGATCCCCGGCAGCCGTAGCCCCGGGATCTTTTTCAGGCGAGGTTTTAGGCGCGCGTCTTTGCGTAAGGCCCGGTGGATCTCGATCGGTGAAGCATCTAGGTCGAACACCTGTCGAATGCGCTGAACGACTGGAAGGTACGCTCGCGGTTCCGAACAGTGGATAGTCGCCAACAAGGCGTTCTCCTTGCTGTCCTGGGTGAGGGAAAACCAACCCTGCTGCTCTTCCCAAGTGAAGCTCCGGTAGTAAGTCCCGTCTTCGACGCCTTCGACGCCTTCGAGGGTGCGCGCCGAAAGGAAGGAAAGCATGCCCTGGAAGTCGAAGGGCGGGCGGTAGCGGAGCTTGACTACAATGCCGGGGTGTCGCGCGGCGCTTGGCTTGCGTAGCTGCGACGGAGTGAGGGCGAATTGGCGCTGAAATGCGTCGTTGAAGCGGCGGCGAGACGAAAACCCGCTGGCGACAGCAACGTCGAGAACCGGCAGCCCGGTCTCGCTGAGTAGCTGCTTCGCGAACAGCAAGCGATGGTTCAGCGCGTAGGCCTGCGGCGACACGCCAACGTGCGCGTCGAAGAGCCGGCGCAAGTGGCGATCACTGACGCCAAGTCGTTCCGCGAAACTCGCCAGGGATTGGTCGGAAAGCTCGCCGTCGTGGATCAGACGTACCGCGCGCTTGACGGTGGTGACGCTGCCCTGCCAGCTGGGGCTATGCGGTGCGGTCTCCGGGCGGCAGCGTAGACAGGGTCGGTAGCCCTGCTGGGCGGCTTGTGCGGCAGTGTCGAAGTACTCCACGTTCCGCGACTTCGGCTGAGGCGCAGGACAAACCGGTCGGCAATAGATCCCCGTGGTCTTCACCGCCGTGAAGAACCGGCCGTCGTAGCGGTGGTCACGTGCCCGCCGCGCGCGCTCGCATTGCTGAAAACTCAGCGCCATGCTTCGCAGTGTACACGTGCCTCGGGGGCGGATGCGCCAGATCCGGACGTCAACCTAGCGCGTACAGCGACCCGTCGCGGGAGCCGAAGACAATGCTGCCGTCCCGCGTGATCGCCGGCGAGGAATGTATCGGACCTTGAGTCGAAAAGGAGCTCAGGCGCCGGCCCGCGGCGTCGAGCACATGTAGTGCACCGGCATGCGTCCCCACGACGATGCGCCCATTGGCTGTCGTAGCGGCGGAACTCGAGATAGGCGCGCCCAAGTTCACGTGGGCGCGCAGACGTCCCGATTCGTCGACCGCGTACAGGTTGCCGTTCAAGTCGCCGACGACGGCGGTTCCGTCAGGAAACAGCGCGGGCGACGCGGTGACGGGCGCGCGCGTCTTCAGTCGCCAGGCCAGTCGACCTGCTCGAACTGCGTGTACTCCATCGCCGCCCCCAAAGACGATGGTACCGGTTTCGAACACCGCCGGAGTCGACGAAATGGGGCCCCGCACTTGCACTGCAAAAACTAGGTCTCCCGTGTGCGTCAGCTGCACCAGGCGTCCGTCGCGCGTGCCCACGACCACGCTGCCATCGGGCAAGAGCGCGGGCGAGGACTCGACCTGGGCTCCCAAGTGCCGCGTCCACCGCGCGCTACCGTTGCTGTCAAAACAATACAACCGGCGACCGCTCGCACCCACATACACACTGCCGTCCTGACCGAGCGCGGGGGACGAAAAGGCGCAGTTGTCCAGTTTGCGTCTCCACAGCGTTCGCCCCAGGCGCAACGCGTACAGGTGCGTGTCCACTCCCGCAACGAAGACAGTCGCGTCGCCACTCACGGCGGCAGAGCCCCACAGGGCACCTTGGGTGGCCACGCTCCAGAGCAAGACACCATCGGCCCCCACCACGTACAGTTTGCCGTCCAGCGAGCCCGCGTAGACCGTGCCGGCTGCGTCCACCACGGGCGATGCCCAGACTTCGCCCTCGGTTTCGTGGCGCCACTTCAGGTCAGGTTGGGACCGTACGGCTACGTTGGCGTAGTGCGTCCGCCGAGCGTCGCCGCCGAACATCGACCAGGACGTGGGTGCACCGGTCTGCGTTCGCCGTGGGATTGAACCGGAGCCCAGGGTCGCACGAGCGTCAGCGGGAAGAACCGAGATGCCCGTCTGCCCTGCAGCCTTGCTGCCGCAGCCCAATAACTGGCTCGCCGCGGCTGCACAGCCGAAAAGGGCTGCGCGCCGCGTGATCGCATCGCTTTGTTGCGTCACACAAGCGTGAGTGCATGCCGGCGTGAACTGCCATCCATGTTTCTCATGCAGGCTTCAAAGTTCCCACGGATTGCGACCCGCCGCTCGAGCGTTCACATCTGGGTGGGCACGCGCATTTTAATCTGGTCGCCCTGCTGACGTGGGCGCAACCCGCCGCACCCGAAGCCGCGCAGCCGGTTCCCCGCGCGGTGTTGGGGGGCGAAACACGCTGGGAAACTCCGGTCTACTTGCTTCAGTCCCGCCAAGCTGGTCCGACGGTGTTGGTTCTCGCTGGCGTGCACGGTGATGAACGCGCTCCGCCAGTGGCGGCGTGGAAGTTGCTCGAGCTCGAACTCACGCGCGGGCGGCTGTACATCGTTCCTGAAGTGAACCGGCCTGCGCTCGCCTCGGGGACGCGATTTTCGCCGCGTGCGCGGTTTTCGGATCTGAATCGCAACTTTCCGCGGAAGCCCGGAGAGCCTCCGCGTGGATTCTTGGCGCCGGTTTTGTGGCGCGCCATTCAAGACATTCGGCCGGACTGGATTCTCGATTTGCACGAAGGCTTCGACTTCAATCGGCGAAACAAGAAGAGCATGGGTAGCTCCATCGTGCATGTGCCCGGCACGAGCGTGTCCGAACGCGCCCTGTCCGCCGCTCGCACTGTTCAAGCCGCCGTCAACGCGACGATAGTCTCACCAAGCCGTCACTTCACGCTGATCGCACCCGGACCCGCCGGGAGCGTGGCACGCTCCGCACAGGAGGTGCTCGGCATTCCGTCCCTGGTTTTCGAGACCACCCGCATCGCGCAGCCAATCGCGCTCCGCGCCCGCCAGCAGGAGCTGATGGTCCAAGCGTTCTTGCGACAGCAGAGCATGCTGGCCGAATCACAACCGTTCAATCGTTTTCACCGTCCGCGCTGCGGCTATGCGGGCTCCGCGCTCGGCATTGCGCGGCGCTACGCTGGAAGTGCGTCTGCGCGTGCCGCAGCGGGCTTGGTTCGTTCGATACGGTAGTGTAGGCGCAGGACTGGGAGGCCGAGGAAGCGAATCGCGTGGTCGCAGCGCAGAACGTTCTTGGCGTCCAGGTAGAGTCGGAACTTCTCCTTGAGCGTGCGGATCCGCCACACGCGCAGCGCGCGCTCTCCAACGCGCTGAATGCGGTAGAAACCGACGTCGCCGAAGCGCTTGCCCGAGGAGTCGAGGACGAAGGTTCCGTCCGCCGCGATCTCGGGGCGTAGGATGACCGTCGCGTTGCCTCCTGGCATCGGAAAGATGACCTTCACGCAGGGCGACGAATGCTCCGGCACCTCGCCGGTCATGTAGAAGCCGGTGTACAGCACGCGGCCGTCCGTCACCAGACGGCGAAACCACCCGGTGTAGCGGATGGTGCCGTCGGATCTGCGCAAGAGCACGATTTCGCTGTCCATGCCAGCCGCGGTCTCGAAGTTGTCGACCGGGAAGTTGAGCTGATTGACCTTGCGGCTGATGGTGGTCACGAGAAGCCAGAGCGCGACGTTCGCGGGGAACCAGGTCTTGGCCCAGACGTCCATGCGATAGCGCGCCGTGTGCTCGTAGAAGTCACGCACCGCGGCGTCTGCGCGGGAAGCGTCGAAGCTCGAGCCCGTAAGCGCGTCGAAGTCGGGGACCAGTCCGCCCTCGGTCGCATTGCGTACGAGTTCCAGCCCTTCGGCGCGTGCGCATTCCTCATAGGGCCGGTCCCCGATGTGCTCGGTCCCTACGGGGCCGTCGAGCCAGGGCACGTCCGCACGGCGGACCTTGCGGCCGAACAGCCAGATCAGGCCGTATATGATGGTCGCGCCGGCGGCCGCCACCAATGATCGAATCGGCCCCACGCCCATCGCGTGGCAGGGTATCTGCCGCGGCCGACGGGCGCATAGGAGAATCCACCTGCCAAATCCACGTGGTTCAAGGATAGCCCTCCGCGCCCTATTCCGTCCGTGCCTCACAACGTCGCAGCGAGCTGAGGCAGTACAGCTCGCACGCGTTCACCAACATCGCGTTTCACCCTTCCAGCATGTCGGTCAGTGAGTATCCACGCGCCCCCTCCCGCCTGGCCGCCCCGGTAATGCCCTTTCGACTCCAGAGCGCAAGCGCAGGTTCCTTCACTGGATCCGGAACGCGGTCGAGCTTGGCCCTGAGCTGCCGCACGTCCCGTGCGTCCAGAGCAGACTCTTGCCAGCGCGCCTCGCCCAGGAGTGCCGTTTTCTTCCCTGACAAGCCCAACACGTCGACCTCGCACTGAGGGCCGCGGGATGACCACCAGCGCCCCACCAGCAAGTCTTTCGGCAGCTCTCCGCGGCGGACCAAGGCCAGCGCATGCGCTCGCGCTGCGTCCTCGAAGACGGCTCCCAGGTGCCGTTGCCATACGCCCTCGTTGCGCGTTGCGACCGCCCGCCCTTGTCCCGCGTCGATTTGTGTACGACTCGCGTACAGACAAGAAAACCAGAACGCCAGGTACGGGTCCCCAATCTGATAGAGTGGCTTGGCGCCCTTGGGCGCGCCGATAGGCAGCGCTTTGTCCACGAAGCCGGCACGGACCAGCGTGTCCAGCGGTGCCTCGATGCGCTGGTCGGCATCGCTGGCGATTTCGCTGAAGCGCGTTCTTCCGCGGCCAATCGCGGCCAAGATCCGCGAGTGGCCGCCTGCGGCCGGCAACTCTTCCTGCAGGATGCCAGTGGCGTCCGCCAACAAGAGGCCAGCCGGGCTGAACGCGAGCCGCGCCAGGTTCTCCTCCCACGTGGCGCTCGCGTCCCAAGCTTCCAGGTGTAGGGGATAGCCTCCGCAAGCCGCATACGCTCGGAGCATGTCGGGTGCGGCTAGCCGCGGCAGGAACTTCCGAGCGCGAACCAGGTCCAGCGGATCGAGGCGCAGGGAAAGTGTGGGCCGCCCGCGCAGCGCCCCGCCAGCGCCCAGCAGGCGCTCAATGACGCCCACGGCCGATCCGGTGAGCACCAGCAGCAACTTATTGTCGCGAGCCAGGTGATCCCAGACCACCTGAACGACGCTGGCAAATCCAGGGGTGGAGCGCAGCAGATACGGCACCTCGTCCAGCACCAACGCCAGCGGCTCTTTCTCGCTCAGAGCGCTGAACCAACCGAGCGCCGCTTCCCATGAGTCAAAGCCTCCGCTCAGCAGACGAGCTGCGCTATCTCCCAGGTCACGGCGCACCGCCTCTGCCAGGCGGTCGAGCTCCACGGCTTCGGATTGCTCGGTGGCACCGAAGAACACCGCGCGCTTGTTCCGCACGAAGTGCGACAGCAAGTATGTCTTGCCCACCCTTCGCCGCCCCCACAGTACGACGAGCTCGGGACCCTTGCGGCGTGCGCGCTTCCAAGCCTGCTCCAGGGCTTCCCGTTCCGCCTCCCGGTCGATGATGAGGTCGCGATTAACCACAAGCGCAATGTACTACAACTACTATGTAGTACAAGGTGCTTGTAGTATCTGCTGGGGCGGCGCATAGGAGATCCTTCTGCCAAATCTAGGTGGTCTAAGGCGAAGATCCCGGCACGGGTCCGGGCGTGGCGGTGGGCTTGGGCTACGCCGCTTGGGTCGGCGACCAGTGGAGCTTCGGTACCCGTGGCGCGTAGCGCGTTAAACGACCGTCGACCCGGCGCTTTTATTCGAAACAAGTCACCGTCGGCATGGGCTGCGAGTTTGCGCAGCTGCCTGCGCAGGGCTGATTCGAGAGGCAGGCGCAGTTCGCGCCCTTGGTGCAGTCCGCAGGGATCGGGACGCACTCGGAGCTGACGCTCATGGGCGCCCAGGAGGGTACTGTCAGCTGGCAGTAGTGCGTGGTCGGATCGCAGTAGTGCGTGCCACACAAGAGCAAGCCCGATGGCGGGGTGCAGCCGGTGCCCAGGTCCACGCCAGCCTGCTGTGCGAGACAATCGTTGGCATACACCACGTCGTCGCAACCGCAGGCCGGCGGCCCCGAGCTGCTGCAACTCGCCGGCTTTTCCTTGCATACACCCGGCCAGGTCTTGCCGCAGTCGTCATCGCGAAAAGCGCAGTAGCTGCCGCCCGTACACGGCGACGCTTCGCAGCCGGGCGGTTTGGTACACGGCTCCAAGTACGCATTGCCTTGGACGGTGTCCGGAGGGCACACGGGCGAGCCTTGATCGGGACAGGTCGCCTTCGTCACCGCGCCGTCCGCGGCACAGCAGTCGGGCGGGTAGGTGAAGCAGGTGTCATCGGGGCAGTCCGTTGTCCGCACCATGTTGCTCGGGCAGGCCCAACCCGCATCGCCACACACGGGGCCATGGATCAAGTCGCCGCCGCAGCCAGGCGCGCACATGAAACCCGCCTGACCCGAACACTGCCACGCCCCATCCACGCCCGCGTCGCCGGCTGCCTCAGCACCTCCGTCCGTCCCGCTGTCGGGCGAGGCTTCCGAACCACTGCAGCCCGTCGCGATGAGCATCGCGGCCAGCAGAGCGATGCCCACACGCCCGGCGTAGCCATCAGCGTGAAAGGGATCCGGGCCGAGCATGCTGCGTATTGTGGAAGCTTTGCGAGGCGGCGCCAGGTGGTCACTCGACCACCTTCTGCTGGGGCGTTTGTTACGACGACTGGATGCGCTGCAAAGGCACCCGCTCCTGCTCTCATCCAACCGGCGCGGCTTGTGGCGATCTGTGCCCGGAACAAAACCTGCCGCCCGACGAGGTCGAACCGCCGATGTAGGCTGAGTCCGGCTGCGCGCGTGGATAACTGCAGCGCCACAGAAGAAAGCCCGGTCCTTGGCAGTCATTGGAGACGCCATCCCGGACCAAAATCTCCCGGCGTCAGCGTCGAGTGTAAGCCGTGGGAAGCTGGGCACCCGGTACCTCGGCCCTCAAACTTTGACCTGGTGGCAAGCGCGAACCTTGTTTCTCAAGCTCGCCGCAGCCGCCACACCAAAGTGAAGAAGCTAGGCACGACGTAGATCACGAGGAACATCGACACGGCCAACCCGTCGAGCACGATGGAGCCGATGGCGACGAAAAAGTAGAAGTGAGTGAACGCAGGTACTGGTAGAATTCGCTGATGGGATACGCCCCAACGTTCATCTATTCCTGCGGTGCACCGTGGTTGATCGTGCCCTTAGTGGCCGCTGACGAGTACTCGCGGCATGAGGACGCGATAGGCAAGCAAGCGGACGAGCTTGGGCTTGCCCAGACCGTGGGCACGCTTCCCGTGGGCGACCACTCGGTGCTGGTCGTCCCGAGCGAGTCGATCGCGCCAAGCGTCGAGAAGTACGAGGGCCCCCTTGGCCGGGGCTCGCTGCCAGGGCTCATGCTCGTCCTCAGTGGCGACGCGGATTCGTTGGAACTCTTGTACGACAACGCGGGGGCGTGGACGCCGGTCGGAGTGTTCGAGGTGCCCAGCGGCCCTCTGTGTTTGGTCGATTCGGCGGTCCGGCCCGATTTCGGCGCGCCAGCGCCGCCGGGACACACGCTTGAAGTGCCCGCGGGAGCCTACGAGGTGTTCGAGTTTCAGTCGTCGAACGCCCACGCGCTCTGGCTGCAGCGGCCCAGCTGAGCGACCCGCGGTGGTGCCTGAACTCGCCAATTCGTCGCGTTTGCTGGCATACCACAAGCCTGCGGCTCGCCAGCACGTTAGCCGTTCCAAAGAAGGACTGTCCTTCGGAGGAACGGCTAAGAACGTGCCACGTTGCGGCTCGTTGGCGTCGACTGCCCCGCTGGTCTTTAGAGCGAAATGAGCCGGTGGGGCGCAGCAGACGGAGACATGTAGATGAAGATATCGGATCCAGACGAGGTTCGCGCGTTGTACGACGGGACGGCAGAGTCCTACTCGACCATGATGGACTCAGAGATCGATCTGCCGATGTATGCAGATGTCTTGGGGCGGCTCAGCGAGCGCGTTGCGGGTGCGACTGGGCCGTTGGTGGATACGGCATGTGGCTCGGGGCACATGCTTGCTCGGTATCGTGAGCGATACGAGCCGGCGCGCCAGTTGATTGGGATCGACCTGTCGCCGAAAATGGTCGCCATCGCAAAAGCCCGTTTGGGCTCGCAGGCGCAGGTGCACTTGGCGGATATGCGAGAGCTGCCAAGTTTTGTGCAAGCCAGCTCGGCGGTTGCGGTGCTGAACTTCTTCGCCCTGCACCACCTCGAGGGAACGCAGCTAGCGGCTGCGCTGCGGGAATGGCACCGGGTGTTGCAACCCGGTGGGCAGTTGGTCGTTGCGACCTGGGAGGGGCGCGGCGCGATAGACTACGGCGGAGAGTCCGACATCGTGGCAATCCGCTACAGCCGCGACGAACTGGCGGCGAGCGCGGCAGCGGCGGGCTTTGCGATCACCCGTTGCGTCGTCGAGCCAGTTGCTGAGATGCCAATGGACGCCGTGTACCTAGAAGCGGTGGCATTGCAACCCTCCGGATAGATCCTGATCAGTCAACGCCCGCGCAGCGCCGCGCGTCGTTGCAGGCTCTGCTCTGGCCAGTGCTCCGAGGCTCGGTAGTACCGGGGGACGGCGGGCACGCCCTCGGGCAGGACAACCCAGGGTTGCTTCGACTCCGTGTAGATGTGAATGCTTGGCGGGAAGCGGTCGGGCTGGTCGAGAGTGCCGACGCGCACGAAGCGCACGACGTCACCCGCTCCGCCGTAGTTGCTCCACAAGGCGACGCGGCAGCGCGGGCAACGGCTGATCCTCTGCCCCTTGCCGCTTTCGGATGGCGTGTCGGTCACCTGGACATCGCCCACCAAGAGTTCCACGCGGTCAGCCTCGATTAGCGCGTTCAACGCGAATGCGGACCCACTCTCGCGCTGGCACCAGCGACAGTGGCAGCAGTGCACGAACAGCGGCGGCGACGTCATTCGGAAGCGCACCTGCCGGCAACTGCACCCGCCGTCGATCGCGCTCTCCTCCGAATTCATGCAGCAGAACAATGGCCGAAGCCCCGCGCATAATCAAGCCTGCCAGCGCACGGCCAGCCCGCCGAGCAGGATGGAGCGATGCCGCGGTAGAGCTCCGAGCCGTCGCCAGTGCGCAGCACCATCGGCACCAACCCGGTCAGGGAGGTGAACGTGCTCATGAATATTGGGCCCGCCCGACGCCGCACCGATTCGGTGACAGCGGTTTTGAGTTCCTCGCCATCACGGCGGCGCTCCACTGACGCCACCAGTACTTCCGCCCCGCACCGCTCTAGAAACTCTCCGGCTTGAGCTGCGTCGCGCACTGACTGCCATGACGGACCCAGGGCAAGTGAGGGTCAGTAGCAGCCCTTGCCGTTGACTTGGCACCACAGGTAGCCGGTATTGCAGCAGTAGCTGTTCGAGCTACAGCACTGGCCGCCACAGTTCTTGAAGCTGCACTTCTTTTCGCACACTCCGGCGTTGCAGACGCCCGAGCTGTAGATGCCGTCATCACAGACCTTCCCGCAACTGCCGCAGTTCTTCGGGTCGAGGGAGAGATAGACGCACTGCCCGTTGCAGAGGGTCTGACCCGCGTCGCATTGGAAGCCGCAAGTTCCGTTGCTGCAAACGGGCGAGCCGGTCGTGGTGGTGCAGACCTTGCCGCAGCTGCCGCAGTTTTTGGGATCGGTCTTGGTGTTGACGCAACTGCCGCTGCACGCCGTTTCTCCGGCGGTAGTGCAGCTCGCGCCGCACTGTCCCTGGTTACACACGGCCGTTCCGCCGTTGGGGTTCGAGCATTTCTTGTTGCACACGCCACAGTGATTCGGGTCCGTTTTCAGATCCGCACACAAGCTCGTGCAGAGCGTCTTGCCCGCGTCGCAAGCGACCGCGCAGCTCGCGCCCTGGCAGACGGGCTGACCGCCGGGCACGCCACTGCAGGCGTAGCCGCAACTGCCGCAGTTGTTGGGGTCGGTGGAGAGGTCGGCGCAGCCTTTGGGACACTGCACGGCGCTACCCGTGCACGCGCCGCTTCCACCGGCACCGGCGGCGTCGCCCTCACCCCCACCTCCGCCGAAGCCGGCAGCGCCGCCAGCGTTGCCGCCGCTTCCGCTCGCATTGCCCGCACCACCATTGCCGCTCGCGTTTCCCGCGCCGCCATTGCCGCCACTGCCAGTCCCGGCTCCGAACCCTCCGAAGCTGAAGCCGCCGACATTGCCCGCGTCCTGGGAGCCGCCTCCGGACCCACCGCTGCTGCACGCGGGCAGCGCGACGCACAAAGACAGGACGATGCCAGCGTAGGACGATGCAGTGAATCGGTTCATGACTTCGTCGCCCTTCGCAACTTCGATGCCGCGCGCTCCAGCGGCAAATGCCAGCGATTCTCTGCAAGCAGCGTGGCGCGCGCGCCACAGTCTCGACCGCCAATCGGGGAAGGATTGCCCCAGCGGCGATGGGCTTTCGCCCTGCAATCCCCTCGACACCACCCACCGTTTCCGCCACTCTTCCATCGTGGGGGCCAGGCGTTCTCGCTCTTCGCCTTTTGGGCGCGGCTCGACCGCGGGGTGGGTTGCACGGCTGCGCCAAGGTGCGGCACTGCTGGTCGCGGCGGTGCTCCTCGGCTGTTCCGGCAATAGTGACAAGGAGCCCATGCTCGAGACAGTGCTGGCGTTCGGCAACAGCGTGCAATGGCTATACGCCGACGACGTCGGGCTCGCCTGGACGGACACTGTCGGCGTCGACCCGAAGCTGGTGTTCCCACGCGGCGGTGACACGCTCGAGTACGTTCCGCTTGAGCATTTGGGCTTTCGCCCGCATGTCGTTGGCGGTGAGGTCCTGATCAACCGCACCGCGGCGACCAGCTCCAGCGTGCCGGCCGGGCCGTCCATCCTCGCCGTCGATCGCACGACGCTGGCAGAGCGAACGGTGGTAGACGCCAAGGACAGCTACGCCTTCGGCCTCCTGGGCGATCAGCTGTATTTCACGAATTGCTTCCACGGCCTGTTTCGCGCTCCGCTCAGTGGTGGCACGAGCGAGTTGGTGCGGAAGACGGGTTGCGGAGCCCTCGAGATCAGCGGTGACAAAGTGCTGGTTCAGGAGGAAAAGGCTGGCGGTCTGCCCTACCCGATACTGAGCATTGCACCAGATGGAAGTGTCGTGACGATTGCTAACGGGGAGCTGCTGGCCAGTGACGACAACAGTGCCGTCGTCTGGATGACGGGGCCGGAATGCAGCACGTATTGCCTGTACGCGGTTCCCAGCGGCGGCGGCGAGCCGACGCTGTTGGTCAAAGACCGCTGGTTGGGCGCGCCGGCACCGCACCGCGGCTGGCTGTACTACTTTGAAGATCGCTCGACTGACACCGAGACAGTTGGCGACCTGCAAAGCGTGCGCATGACCGGCGGTGCGGCTCAGCGCCTGATTGGGACGCGACGCAATCCCGGCCCGCTGGCGGTGACCGATGGGGCGATCTACTGGGCCGAGGGGGAATATGGGGCTCGGCAAGTCATGAAACTCCGGCGCTGAGTCTGGGCAATCGCGCTGCGGTCGCGCAGGCCACGAGCTCCTTGGTCTTCAATTGGAGGTGCTTGGCCTTGGTGGCAGAACGCGTGAGCGCGGAGCGGGCCTTCATCTTGTCGGGAAGGCCTTGGCGCAGGGCCGCGATTTCTCGGCTGAGGTGCTTTGCGACGGTGGGCTAGTCCTTCTTCATCGCGGCGAAGCAATAGCACGACCGTGCCAACCGCCGGTGCACCACAGCGCCCACGCAATGAGGAAAAGCTGAAGCGGGACGCGGAACAGCAAGTAGGCGGGACCGTGGTCGCCCAACCCCGTTTGGGCGAAGGCAGCGTACACATTGGCGGGGAGCAAGATGACGAGCAACGTCGCGATCGCTCACCCCAGCCCGGGTGGCGGCTCCTCATGCAGGTCCAGCGCTGAGCGCACAGCTTCTCGACACGGCCGACAAACGCCATCGAGGCCGCGTGATGGGTCTCAAGAGCGCTGCCTCGTCGCTGGGCGGCGTGCTCGGCCCACTTCTGGTTACCGTGACGAGCGGCGTGCTCACCCCGGTGGGTGTCTTTACGAGCGCTGCGGGGCTCGTCACTGCCATCTTTGCAATGAACGCATTCGGCGACTTGAGCGAATTGTGCTTATACCGTACGGAGGAGTCGGGGACCTTCTAAGCATGGTTCAGTGGCTTTCTGCGGGTGGCGCGGGCACGCATCCGCGTATCAAGCTCGCCGCAGCCGCCACACCAAAGTGAAGAAACTCGGCACCACGTAGATCACGAGGAACATCGACACGGCCAGACCGCCGAGCACGATGGATCCGACGCCGCGGTAGAGCTCCGAGCCGTCGCCAGTGAGCAGCACCATCGGCGCCAATCCGGCCAGGGAGGTGAATGTGCTCATGAATATGGGGCGTACCCGACGCCGCACCGCTTCGGTGACGGCGGTTTCGAGTTCCTCGCCATCACGCAAGCGTGTGATCGCCCCGTCCACGATCAGAATCGCGTTGTTCACCACCACGCCCATCAAGATCAAAAAGCCCAGCGCGGTCATTAGGTCCAGGGGCTGGGGAGCCATGGCTTTGTCAACGGCGCGCAACAAGGTGACGCCGCCGGCGGTTGCGAGGGGCACGCTGATCAACACCACGATCGGAGCCACGAAGTCCTCGAACAGACTTGCCAGCAGCAGATAGGAAATCAGCAGCGCGATCAACAGGACCCACCCGAATTGCTTTTGAGCAGCGACCAGCTTGCCCGCGGAGCCACCGAGTTCGACGTCCACACTCGCGGGTAGGGCGCCGGAGGCGCGCATCTTCTCCAGGTGCTCCGAGATGGAGTCGATGGCCGTCTCGATGGGATACTCGTCGGGCGGAGTCACTTGCAGCGTGACGGCGCGGCGGCGCTCGATGCGTTGTACGGCGGTCGGACCCAGCGCAGTCGTCACTTCCGCCACAGCACTCAAAGGAACGACCACGCCGTCATGGGTCACCACCGGCGCCGAAGCCAGGCTGGTTTCGTCAGAGACGATGGTGTTTGCGTTTGCGCGCAGCACCACGTCCAACTTGCGTTCCCCTTCCTCGCCAAACAGCCCGATGCGAGCGCCGTCCACGTAGGCGTCGGCGACGAGGGACACGTCGCGTGGGGTCAGCCCCAACGCGGACAGCTTCGAGCGCTCAGGCAGCACGCGCAGCTCGGGGGCGCCTAGGTCGAGCACCGGCACCGGGCGGATCTGCGCGCCGGGCACCACGCCGCGCAGCTGTCCGAACAAGCCGCGGCCAGTCGTGATCAACTCCGTCATGTCGCTGCCGCTGAGCTCGACCTTGACCGCGCGCCCTTCGCCCAGCCCGGAGGCGAATAGGGACGCCTGACTGGCGAAGCCGATGGCGCCGGGGATCTGCGCGTGCAGGCCGCGCATGAAGTCGCGCAGCTTGCGAACCTCGTCGGGATCTTCGGCCACGCCGCCGATGAACAGACGCGAGCCGTCCCCCACGAAGAAGCTGCGGCGCACCGAAGGCACGTCCCCCACGCGCTGCCCGGTGTGTTTCTTCATCGTCGCTTGGTTGACGTAGCCCGTTTGGATCAGCTCTTCGACGGACAGCCCCGGTGCCGGCAGCACAATGCCGAAAATCAAGTTGCGATTGCCCTGGGGCAAGTACTCCATCTTCGGTAGCAGTGACAGTGTGATGAGGACGGACGTGAGCACCGTGCCGAGCACGACCAACGCCGACAGACCGCGTCGTGACACCAGGCTGCGGACCTGCCCAGCGACTGCGTCCCGAAGGCGCGCGCCCCAGGTCGCGAGCTTGCCACCCAGATGCGTGCCGGCGCTCTTGCCCACGGAGAGCCAGCGCGCGGACAGGCTTGGGATCACTAGCACGGAGACCAGCAGTGACAGCGCAACGCTGATGGCCATGGCGTAGGCCGCGTCACGCAGCAGCTCGCCAACCTCGCCGCTCCAGGTGAGGATCGGGATGAACACGGCCGCGGTCGTGGCGGTGGATGCCAGCACCGCGCCCCACACCTCGCGCACGCCGTCGAGGGCCGCGCCAGCCGCGGTCGCCGCGGAACGCCGCCGGGTTTCGATGGCTTCCAACACGACGATGGAATTGTCGATCACCATGCCAACCGCGAAGGTGACGCCCGCCAGGCTGACGACGTTGACGGTGCGCCCCAGCAGGTACATGCCGAGGGCAGTGCCCAAGAGGCACACAGGGATGGCCAGGGCAACCAGAGCAGAGGCCTTGACGCTCCCCAAGAACAGCAGCAGCACGACCACGGCCAGCACTCCGCCGAGGGCAAGGTTCTGGCGCACTTGTGCCAGCGAGCCTTTGATGTAGCCGCTCTGGTCGTCCACGACCTCCAGCTCCAGGCCTTCCGGCGCAAAGCGCGTGCGGTTCAGGCGTTCGACCACTTGCTTCAGCTCTTCGGTGACCTCCAGCACGTTGCTGCCGGCTTCGCGTCGCGGAAGGATCGCGATGGCTTCGCGGTCGTCGCCAATGGCAAAGTCTGTTGCGCGGCGCAAGCCGATGCCGACCTTGGCCACGTCGGACAGCATCACCGGCGTGCCGTCGACGCCGCTGCCGACGACCAGTCGCGAGAACGCTTCCACGCGCTCCGGCGCGGCCATGGTGCGCACCAACATGCTGCGTTTGCCCACGTCCAGTTCGCCAGCGGATACGTTGGCCAGCTCACGCTGCACGCGGTCGGCCACAGCGGCGACCGTGAGCTTGCGGGCGGCAAGCGCTGCGGTGTCGAAGTCGATCTGCACTTCGCTTTCGCGGCCGCCGCGCATGAAGATACTGGCAACGCCCGGCACCCGCTCTATCTGCGGGATGATCTCCTCCACCACCCAGCTTTGATAGGCGGCGACGCTCTTGCCTTCGGGGTGCCGTACCAAAAGGACCGCCAGGGGCGGGCCCGACGCATTCGCCGTAGAGACGACCGGCTCGTCCGCAGTGGGGGGATAGGTCGGCACCTGACTGAGTTGGTTGGAAACCCGCACCAGCGCTTGATCGAGATCTGTGCCGACGTCGAACTCCAGGGTGACTTCCGCGCGGTTCGACGTGGCCAGCACTTCCATGCGTTCGAGGCCTTGCACACGCTTGAGCACGCGTTCCTGGGGTTCGACGATCTCGCTTTCTACTTCCAGGGGCGACGCGCCGGGCCATACGGTGGTGACGGTGATCGTGGGCGTGGTGATGTCCGGCGCGAGTTGCACCGGCAGCCCGAACAGGCTGAGCAACCCAAAGAGCGTGACCAAGATGACCAAAGAGGTCACCGTCACCGGCCGCCGGATGGCGGTCGCGAGCAAGCCCGGACTGTCCGCATCACCCGATGGCGTCACGGACCGAGCGTTCCCTTTCCTTTAGTACCCGCTGCCGGGCTGGAGCCCGAAGGGGCCGCGAAGGTCGTGTCCGTTGTCAGCGCTTGTCCGGGCCGCAGGCGCTCATTGCCGCGGGTAACGACGGGATCTTGGTTCGATAGGCCCTCGCCCCGCACCATTGCGCCACTTTCACTGACACCCAGAACTTGGACCGTGATCGGCGTTGCTTTGCCGTCGACCCACTTGATGACACGCACTTCGGCGACCCCGTAGACCAACGCGTCGCGCGGCACCACGACGCCGCCCGCCACCGGTACTCGAAACGCGACCTCCGCCGTGTCTCCGGCGCGTAGCCAGGGTGCGTCTTCGCTGGGGCGCAGGCGCGCGAGCGCGGTGCGGGTCGTGGGGTCGAGGGCATTGACCTGCCCCGCGACGACAGCGGCGACGACCTTCCCGTTCTTGATCACGCGCGCTTCGGCGTTCTCCAATTTACCGACGCGATCCAACAGCGACGGTGGCACCCGCACGAATACTTCCACGCGTCCGTCAGTGACCAATGAAAGCGCGGTCCGTCCCGGGTCCAACCAGTCGCCTGGGTGCACGTTGCGCCGCGCGATCACACCGTCAAAGGGCGCGACGATCTTGTGCCGCGCCAGCCGTTCGCGCATCACGGAAACTTGCGCCTCGCTGCCCTGGCGCACTGCATCCACTACCTCTGCCTGGCTCGCCTTGGATTCGACTTCGGTCTCGGAAACCACCGTCTCTTTGCCCAGGCGTTTGAAACGTTCGGCCTCGCGCTTTGCCTGTTCTAGTTCGGCAACTGCCTGCGTCTTGGCGGCACTTGCTCGGCGTGCCTCCGCGCGCACCAAGCCTGCGTCCAATACCAAGAGCACGTCGCCGCGCTTGACGCGATCGCCCTCGCGCACGGAGACGCTGCGCACGCGGCCCGCTTCGCCTGCGGTTAGCTCTGCATCGGTCACGGCGCGCAGCTCAGCGTAATAACGTTCTTCCACGAGAAGCGGGCCCGGTGTCGCGTTTGCAGTGACCACGGGCGCGGGGCGCTCCGCCGCAGCGGCTTGTTTTTCCGCTGATCGTGGCCGTAGCCACAGCCAGGTCAGCGCCGCGCCGGCAAACACGACCAACAGCACGACCGCGAGGGAGCGCGTCGCGGCACGAGCAGGGGGCGGTGCATTGGGATCCATGGGGGACGTCGACCGAGACACTTTGGGCCACGCGCGGCGGCGTCAAGTGTCAATGTGCGGCGGGCCGGTACGGCGGAGTCCTGCTGGGCGTCACTTGCTGGGCACGCGCAGCGGCGTCCGCAGTTTCGTAAACTCTCGCGCCGCCACGTCCGTCACTTGCAGTGGTCCGCGTAGGTGATCGTACCATTGCCTGCGGCGACGTCGGTTTCGCAGCGGCGTTGGCAGCTCGCGAGGATCGGCTTGAGTGTGGGCTCGCCGGTCAGGTCGTACATTTTACTTCCGCCTGTCTTGCCGCCACGGGACTTCCACCCTTCCCAAGCAGCGTTCACAACTTCGTCGTGTTCGCCGCAATAGCCCCAACACCCTCCTTGCAGCGCCTCTGCCTTGGTCCGGCCGGGGCCCGGACCGGTTACGCCCTTGTACTGCAGGGTGGCTCTGCAGTCCCGGTCGCCCTTGCACGCCAGTAGCGCGATCAGCGGCGCAGCGCACACGACGACCGTGGCAGATCGAAACACCCAGGAAGCGGCGCGCGTCATGGTCGACCGTTGCATCGGAGCATAGTGTCACGCGACCGACTCGCAACGCAACGACGGCGGTCCGCCGCATTCAGGGTGAAGGGTCTACGCCGACCCATACGTTTGCGCGACAAGACGGCGCAGAAGCTGTCGTCGCCTCATCATCACGACGAGGCGGGCGCCGCTGGTGTCGGCGATTCGTTTGGCTTGAGCAACAAAGCTGCAACGCGCCACAACAGCCACGGCGGCAGCACGAAATAGAGCAGCAGCCGACACACCACGAGCAGCCCCACCAGTCCGAGCCACCAGTACTGCTGTCGAGACACGATGTTCGCCAGGACATCGTCTCGAGCCACCAACCAGCCCAGCCCGAGTTCGAGGACCAAGACGACGAGCGCCACCACAACGGGGACTCGAACTCGCTTCCAGAGCTGCGGCTGTTTCATCGCTGCCTCGCGGTGAGCATAGCGAGGAGCA
>CALMUT010000233.1 GCA_937872925.1 uncultured Myxococcales bacterium | reverse complement strand
GCGACCTCGCCTTCCCCCGCTTGGCAGTGGGAAGCAATGACCTGGCTGTGGCGGTGGGGACAGGGCGCGGGGAGGGTTTGTTTGGTTCGGACCGCTTCGCCATTGATGAACAGCGGTGCATCGACGGGCGCGCGACTCAAACGAGCAACCTCCGCTTCAAGTGCGGAGCGTTCCGTGCTGCCCGGACGATAGGACAGGACGGGTTCGTTGTGGGGTGGGGGAACACGGAACATGGGAGCCTCCTGGGCGCGGTCGCTTGTCTCTATCGCTAGTCAGGCGGTGGGTGCGTGTAAAGCGCGCCCGGGTCACGGCGGCGCGGATGGCTCAGTAGGCCGTGAAGCCGCCGTCGACCGCCAAGGTTTGCCCCGTGACGAAGCTCGCGGCATCGCTGGCGAGAAACAGTGCCGCGCTGGCGATTTCGTCCGGATTGCCGACCCGTCCCAGGGCGGTCCGCCGGTTGACCATTTCAACCAGGGATTCACTAGAGGTGATGGCTGCCGCCAGGCGCGTTTCCACCAGTCCCGGGGCGATGGCATTCACGCGGATCTGACTCGGCCCCAGCTCGAAGGCGAGGGACTGGGTCATGCTGATCATCGCGGCTTTGGTCATGCCGTAGACGCCCTGCATGGGCGCAGCTCGCATTCCCGCAACGCTGGCGATGCTGACGATGGCGCCGCTGCCTTTGCGCGCGATCACGTGCTCAGCGAACGCCCGGGAGGCTTCTACGGCGCCGCGCAGGTTCACGTCAAAGGTCTTCTGATACGCACCGGGATCGATGCCGATGATCGGCCCGAAGTATGGATTGGTGCCGGCGCAATTGATCAGCACGTCGACTTTGCCGAACTTCTCTACGCTTGCTGCCACCAAAGCATGGCACTGATCGATGTGCCCGATGTGGGCGGCGACGGCGTGCACCTTGCCGCCAGCGTTTGCGATCGCTTCTGCAACCGGCTGCACGCTGTCCAGCTTGCGTGACGCCACAACCACACTGGCGCCCGCATCTGCGAAGCAACGTGCGATCGCTTCGCCAATCCCGCGGCTTGCCCCGCTGACGATTGCGACCTTATCTCGAAGATGAATCCGTGGGTCCGTCATGGCGCGCACTGTACACGGTCCCTGGGATCCTTGGACGAAGGGAAGCCGCCTAATGTCAGCGGAAGCGCCGGAAACAGCACTCAAGGCTTCCTCAGCGGCGGGCGCTGCCTCTATATAGAACATCATGAGTGACGGCGTGCTTTTGGTCGCCCACGGCACGGTCGAGGACCTTGCGGACTTGCCCGAATTTGTGCGGCGGATCCGCCGGGGACGCCCCGCACCTGCGGAACTGATCGAGGAGCTACGCAAGCGCTACGAGCGGATCGGGGGCTCGCCGTTGCTGGCGACCACGAAACGCCAGGCGGAAGCCCTGGCCAAGCGCCTCGCACTGCCCGTGCTCGTGGGCATGCGTTTGTGGCAGCCCGAGGTGGCGGAAGCCATCGGCGGCGCCGCACAGTTGGGGATCCGTCGCCTGTGTGTGCTGCCCATGGCACCGTTTTCGGTGCACATTTACTGCGAGCACGCGCGGGGCGAATACGAGCGCTTGGCACCGACCCTCGGCAACCGCGCGCCAGTGCTCGTCGATGCCGCCCCGTGGGGCACCGCGCCGAGTTTCATCGACGCCTACTGCGAGTCGATCCGCCCAGCGTTGGTCGGTGCGGAGCAGCACGCGCTGATCCTCACCGCCCATAGCTTGCCGACTCGGGTCATTCAAGCCGGGGACCCCTACGTCGTGCAATTCGAAGCGGCGGTGGCAGCGGTCTCGCGGCAGCTGGGCCGGGAGGCAACCTTGGCCTACCAAAGCCAAGGCGCCGACGGCGGGCAGTGGCTCGGGCCCTCGCTGCAAGACGCGCTGTCCGCGGCCAAGGCTCGGGGACAGTCGGGGGTGGTCGTCGCGCCCGTGGGTTTTGTGGCGGAACACGTCGAAACGCTCTACGACCTGGACGTAGAGGCTCGAGCCCAAGCTGAAGCGCTAGGACTTGCTTTCCGGCGGGTGGCCGCGCTGGACGAGAGTCCCGCACTGGTCGCTACTTTGGCGCAAGTGGCGCAGGCCGCGCTGTGCCCCAACGGCAGCTAGCTGGCAGCTATTGCCCGGATTTGTTCGAAGATCCGGCGCCCCGCCTTTATCTGCGCTGCCAGCGGGATCGATCTGCGGCGGCCTGGAGTAGAACGTACTGGATGCCCCGCAAAGCTGGCCGAAGCCAAGTGCCCAGCGCACCCGTGCGCGCCTTTTTGGTGGCGTTGGTGGCATTCGTTTTCGTGGGCTGTCCGTGCATCAAGGGGCCCGTCAACGCCAGCCCCGGTTTGCGCTGGTGGCTGTTTTCGAACTTCGGCGCGCAGAAGATGTGCCCGGAGATGCTCAAAAAGGGAGCCCCGCTCAAGCTCTCGCCCGAGGGCAATACCATCGGACGCTTCTTTCCCACGCGCTGTCGCCACGACATCAACGACGACAAGCGCACCGTGACGATCCATTTCGGTGGCACGGGCTACGCCTGGACGCCCGTTGCTGGGCGCGTCGGGTTCTCCATGGACGCAAGCGTCGAGTACGGCTTCGACTTTTTCATGGCCGAAGATGCCGTCTACGTTTGGGCTAAGCGCCCCAACGTGATCTACGGGCCCGACTTCAAGGTGGGGGCGATCGAGAACAAGGTGGTCGACTTCGCTACGAAGACCCCGGCCGGCTTCGTTGCCAATACCTTCGGCAACCAAATCGTGAGTTACCACCTGTTCCAAGGCTTCACCGTGGTGCATTCGGACTCGGGGGATGAGTTCACCCTTGGGCTGTTACAACCGCCGGCCCGGCCACCACGTCCCTTCGATACGAGCGAAGATCGTTTCGTATTTGCCAACGAGACGGCCGAGATCCGCAACAACCAACTCGACTTTTTGGGTCCCTTCGAAGTACCCGACGACGACCAGGCGCTGTTTCTGCGCATGCGCCTGACGGGGCCGGCTCTGGACGTCATGGTCTTCCACCGGGGAACCGCCGACCTGTGGCGAGACGCGCTCCAACGTGGAGGTGCGTTAGCGGCGCCTCCGGGGCCACCCGTGGTGGCATTCCCGCTGAATCCAGGTGTCGAACTGAAGCGCAAGACGAAGTTGCCGGCAGGACAATACATGGTGGTTGTGGATAACTCGCCCGTCGGCGTGATCAAACCGCCGTGGAACCCCCTGGGAATGGTCGGAGGCGGCACGGCCATCGTTTCGTATAGCGCTGAACTCGGCGACGACGACGAGGACTTCTAGCTGGGAAATCCCGGGCGCGAATCCAGCGCCCTCGAGAAAGCGCGCCGGGCTGCAAAGCGCGCAAACTTTTCCGTCGACTTGCCGCGATCGGTCTTAGATCATGACGCGCATGGATGCGCAGTTCGGATTCAGCGAGAGCGAGTGGGAACTGCTCGTGGGCGTGCCGCTGGAAATCTACCTTGCGATGCTTAGCGTCGACCCGGCCGTGGATTCCTTAGATGAGGAGGCGGTCGCGTTCGAACGTGAACTCGAAAAGCTGACGGACAAATGCGCTGCAGGTTCGTGGATGCGCGCGGTCTTCGAGGACGCTGCGCGGCCGAGCGCTGCCCAGGCTCACGGCGCGACCTGTTTGACCGAGGATGACCTGGCGCAGCATCTCTCCGAGGCCTGGGAAGTATTGGGTCGGAAGGTGGCGCCCGCAGAGCAGGCGGCCTTCTGCGAGTATTTGGTGAAGTTTGCTCAGAGCGTTGCCGCGGCTTCGGGGGGACTGTTGCCAGGCGCTGCGCGCGTCACCAAAGCGGAAGGGGATTTGATCTGGCGCATGCGCCAAGCCCTGCAGCTGATTCGTACGATCCACCCGTAGCCATCCGGGCCATAGGGGAGGCGACAACGTGGCGCGGATGCTAGCAGGCCGGCTTCATGGGAGCGCGGGCACGGCTTCCGCTTCTTGTTCTTCGTTGACGTCGCTCACGAAAATGGAGTCGATCAACCAATCTCCGTCGACCTTCGCCAACTTGAAATCGACGCGCCGATCATCGCGTCGGGGCTGCCCGCCTTGTTCGGCCGTGAGACGCGCCAAGCATTTCACCGTCGCGGAGGTTTCTTTGGCGTCGATCTGGATTTCGAAATCCGACAGGCTGATCTCGGCGCCCGTGAAGTAGACGCCGGCGCGGGCCGCGACCGCGGCGAGTCCTTTGCGGCCTCGCTCCAGACTAGTGAGCTCGCGCACCCGCACGTGCACGTTGTCTGTAAGCAGGGTTTTGAACTCCTTATTTAGCCGTCCAAGGCGGAATACCGCGTTTTCGCTGGGGTCCACCCCAAGGACGTGCGCGAAGCGGTGCAGTTGCTCGCGGATCAGTTCTTCTTCCGAGGGGCCACCAAACAGCGCGTAGCCGACGAGCCCGAGCCCCGTAATGATGCCGGCGATCCCCAAGTTGCGCCGGCTGAATAGGTCGCTTGGCAGCTTCAGCGTGCCCTCAACCCTTGGACAGCTTCACCCGCCAGTTGACGGGTAGGTCCAAAAAGCCTTCCAAGCACAAGAAGTCATACAAGGCGTCGCATAAGACCTCGCATGTCTCGCTAAACATATGCGGATCCGTGAAGAAGCGAACGGTCTCCTCGTGGAAGCTTTCGTCGCTTTCGTTCAGCTTGGCCATCAGCTGGTCGCCGCAAAAGTGCACCATTTGCTGCATGAGTAGCCGCTCCCACTCTCGACGAAACGCGGGGAAGTGGTCCGAAAGCACCTTGTAGGAGACTGCGCCGGGCTGGTGCGCGGTGGCGGCAGCGCGAATGGTGACGCGTGCCATCTGATCGACGCGCGGCGGCAAGTGTACATGCAAGAAGTCCACAAGCACGGCCGAGTACATGGTCATGACGTGGTTGAGTTCCGGTGACCGCTTCGAAAGGAAGCCCACTTGGAGATCGCGCTCAATTTTCGCCAGCATCTCCTGGCACATCGTCCTGACGGCGGGGCTCTCGTATTCGAAACCATCCAGTTCCGCCCGCAAACGATTCTTGTAGCGGTTGAGTACGTAGTAGATGCCCTGCTCTGCGTGATAGATGACCTTGTCTTTGTCACCCTTGGTCTTTTCGTGCAGCTCGCTCTCGAAAAAGAGCTTGGCAATTCGCCGGCCCACCGTCTTGAGGTTTTGTGAAGCGAATGCACTCTTGCCCCCGGCATCGAATACGCGGCCGAGCAGGCGAGTCAGAATCGCCGTTTGCTTTGCCTCGATCTGCTCCGGGGTTTCGCGGGGGGCGTCTTCGTCGCCCATGGCCGTCTGCATGGCCTTGATTTGAGCGACGACCTGCGCGGTGATGGCATCCAACTCTGGGCTGGTCTCCAGGTCACCCTTGTAGTGCACGATCCGCGCCTGCACCTGTTCGTTGAGAAGTCCCAGGGCCTTGAACGCGATTTGTTCCTTATCCTGATCGCTGATAGCCGGCTTAGCTGGGGGCCGACGGGGCGGAGGAGGCGGCTTGGGCGGGGGAGCTTGGGCGGTCACTTGAAGGTTAGCCTCTCGCAGTTCTGGCCTTGAAATCCAGCATATTTCGCCGGCCCAGGGCGTCGCCGGCATCTTCCCGTGGCTGCGATGCGGTTACACGGCTAGAAAGGCGCGCCGGCTGTTCACACAAGGAGCCCGCCATGAGACTGCCCAAGACCATTGCACTGGGACTTTTCGCGTTCGGCTGCGCACGCGGTCCAAACATATCCACCGATCAACTACCCCTGAAGCGCGTTGTCGTGTACCGCAACGGCGTCGGCTACTTCGAACGCTCTGGGCACGTGGACGCGGACCAAGTGAAGTTCAAGATGCGACAGCGCATGGTGGGGGACTTTCTGGCGACCCTCGCCATCGTCGAGCACGGAGGCAGCTCCGTGCGAAGCGCTTCGTTTCCCCTAGAAATCGAGAAGGACGAGCCGGACGCCCCGGATATGGACCCGCGCTTCCAGAGCATGCTCAAGCCCTGGCCGGCGCCGAAAGAGGAGAAGCGGGATCCCGACCGATTGCGCGAGGTCACGCTCGATCTCGACGGCAAGGAGCACGACCTGGCAATTGGATACGTCGCAGAAACCCCTGTGTGGAGGCCGTCGTATCGTTTGGTGGTTCAGGAAAACGGCGACGCGGACCTGCAAGCCTGGGGCATCGTACAAAACCTCTCCGGGGAGGACTGGCGGGCGGTGAAGCTGGTGCTGGTTGCCGGCGCACCGCTGGCGTTCCAATCGACTCTGGGCGAACCCGTCGTTCCCCAACGCCCAATCGTCACGGACACGGGCGAAGTGATCGCCGCGGTGCCCGAAGGCGTGACCTCTCTTTCCACGCGGAGCGAAAGCCAGATCGACCGCGTTGGGCCGGAGGAAGAAAAGGCGGCGGAAGCGCCCACCGAGGATTCCGAGGATGGCGACGCGGACATGCCGTCGGCAGGAGAAGGTCGCGCCGTACGCTACAAGGGAGGAGGGAGCAAGGCCGACGCCAAGAAGCGTCCCAAGCGCTTGGCCGCCAGCACTGCCTCCCGGGGCGGCTACGCAGGGCCTATGGCGCCGCCGGCAGCGGAACCGGCTCCCGCCGATGACAAACCCTTATCCAATCGCGAGCGGGTTCGTCGCGCCCTCGAAGAAGCGAGACGCCAGGGTCTTTCGGGGCCCCGCAACGTCAGCGCGCTCGCCGCCATCGCCGTGGAGGCCGGCGCGACGCGATACGTCATCCCGAACCCCGTCACGGTTCCCGACGAGAGCGCGACTATGGTGCTGTTGCTCTCTAAACGTGTCCCTGGGGAAGCGGTGTTTCTATTCTCGCCGGATGGAGGCTTGCCCGGTTCGAGCACGCACCCGTTCCGCGTGGCTCGCTTCAAGAACGCGACCAAAGGCTTGCTTGAGCGCGGCCCCATCGCCGTATTTGAAAAAGGCTCGTTCCTAGGACAGGGCTTGGTCGAACCACTACCCGCCAACGCAACCGCCACGGTGCCCTTCGCTTTGGAGCGTTCCTTGGCGGTCCAGACCGACCGCAAGTTCGATCAGCAAGGCGCCCGACTTTACCGCATTGAAGCAGGCGAAATCATGATCGAGCGCGACAGTGTGCAGCGCACGATCTACACCATCAAAAATGGGGGTGATCAGCCCGCGAAGCTCTTGGTCAAACATCCGAGAAGCGCTGCAACGCGTTTGTACCGCCCCCCGGCCGGCACCGAAGACAACACGGCGCTCGGCAACGCTCTGGTGCCAATCACCATCAAGCCTTACGGCAAGTCTGAGTTGACCGTTGACGAACGCCGCGCAGCCCAGCAGGGCACCAGCTGGCTGTCCAACCTGGCCGACGAGGCCGTCAAGGCGTACTTGGCGGATCCGCGCGGGGACAAAGGGATCCAGCAAAAGCTACGTGACGTATGGGTGCTCCGAGATACCTGGCGAAAGGCCGTCGACGAGCGCACCAAGCTGGTCAACGAACAGGAAGAGCTCGAAAAGGCGACACGGGAAACTCGGCTCTCCCTGCAGGCGATCGAGAAAAACAACCAAGCCGCCGACCTGCGTGCCAAGTTGACGAAGCGTCTCGGCGACTTCACCGCTCGACTCAACCAGATCACAAAGAAGCTGATTGAGACGAAGATGACCATCGACGAGCAGGAAGTACGCTTCCGCTACGCCGTCCGGGATATCAAGCTCAAGACCGCTCCGCCTCCGAAGGATTGAGGCAGCGGGGCTTGCGCCCGTCGCGGTGGGTTTGTCAGCCGGAAAGCGCTCAGTGTCGACTCGGGCGCGGACCGCGCCAGAGAAAAGCTGGCCAGCAGTTGACAAAACCTAACGTAACGGCAAATTTCCCCCCCATGCTGGCTCCGGAAGACGTACACGCTTTGATCCTGCAGGCGTTTCCCGACGCGGACGTCGAAGTCACCGACCTGACAGGCACACGGGATCACTACCAAGCCCGCGTGGTGACCGCGGCATTCGCGGGAAAATCCCCTGTCGAGCAACACCAACTCGTCTACTCGGCTCTGGGTGACGCCATGTCCGGACCGATCCACGCGTTGGCGCTCAAGACCTATACGCCAGAGTCCTGGCAGAAAAAGAATGGAGGCTGATGATGGACGCAGCAGTCAAAGAACGGATCCAGAACACGGTGAACGAAAACCGCGTCGTGCTTTTCATGAAGGGCAGCCGCCTGTTTCCGCAGTGCGGGTTCTCAGCGCAAGTTGTTGGCATTCTCAAGCAACTGAACGTCGAGTTCAAAGACGTGAACGTACTGTCGGACGCCGAGATCCGTCAGGGCATCAAGGAATTCACGAACTGGCCCACCATCCCGCAGCTGTATGTGGGCGGGAAGTTCGTCGGCGGCTGTGACATCATCAGCGAACTGTACGAAAGCGGAGAATTGCAGACGCTGATCAGTTCGTAACGGCGATGTCGACTTCGCGCGCGAGGTCGAGGCTGGCCCGTGATGCGCGATTAGAATCCTTGTAAGGAAACGAAATGACGTGGGGCGCGTCGGGGCGCCCCGAGACCATGCCGCCGGTACTGCCCAACAGCCGCAGCACTCGCTCACGCTTCAAGTCCGCCGTCTTCTCCGCAATCTGGAGCAACGCTCCGCTCTGAACGATGTCCTTGCCGCCGCCGGGGAAAAGCGTCTTTTGCTCGATCTGCGGCGGGTCCGCGTGGGCGCCCATGAAGTAGATCACGGACGCGGCAGCCCCCGCAGGGCCACGTCCCCAGAACCAGGAGCCGATCTGGTGGGTCGAGCTCTGGGCACAACGCGCGAATAGCCCAGCGAAGTCGGCGCCGAGCCGCGTCGCCAGAGTGTGGGCGGTTTTGTGATACGCGATGCGTTCCGACTCGGTGAAGTAGCCAATCACGTACCGTCCGGTGAAGCGCAACGTGACGCCGAAGAGGCGAGGCGCTGCCGGGCTTGGGATGCTGGCGTCTTCAACTTCGACTTTGGTGGCCGGACCCGTGCGCGCGCCGATTTCTGGGGCGCCCGCCCAGACGAATTTCCCCTCGAGACTGCCCGCGCGACGTTCGACAAAACTCGTTAAAGCCGGATCGAAGGTGAGGGCACTGTCGCCATCGGCTCGAAGCAGCGTGAGTTCGACGACCCAGCCCTCGACGTCGGTGGGGCCCACGGTGGCGCCGCGTTGGACCCGGGCCCGGGTGGTTTGGCATACGCGTTCGGCGCGGGCGATGCGCTCGCTCTCGTATTGATCCGCGGGCACGCTGCTGTCCGCTGGCCTCGGGGCGACGCCCGCCGCATCGGGCGCCTTCGTCGCCTTCGGAGTCAGGTAATCGTAGGCAAGCCACACCCCGGCGGCCCCGAGACCCAAGATCAGCGCCGGCGCAACAAAACGCGGCATCGAAAAGCCCTGCGAGGCGGAGCGTAGCGGAGCCGCGGACGCGCGACGAGCCTCCACCAAGCGGCGCGCGAGCCCAGTGGCGCGACGGGCGCGGACGTCGTGGGGCAGCTGGTCCCATTGATCGATCAACGCACCGAGATCGACGCCGGACGCCGGGCCGTAGCCTTCGAGAACGACGTTGTTTGCGACAATGCGCACCTCGCCCGCCACTCCGAATCGCGCGACCTCTTCCGCGATCAGCGTCTCGATCTCGCGGAGTAGCTCCGGATCCGCTTGCAAAGCCGCCCTCCCTCGCCGTCGCGTCGTCAGTAGTTCAAGATCGAAACGATTGGGGTGTTTTCGAGCCGCCGACGACCGTCCAGGGCGTCTAGCTCAATCACGAAAGCGAATGCGGCGACGATGGCGCCTTGCCGGTCGACGAGTTCTGCTGCCGCGGCAGCAGTTCCCCCGGTTGCCAGCAGGTCGTCCACGATCAGGACTCGGGCGCCTTCGGCCAGGGAGTCGCGGTGCATTTCGAGCTCACTCTCACCGTATTCAAGGGAGTAGCTGACCTTTTCCGTGCGGTACGGCAGCTTGCCGGGCTTGCGAACGGGAACGAAGCTGGCGTTTAGGCGCGCGGCGAGGGCACCACCGAAAATGAAGCCCCGGGACTCGATACCCACGACGGCGTCGATGTGCTCGCCCACGAAACGCTCGGCCATCGCGTCCAGGACGATGTGGAAGGCACGCGGATCGGCCAGGAGCGGCGTAATGTCTTTGAACACGATCCCAGGCTGCGGGAAGTTCTTGATGTCGCGGATCAGCTCACGCACATGGGCCATTCCGTCCAATTCAAGCGCCAGGTTGGAAAGGGCGCCACGTTTCTTGGGAGCACTGCGGCGCTTGGATTTCTTGGCCGGCTTGGATTTCTTGGCCCCCGCGGCACGGGAGCCTTTCGGCGTGCGCTTCTTCTGCGGCGTGCGCGAGGACTTGGCGGGCTTGTGCCGATTGGGCGTCTTCTTGGTCTTCTTGGCGGCCATTGCCTGTCGATCTATCACGGCCTGGGCACAGTGTGTTGCGCAGAGGAGGGGTCAGATCCCGGGGCTCAGGCCGAGGGGGCCGCAGCGACGGACTGGACCACGCGCTCCGCGTCGGCTTGTTGGCCTCGCCCCCAAAGGTCGAGCACCAACGGCGTCACTCCCACCTTGCCTTGGTCGAAGGCTTCGGTATCGGACCCTGGGGCTTCACGGTGCTCCACGCCGGGCCCTCCGATCCAGAGGTATTCGCGACCGCGGGGGTCTTTTCGGAACTCAACGCCGTCTTCGTACACCCGCCGTCCCAGACGCGTTCCCAGCATCTCCCAGGCTGTACCGCGGGGAAAGTTCACATTGAGAAGGACGGCTCGGTCAAAGCGCTCTTGGATCATCGCCAGTGCGATGGCAGCGCACACCTGTGCGGCTGCGTCTTGATCTGCGCCAAGCGCTGCAGACACTGCCAATGCCGGCAATCCCTTCAGAGCCGCCTCACGCGCGGCCGCCACGGTTCCGCTGTAGAACACGTCATCACCGAGGTTCACGCCGTGGTTCAAGCCGCTGACCACGAGGTCGGGCTTGCGGGGCAGCACGCGCTCAGCGGCGTGTAGTGCCACGTACACGCAGTCCGCCGGGGTCCCGTCCACGGAATAGATGGCGTCGCCGTGGGAGTACAGTCGCAGCGGTCGGTGCAGGCTCAGGGCGTGGCTGGATGCGCTTTGCTCCACCTCGGGGGCACAGACGACAACTTCCGCGCGTTTCGCCAAAGCCTGCGCAAGGACCGAAAGTCCACGGGATCGATATCCATCGTCATTGGAAAGCAAGATCAGGGGAAGCGACATGCTGGGGTCGTAGCGACCCTGAGGCTTTGCGAAAAGCCCCAAACCGAGGGAAAATGGTTTCCATGCGGGTTCAATCATTCAGTCTGGGTGCGCTTTTCCTTGGGCTTGTCGTCGGAGGCTGTTTTGACGACGGTTCGGCGGAGCGCCCCGTCGACGGCACGGGGGGCACCACCGGGGTGCCCGGCGGTGGTGGTGTTGGGGATCCCTGCGAGCCGGCGAAACCGTGTCGGGTCGGTCTCAGCTGCAGTGCGTCCGGCACTTGCGAACCCGGCAACAGCCGCGGGGAAGGTCAGAGCTGCGTGATCAGCGGGGAGTGCGAAGTGGGACTCCAGTGTTCGGGCGGCACCTGTTTGAAGAACGGCGGCAGCACCGACGGAGAGTCGTGTTCAAGCGACCTGGATTGCGAGTCCGGCCTGCGCTGCACCATCGTGGGGTTTTCCCTGCAGTGCAAACCCGAGGGCGCCGGCGACGTTGGCGCGGACTGCACTACCGCAGGCGATTGCTTCGCGGGCTTGACCTGCGCCGCGGGCAAATGCGGTCTGACGCCACCTGGCGCTCCCTCCTTTGGAGTCACGAACTGGCAGGGCGTGAGCTGTGAGTCCCCGAGCGCGGGCAAGGTGCGCGCGTTCTTCGAGGTGCCCGGTGCGACCAATCCCGCGCCCCAGACCGGTGACTTCTTCCGGCTGCCATTTCCCAATGACGTACGCATCGATGGTGGCAAGCTGAACTTGGACGGTTTCCCAACGCCTGGCTCGGACTTGCTCGGATTCGATCCCGTGCAGCGCTACGTGGATGCGATCGTCGCGTCGGACAAGGCCTGGGGCACGTATCCGACCGCGATATTCCGCTTCAGCGGGGCGATCAACTTCGACACCTTCAAGCCCAAGAGCGGGGGAGCCCCCGTGAGCTGGGTGGACGTCACTGCCGGCACGCCGGAATACGCTTCGAGCTCAGGTTTGTACTGGTTCGCTTCCGGCCCGCGCACTAAGTACGTCTGCGACAACTGGCTCGGCGTGCGGCGACCTCAGGGCGCGCCGCTGGTTCCCGGACACACCTATGCCGTGTGGGTCACCACCGACGGCAAGAGCGAGAAGAACGAAGCCATCGAGCGCAGCACTCAGCTCGCCGCATTGCTCGGGCCCAGTGCACCGTCGGACCCCGTGCTCGCCAAAGCCCACACGGCGTACGCGCCGTTCCGAGCCTACCTATCCGACAAGGCCATTGACCCGGCCACGATTCTGAACGCGACCGTCATCACGGCCGGGGACGTCCGAACGCCCATCGAGAAACTCGCGAGCGCAGTCGAAGGGCAGGGGATCCCGAGCGTGAAGTCCTGGGTGAAATGCGACGCAGCGGCGAAGAGCCCCTGCCCGCAAGCGGACGGTGAACGGGCATGCGGCGCGCCGGATCCAGCCTACGACGAGTACCACGCACTGGTGAGCCTGCCCGTCTTCCAGAAGGGGACGGCGCCCTACGTGGACAGCGGTGGCGACCTGTCATTGGACAAGGCCGTGCGCAGCGAAGACGTGTGTATGGGGTTGACGGTGCCCAAGGGCGCGATGCCCGCAACGGGCTGGCCGGTGGTGGTATTCGCACACGGCACCGGCGGCTCCTTCCGCAGCCATATGCGTGCCGAGATCGCCGGAGCGCTTTCGCAGGCGGTTACCCCGAGCGGCAGTGTGGGTTTTGCGGTGCTTGGAATCGACCAGGTACAGCATGGTCCGCGACGAGGCGCGTCGACGGAGTCTCCGAACGATTTGTTCTTCAACTTCACTAATCCCGCAGCGGCGCGGGGCAACCCCCTGCAAGGGGCGGCGGACCAAATCGCGCTGGCCCGAATGGTAGCCGCATTGGATGTGACCGCGACGGACACCGGCGGCGCCGACATCAAGGCGGATCCCACCAAGATCGTGTTTTTCGGGCACTCGCAAGGTGCCACCCACGGCAGCCTGGCGTTGCCCTATGCGGATCAATTCTTGGCCAGCGTGCTCAGCGGGAACGGCGCGAGCTTGATGCACGCGCTGCTGAACAAGACCGCTCCGGTGAACATCAAGGCGGCGGTGCCCTTCGTGCTGGGCGACTTCGACACGTCAGGCGGTTTGGCAGGGGGGGACATGCACCCAGTGCTCAGCCTGCTCCAGCAGTGGATCGATCCCGCAGACCCGCTCAACACCGCCGTCGTGATCGGACGCAGCCCCCTCCCGGGCAAACAAGCCAAGCATGTGTTCATGACCTACGGGCTCGGCGATCACTTCAGCCCGGGACCCACCATGGCGGCATTTGCCCTCGCGGGTCGCCTGGAAGTCGTGGCCCACGACGCCAGCGCAGCGACGCCGGAAGCTATCGCCAACCTGACAGAGAAGGCGGCGCCCCTATCCGGAAATTTCGAAGTAACACCAGGCAACTTTGTCACCCTTGGGGTGCGGCAGTACGGGCCGCCCAGCGCATCGGACGGCCATTTCGTGGCATTCGACGTGCCGGCAGCCCGCGACGACATCGTCCGCTTCTTCGGGATGGTCGCTTCTGGCGACATTCCGCAAATCGGGAAGTAGTTCTGGCCTGCGTTACTCTCCGGCCGAAGGCACGGTGGCCGGGGGAGCCGTGTCTGCGTCTTTGGGAACGCGGCGCGCGACGAAGATCCCGAAGATGGCGCCTGTCGCGAACATGATCAAGCTGTAGATCGCTGGCGCGATGCTCATGATGGGATTCTGCAGAATCGTACTCGTGACAAGCAGCGCAGTCGTGCCGTTCTGGATCCCAACCTCGAGTCCAATGGTGATGGACTGTCGCTCCCCTAGCTTTAGGCTCTTGGCGCCAAAGTAGCCGAGGGCCATGCCGACGACGTTCAGCGCCAGGGACGACAGTCCCGCTTGAGCAAAGAAGCCGGGAAGTTTGTCCCAATTCTGCCGCATGATGCCGCCAATGACCGCAAACAGGAACACGATCGAAAGGACCTTCACGGCGCCTTCTGCCCGACGGGACGCACTCGGCGCTTTATGACGCACGAACATCCCGATGCCGACGGGCACAACGGTGATGGCGAGTAGTTGCACGATGGTCTGGCCGATCGGCAACTTGACCGCGGCGGCTTCCCCCATGAAGTGCGTCATTGCTGGGCCGAGCAGCAGCGGGATCGTGAACGGCGTGATCAAGCTGACCACGGCCGTCAGCGAGATCGAAAGCGCCACGTCGCCGCGGGAGAGGAAAGAGAACATATTCGAAGTGGTGCCCCCGGGGCAGAGCGCCAGGGTCA
>CALMUT010000232.1 GCA_937872925.1 uncultured Myxococcales bacterium | reverse complement strand
GGAACTGGTGGAACGAGTAAAGGGCCGCGGGGGGGGGGGCGGCCCCCAGCACCCGCCCCCCGCCTCCCCCGGCGCATCCGGGCCCGCCGTCGCCCCCGAGCTCCCGCGTGGCGCAACCAGTCGAACCGCTCGCGGGGCTGACCGACGATGACATAACGGAACTGAAACCGGAGCCACCGATCCCGCCTGCGCCGCCGTCCGCCCCCGCGGATGGCAGTCCAGATCCCGAACCTCCGCCGCCGCGGCGGCCGCGCCGCGTCCTCCCGATCTTGATTGTGGTCGTGTTTACCCTCGGGGCCATCGGTGTCGGGCTCGCCGCCGTCATGGGTGTGAGCTGGGAGTCGAAGCCCGAGTGCGGACCGGGATTTGCAGATTGCAACCAGCTCTCCGACGACGGCTGCGAGGTGAACCTAAATGAAAGCGCCCTGCACTGCGGTGCCTGCGGCACGGTCTGCTCCAGTGCCTCTATTGAAGGCGCGTGCCAGTCCGGCGAATGCGTGGTGCGCAAGTGCCGGGACAAGGCGCGACGCGACTGCAATGCCGAGTTCGCGGACGGCTGTGAAACAGATGTCAGCACCGATCCTCAGCACTGTGGCGACTGCGAAACGCGCTGCAGTGACAAGGGCGCGAGCAAGGTGACCTGCGGTGCTGGAACCTGCTTGCTGACGTGCAAGCAGAGTCACTCCGACTGCGACCAAGATGCAAGCACGGGCTGCGAAGCCGAATTGGCGACGGATCCCAAGAACTGTGGCGCGTGTGGAGTGAGCTGTGACAGGCGGAATTGCAGTGCCGGTTTGTGCGAACCCGAGCGCGTCGGGCAATTCCAAGACGCGGGCCATATCGCCGCGTTCGGCGGAGAGCTTGCGGTGTGGGACCCGGGCGCGGGGCAAATCAAGTTGCACGCGCCAGGCGCAGAGCCCCAGGTGCTATGGCGCGCGCGCGCGGCGCTGACGGGGCTAGTGCTGTCAAAAGACGTCGTGGTTTGGGCGCAAGAAAAGCCGGCGATGGTCTACGCCCTCGCGCGGGAAGACAACGCACGGCCCAAGCGCCTAGCCGGTCCCTTGCCCGCTCCAAGCAGCCTCGTCGTGTCTGCGGACCAAGCGTTTCTCTCTTTCGCCTCGGGAGCGAAAGGGATGGTCACAGTGCCTTTCGACAGGACCTTGCTCGATGGCGGAGGGCGTCAGACACAGTGCGCCGCAAAGCCGGCCGCCTACGCCGGCAACGCCGATCGCCAGCTGTGTTGCACCAAGGGCAAGCCCCTCACTTCCTACGCTTGCCCCGACGGCGGCTGCGTGGAGAAGCGCTACTCGGTGCCTTGTCCCAGCGCACTGACGGTCGATGCTCAAGATGCCTACTTTGCTCAAGGCGTGCGCATCGTGAAGCTCGACATGGAGAGCGGAAAGATGAAGCGTTGGATCTCTCGGCGCCGCCTGGTGGCGGACGTCGCCATACACGGAAAGTGGCTGTATTGGACCGAGGGTGCGCGGGAGCTATGGCGTGCGCCGCTTTCCGCGGAGATCCCAAGCAAAGCGACCCAGCAGGTGGCGCGAGGGACCAAGCCCGCTCACTTCGTCTTCGGAAACGAAGCGGTCTATTGGTTCGAGCCAGAGAAGACGGACGCAGGCGATGGTTTCGTGCTGCTGAAGAATTCCCTGAGCTCAGCTCAGTAGGTCGAGTCTCCAAGCCCACGTGGGTGGCAGAGAAACCGCCGGGACGCGGGGTTCGCGTGCACTGCGTTCCTAGTCGCCCGGGGGCTTGTCCGTGCAAGCCAGGAACACGATCGCGTCTTTCTTGGGCGTATCGTTGCCGATGAAGCGCAAGTTGCGCTGCGGGTTGCAGTCCTCCACCAATGTCGGATTACCCACCGCGGGATCCCCGAAAGGATCGATGTAGCACCAGCCGATGCCCTGCGGATTGGGATCGTTTTCGCAGGATACTTTCGGACTTGCCTCGCCGATTTCACAAAGACAGAAGTCCGTCTGGGTACAGGCCGGTTGTCCGGCGAGGCCGCAGGTGCCGCTGTTGCGTAGGCCGTCGAGCACGGGCTTGATCAACTTGGCGTCGGGATCCTCGCGGTTGGCGCTAGCGTCGCAGCTGCATTGGCCGCCCTGTCGAGCGACGACCTCAACGACCGCACACTGGGTCGACGTGCTGCCGTCCGGGTTCAGTGTAACGGTGATCGAAGGAGTTAGGCACGCACCGCCCAGTCGCTCTTTCAGTCGGTCGACGATGGCGTCGACAGCGGGGTTGTAGCCGAAGCTGGGATTGCTCTGGTCCACAGCCTCTTTGGGACAAATGGATGCGACGATGGCGTTGTCGCCGAAGTCGCGCAAAGCTGCTAGATGGCGCAAGCCAGGATACGCTTTGGCACTGGTCTGCGTGCTCGTGAACTGCGAGCCATCCCAGCACAGCGGACTCTTGCCGTTCACTCCCGAGGCGCCGCAATCGCAGGCGCCGGTGGTAGTTGCGCAGTCCCGTGGCTGGGCCAAGGGGAAGATGCAGGCATATTGGAGATCGGCTGGACCCAGCTGTGCGCCGGCGGCGGGAATATCCCAGTCGTGCCCGTGGAGGGGGTCTGCATGTGGCGTGTTGAAGTCCGGCAATCCTGGACGTGGCGTGGAGCTCTCCACCATGTGTGGATCGCTCGGCGGCGTGTTGCCAGTGCGGGTGATGGCGGACCAGTCGATGTCCCTGGCGTTTTTGTAGGTCAGCGGAGCGCCAGGAGCCTGGCTGTCGTCCGTCGCGATGGCCTGCCAGGGCACACCAACAATGCCTGCGAAAAAGATCAAGCTGGGATCCCGCGAGACACCGCCACCGGTGGAAAAGAGCGGGTTCGGCGCGCTGTTGCCGCCGCGGTCGATGACGCTCGGGCTCTTGAGGCCTGCGATGTAACGACTGAGCGGGTACAAGAAGTCCACGCCAAAACGCCGCTTTTGATCCCAACAACGTAAGTTCACGTGGTCTTCGGGCGGCGCGTAAAGGCCGCCGTTTTTCAGGCACTCGGCGTCTTGCGCCGCCGGAGTGCAGCCGCTGGGCGTCGGCGCTCCGCAGGAGGTGCAGCAGGGATCATCCGGATTGGTCGCGCACGCCGCTGTGGCTCGGGGTAGCCCCGGTGTGGCGATAGTGACCAGCCAGCCCTGGCCATCGTCGCGGATAGAACAGTCGTTTTCGTCCGTCAGCATCACCACGGCCAGCAGCGAGTCCCCGCGCAAGAACTGTTGACGTTCGGCCAAGACGGTCTTGTCCGCGCAAGAGCCGCCGATGCAAATGCCCCCGACGCCGCAGTCGGCGCCCTCAGTGGCACAGCTTTCAACGACCGTGAAGTTCCCGTCCCGCCTCACGGTGTCCGGCGGCTGTGGATCCACCAAGAAGCGGTACCAAGCTTCGAGCGAAGCTTCGTAGCCGCAGCCGGTTTCACCCGTGGCGACCACCTGGGCCGTGAAATCCGCGATCAGCGTGTCGGGCTCCGCGGCGTCGGCCGCATCCGAACCTGGGTTCCACCAGAGGAACGGCAGGTTTTCGTGGTTGGTCACTCCGCGCAGCGGACCGACTAAGCGCGCTTTGTCGTTCTGTTCGGCTTTGAAGTTCGGGCTGCTTTCGGAGCAGCTTTCACCACCGTGTGCACCGAGGCTGGACGTGATGACACCCAAGTGAATGTCGCTTTGCGGTGGGAATTCGGGTTCTCCGACTGGGCAACCCGAGGCACCCACGTTCCCTCCGACCGGCTGCTTGGTCGTGGGGTCTACGCAGCGAGGAGTCGCTAGGCGCTCTATCAGCCTCGGCACCGCGGTCCGCAGGATCCTCTGCTTGTCCGCCATGGATATCGAGTTGTCGATCATGAACAGGAGATCGATCTTGTCGACACCGCCCCTGCGGAATTGGTCGACGTACACCTTGTCCGGGTTCGATGAACCCGAGGAAGATGAGCAGCCCGTCGCAACGCCTCCGAGACCGGTCACACACGCAATGCTGGCTAGGGCCAACCGAACCGCCCGCGCCGAACGGGATAACCGACTGCTCATCTCGAACACTCCCGGAATCAAGGGCTACCCACCCTGGGCAGCTCTTCAGACTACTCCACGCCACCAAAGGAGCAAGCCCACCCCATCGACGGGCAAGTGCTTGAACATACGAGGCATTTCGGCAGTTGTGCAGAATCTGCTCAACTGGTCTGAGCCGCCCTGCAAGCAAGGCTGACGTCCTAGTTCGGCACGGAGCACATGGTAGCCTGGGAGGAATGGGGCAGTCGTTACGATACGCGGTGTGTGTGTTGGCGTTCGCATGGAGCGCGACGGCGAGTGCGCAGAGCATCGACGGCGCGGTACGCCTGAGTCTCGACGCAACGCTGCTTTCCTACGAGTCGTTGACCCTAGAGTCGAAAGACGCCGCCGTAGAAAGCGTCGACGCGACCGAGAGCAGCGCGGGCTTGCTCGCGTCGAGCCTGGGCGTCGGCGTAGGCTACGCTGCCAGCCAGTCGCTTGTCTTGGGCGCGAAGGTGCAACAGGGCACCACGACACGCACTTTGGATAGCGACACTCTGGGCACGTACAAGACGTCCGGGCTGGGGCTGTCTCCCTACGTCGAACTGGTCTTTTCCCCCGAGTCGACGTTGCAACCCTATCTCGGGGCGAACCTGAGCATTCGCAGCTACGAGACCTCGAACGGCGACACGACCATCGCGAGTGGCTCGACCTTCGCGCTCGGATTGGGCGTCGGCGCGCATATCTTTGCGACGGAAGACTTTTCGATAGACCCGGCATTCAGTGTGTATCGGGTCAACGGCAGCGAAAAAGTCGGCGACGTGGAGTTCGGTCGCGGCGGGTGGGCGTTCTTGGCGAGCTTCTCGTTCTCCGGCTGGATCGGCGGCAGTCAGACAAGCATGCGCCGCAACGCAATCGACTCCGAGCACCGCGTGGACCCGGCTACGGGCTCAGCGCGAGCGTCGCGCGGCAACGCGTCCGAGGGCGCCGCGCCACAGCTGGCAGCAACGCCAACCCGGAGCGACGGGCTTGTCTCGATCACCATCAGGCTGAACGGCGGCACGGTGACGTTTGCGGGAAAACCGGAATCAGCGCCCGACCAGATCGCGTTTCGCGTCCGTGCATCCACTTCGGGCGGTCGCTTCAAAGAGTGCCAGAGCTTGAGTGTGACGGCGGACGGCGAGCAATACGAGGCTGAAAATCTGAAGTACTCGGAACGCTTGGGCGGCACCCGAGTGACCGAAGCCATGCAGGGCACGCTATCCCTCGCGGCCGTTGCGGCCCTTGGGGAGGCCGATGGCAGCGCGGTCGTACGCCTTTGCGATCTGGAACTGGCGGTCGGGATGCCGGAACGAGGAAAAGTGTACGACTTCTTTGAGACGTTCAAAGGGCTCGAACCGGGAGCATGGTCACCTCCCTCTGGAGTGCGGCTCCAACGCGGTCGCTTCACGGTGGACTTTCGGATCAAGGATCATGCGCTCCGGTACGAGGTACGTCCCAGGCGCAGTCTCGACCACGTCGAACTGCGTGTCACCGGGGCAGCCGACAGCTGCCGTGAGTTGAAGGTCCTGGTGGACGACCGCGTTCACTCCGAACACGAACTCAGCCCCCCGGGAGCCAGCGGCCCAAGCCGATCCGGCGGCCAGGTGAGTCAGGTCCCCCTCAGCGCGATCGAAGCCCAATCTCAGGCAAGCTCAGCAGCGATCCAGCTTTGCGAAACGACGCTGCCGCTCAGCGCGCGCAAACGCCAGCAGCTGGGCGGCATCGCGAAGGCATCGCGGAGCTACGGCGCCAAGGTCGGTGATCGGTAGACGACGGCTCGATCTCGCGCGCTCACCAACTACGACACGGGTTCTGCCCTACCGAGATGAAACCCGCACCGGCCGGCCAAGGCCGCTCGCCGGGGCCTGAGCGAGAACAGCCAGGGCGAGTTTGTCACGGCACTACGCGGGTTTCTCGCCCCACCTCCTGGCCGCTTGGCTATGCTTACGAAGCAATGACCAAACGGCTCAAACAGACATCCCGGCGAGCGCTCATGAAAGCGTCTCTTGTCGCTTCCAGTGCGGCTGCCCTGGCGGGGGCTTCGATCTCTTGGTTGGTCGCGGCGTGTTCGTCCGGCCCCAGCAATTCGTACGGCTACGGCTATGGTGCGGGAGGCAGTTACGGCTACGGTCTCTCTCTGCTTCGGTCGATCGGTCCGCGGACTACACGTCGAACGTAGGCTGCTCCTGCAGCAGCGACCGCATGCGACGCCCGATGCGTTCGGAGGAGAGCTCGCGCGAGACTCGGTTCCAACCTCGTCGCGCTACACGCGCGGCTAGCGCGGGGGAGTCCACGCAAGCTCTCAGAGCTGCGACAGCGGCGTCGTGTAGCGGTTCTGCCCAAGAGAGTCGGGGGTCGAAGAGGCTGGTGCGTGTCAGACGCTCTCTGACTGGCGTCAGCCGATAGTCGACCAGAAACGCGCTGTCCCCGTCCATGAACTCCAGGTTGCCCGAGTAGCCGGTTGCAACCACTGGCTTCTCCGCCGCCATCGCCTCGGCCAACGTGAGCCCGAAGCCCTCAGCACGGTGCAGCGACACGCATGCGTTCGCCCGGCGTAGCAGCCGCTTCATTGCGGGCGGCGAGAGCATATCGAAGCACACGTAGACGTGGGGAAAGGCGCCGCGTCCGAGCTCGCGTGCGATGGTTCGCAGGATCCTCGCGGAATCGAGCCAGTGTTCGGCGGCGTGCTGTCGCCGCCCGGGGTAGGGAACGGAGGCGACGCGAAGCACGGGCGGAGCACCCTCGATCCACTCGCTGCGCTGCCTGACCCCGGGCGCGACGTCCACGACGAGCGAGGGGGCGGCCGAGCTCAAGCGCGCGCCCGTGGCGTGCAGGTGTCCCGACAAGAGCCGTCGCACCGCGCGACGGCCCGTTACCGCAAAGCGAGCGCCGACAAAGCGGGAAACCACGGCATCGACCAAGCGTAAGGCGAGCATGGCTCGGTCGGGCTGCGACCGGCCGAAGTCCAATTGCACGGAGGTGGGGACGAGGGCAGACAGCCGGGAACGGAGATCCATGCCGTCCGCGGTTGCTTCGATGTCTTCGAGAACGATTATCCGCGCCACAGGAGCAAGTGCGGAGCGGCTACCACGGCGGCCGCCCGCTCGATACTGAGCGCGCTCGAAAACCTGACCGCCGAGAACAGAACAAGGCGGAACAGTTAGCGTGAATCGAGCAGTTGGCTCGCAAGCTGTCCGCCAGAAAGGGCTTCGAGGCAGATCGCGGCCGCCGCCGACATCGGCATCGGGACGCTGCTCAGACACTTCCCAGAGTTCGCGACGGACATCTCTGGCAGCCTCGCCCGTGGGCTTCGGCCGCGCCTTCGCTGTCTCGATCCGACCGCGCCGGACGCACAGCTGTTGAGAGCCGCGCGGCTGGGTCCATGGCGGCTACGTCTTTGGGTCATTCGCGGTAGGGGCCTCGTTTGGCTCGCGGTGACGTGGTGCGCACCTTCAATCTCGTCGATTGGGATCTTCTCGGGAGCGACCGCGTACAGCTCCGTGAACCCGCAGGTGCGACAGACCAATGCACGCATGATCCCGGACACCCTGACGCGTCCAGCCTTGGCCCAGTCGTCGCTTTCCACGTGCGCGGCGATTGCGCTGTTCTGGTAATCGACGAGCCGGGGCAGGTAGATTATTTCGCGGCCGTCGCACTTGGGGCAGCGCTTGGTGCTTCGCATGGCTCTTCTCCCGGTCTTCGAGTTCGCACAGTTTGACGGGTGCAGCTTATCGTTTCATCAAGCTCGTTCCGCTGGTCGGCGGCTGAGGGTAGCATCGTCTCGCCTCGCCCGGCCTCGTGGCGTCCCCCACGCGGCGGAGCCGCGTAAGGGGGCGCCGGCGCGCGGAGGCGGCAGGCCGAGCACGCCGACCGTGCTCTGACGTGAGCTGCGGGGGCATCCCATCCCAAACCAGATCGCGATGCCGGAGAGCAGGGCGAATTCTCTCACTGCACTTGCATCTCGGCGATTCCGCCGCCGGCGCCGAAGTGGGAGAGGATTTCGAATCGGACGCGGGTCGCCGTGGGTGCGGCAAGGGCGACGTCGTGCCAGCCAGGCTCCAAGGAGAAGCCGAGGAACCTATCGCGTGTTTCGGCAACCTGCTGTTCGCCGTCAAAAAGCCGAAGCACAAACTCGTAGGTTGCGTGGTCGTTGTAGGGCTTGTTCACGCTGTTGATCAGACGTACCCGCGTGACGGCTTGGCGCTCGGCCAAGTGCACATCCAGCCAGTTGCCTGTTGTTGCGAGCCACTCGGTGTTGAGGCGGCCGTCGACGGCTTTGGCGGGCGAGTAGTTCTCGTTGATCCCCTGCTCGACAAACGCCGAAGCCTGCGCTGCGGAGAACTCGAAGCTGTGGTCTGGCGCGCCGCAGTCCGCACGAAGGGGCTTGCCCGAAGCCTGGTCGAAGCGATAGCAGAGGTCCCCCGCGGGCATGCCCAGAACCGCGGGCGCGTCCAGCCAGCACTCCGCGCAGCCGCGCGTGCGAACCATGGACAGCTCCGCAACAACGGGCGGCTCGGCGTCAGCCAGCGCCCGTTCTACCGCCAAGGGGTAACACATACGAAAGACGAACGCGGGCGAGAAGGCACCCTCGGGGTAACGCGCGGGAAAGTCGAGGGTTTTTATTTGATACGGCTCGGCGCGAGGCGGCAGCTTGCGCGCGTCGCGCACGGGAGTGTCCACGCCGTCCTGATAGACCCGCGCCGTATACGACCATTCCAGACGCCGCTGCTGCAAGTACTCGAAGTTCAGCGCCACGAGCGTCACGCCTGCCGCGACTTGGGCCACGCGCGACGATCGCGACGCGCGGCGAAAGCAGTGACTGAGAACGTTGCCCCACGCCAACGCCAGAAAAACGGCGGGCAAACACAAATAGCGCGGGGCGATCGTGTCCACGAATAGGAAGGTCGGTGCCGCCGCGAATAGGTAGCACCACAAGAGCCGCCGCGTGCTGCCGGGCAAGGGCGCCAGTGCCAAGGTCGCAACGCCGAAGATCGCCACACCCAGTGCGAGGGGCGCGCTCTGACCCAGTACGTTCTGGGTGCTGAGCCCCGCGAACACCGTCGCTGGGAAACCGTGCAGCAGGGTCGCCGCCAAGTTGGCAAGCACGGGGGCTCCAGAAGCCGGGACGATCCCCAGATGCTGACCTAGGGTCAGATGCGCCCACAGCTTGAGACCGAATAGCCCCAGCGCCGCCAGCACCCACACGACAAGAACCCGGCGCCGGAGGTGCCCGCCCAACCCACGCGGCATGGGCAGTAGCAACGCCAGCGCCAAGATCGCCGTGCCTTGCTCGTGAAATAGCATGCCCAGGATGCCGAGAATGGCGGCCAGAGCGGCGCTTGCAGCCGACGCCCGGCGTAGGGCGTTCTCCAAGAGGAGCAGTGCGCTCAACACACAGGTCGTCAGCGTCAGGTAGAAGCCCGAAGCGGTGACCCAGAACACTGATTCGTAGTGGTACGGATAGAACGCATAGAAAACGCGCGCCAACCACGCCGCTTGCGCCGACAGGCCCAGTCGGCGGCCGAGCACTCCAAGCAGAATGACGTTCATGCAGAGCAGACCGAGCGCGCAAAGCCGCAAGCCCAATGGCCCAGGCACGAGCGCCAAGTACGCCCAACCTAACGGGGAATAGCGCGCCGCCGAGTCTGTACCCACTTGGAATACGGTCGTCGGATCGCGCAATGCGTGGCACCAGTCTTCGCTGGTGAATGCCCAGGAGATGCTTCCGCCGTAGACGGCCAGCACCAAACTGACGATGAACGCCGTTGGCAGAGCGGCCAAGACGCCGCGCGCAGCAGCCGCTGCCTTGATCTGAGCCGAAGGCTGCGTCGCCATTCGCCGCTATGTTAGTGAAAGTCCAGCATTGGTGACAGACGGATGCGAAGGGCGAAGGAGAAGCTTCGTACTACTTGTACGGATTCGCGGCGCCCACCTGGTCGGATAGGACGTTGCCGTCCAGGTCAATGCTGCCGCTCCAGCCGTAGGCTGTTTCCGTTGTGTCCTTGTAGATGTGGCCGTCCATGACCACCTTCTGGTCGACTAGCTGGAGATTCTGCGGATGCGGAGTGCCGGCGCGGCCATTGCCACGTAGTTTCGTGTCCCAAACTTTGGTGCCCTTTTGATCGATCCGCAGCAATCGCACTACCGAGCCGCGCGCCGGATGCACGTAGGACAAGATATACACGATGTAGCCATCGCTGAGCTCCACGGCACTCGCTCCTTCGTAGTCCAAGAAGCCACCGCTGGTGTAGGCGCGTTCCCAAACTTTGGTGCCGCTGGCGTCGAGCTTGGCAACGATCGGCCTCGAGACGCCAACTCGGTACTTACCCGGCGGTCGCCGGGTGCCGACCACCAGGAAACCGCCGTCGCGGGTGTGGAGGATCGGCGCTAGGAATCCTGCCGCGTTGCCGATGTGTTTCGAGTGGTAACGGTACAAGGCCAGTTTGGTTTGCTTCACAAAGCGACGGGCTGGTTCGAAGACGTGATCGGGGGTGGGCGGCTTTGCAGTGGCAGTTGTCTGCGTCCCGACGGCGGGCGGCTCTGGCTCGACCGGCGCGGCCGCTGCCGCGACGGGTGCAGGCGCGGCCGCTGCCGCGACGGGTTGGGCGACGGGCTGAGGCGCAGCGGTCGGTGCCGGCGGGGGCGGATAGCGGATCTCCCGCTCACCGCAAGCGTGCACGGCGCCCATTGAGATCAGGCCGATCGTCCAGTGTCGAAGCCCGCGTCGCATAGGTCGAGGATACCGGAAGCAACGGTTGCGTGACATGCCCACCCTCGACCAGCTCTCCTAGGTGCAACGGCCCCCGGCCCGCACCCGCGCTCACCCCCGCCCTAGCTCGATCCCGCGCGCCACCCATTCCCGCAATGTCTCCGGCTCCGGTAGCGACGCACAGCGCGCGCTGAGCAGCACGCCATCGGTGCCCATGCGATCGACCCGTGCCACCGAAACGCCCTCGGCCGCCTGCATGGCGTGTAGACAGGCGGCGACCCGCGGATCCGCGTCGCTCTTGCTAAGGCCGAGCCGCTCGCGGATCCACATTCCAAAGCGGAAGAACGAAGCAGTGGGCGCCTGTGTGGTGTCGCCGACCTGCACTTCAACACCGTACCCATCACTCTGAACAGCAACGCGCACGGCGGCCTGGGGCCCTTCTAGGGCGGGCAGTTTCAGCCCTAAGCCGTCCGCGTCGAGCAGCTCGCGACCCGGGCTGTCGCGGTACCCGGGCGCCGTGCGCAGTGCCAATTGTCGCAGACAGTCCCGGGCGCGCTCTTCGCGTTCAGTGAATGCGCGCGCTGCCTGCTGCTCTCGTTCCTGGGGTGTGAGCGGCAGCGGCGCGGTTTCCGCGGAGCCGTCGCGCATGCCCACAGCGACGGTGCGCGCGTCGACAAAGCACAAGGCGCTCGGGCGCGCTTCAAAGTCGATGCGCCCGTCCAGAGTGCCCGCGGCGACGTTCCAGAGTTCGATATGGTTTGCGTTAAAGCGCGTGCAGATCAGCAAACCGGCCGGGGAAAACGCAACGTCGGTAGCCAGGTGGATGGGCATACGCTGAACTTCGCGTAAGGCGGTGGTGTCGCGCACCACGACGTGCTCATCAATGCGCACTGCACACAGCCCGCCGTCCGGGGAGACCGCGAGCACGTCGTCGTATTTGTCCACCTCGATGCACAGGATCCGCCCCGTGGCGATTTCGACGACGCTCTGTTTGTTGTCGGTGAGCAAGATCAAACGCGCCTCTGTGGCAAACGCCAGGCGCTTGGGGCGCTCCGCCGCGATGGTGCAAACCGGCGCGAGATCGGCTGCGTTGAAGACGTGCACGCCGTCGCTGACATCGACAGCCAAGAGCGTGCCGCTCGGAGAAAAGTGCACGCCCCCGGCGCCTAGATCGGCGCCGCGTCGCTCGAAATCGCCGACGGGGTCGCCGTCGGGAAGGGACCAGACGCGCAGCGTATCGTCCGCGCTGACGGAAGCGACGCGGCTGCCGGAAGCGTTGAGTGCCACGCCGTGCACGGCGTTTGCGTGCTCGAAGCAATGCAGCGGCGCGCCGGAGCTGACGTCCCAAACCCGCGTGCTGTGATCAATGCTGGCTGTCGCGACTGCGCTGGCGGCGGCGGCGATCTGCGTGATCTCCGCGTCGTGAGTGTCTTGACGGAAAACCTCGTGGCCGCTCCCGGCATTGCATAGCTTCACCGCGTAGGAGCGGGCGTAAGCAAGGGTGTCCGCATCAAGGAAGCCAAGATGCGGCTCGCCGCGCTGCACCTTGAAGCTCACGCCCGGGCGGCCGTCGCTCATGGAATGCAGCTGCACTTGCCCCCAAAAGCCGTAGCTGGCGCAACGGCTCGCGTCCGGCGCCATGGCAACCCCCTGCACCATGTCCACGCTACGCCGCCAGATCACGTGGCCGTCGGCGCTTCGATACAGGGTGACGGCGGCTGGCCCGGCGCAGAGCAACAAGTCGCCCTTGGCGCTGAAGCAGAACGCGGCGCACTTGCCCCGCTCATGGAACAGTTCGGTGATCTTGAGATCTGCGCCTACGCGAAAGACCCGCAGGCCCGCGTCCCTTTCGCCGACCGCGAGCAACTGACCGTCGCGGCTGAGAGCAAGTGCGTCGGGCCTGTCGAGTTGCAGCGCGCCGAGTCGCTGGCCCGTCACGGCTGCGAGCACAACCGTGTCGTCCGTCGCGCGATACGCGACAAATCGGTCTGTCTCGCTGGCTGCCATGGGCGCTCTTAGCCCTGAAAACGCCTCGGGCGTGACGTCCACTTGCTGCTCGACGTCGAAGACATGCAGTGCGGCGAAGGCGGTCAAGAGCCGCTGCTGCCGAGGCAGATACGCCACGTGGCTGGCGGGCTCTGGGGCGGTGAAAATCCGTTCGCCGCTGGAGGCGTTCCAGAGCACGGTTTCGTCGGCCATGGAAGAGCTGCTCACGATGCGCGTGCCGCCCGCCGCCACGCACAGGGCCGAGACGGGTCCGCTATGGCGAAAACGACGCGAGCCGAAGCGCGGCATGGCCGGCAGTGTGTCGTGGTTGCCGCGCGAAAGAAAGCGCGGGGCCGCGGGCCCTAACTTTGCTTGTCCCAGCGCAGGATGGTGACGCGAGGCGCGGGGAACCGTGTGAACAGAATGCCGCGGCCAGCGTGGAAGAACGCGCGCCATCCGTCGCGACGCGCGATTTGGTTCGAGGTCGCTTTGGGCTCGCGCCAGGCTTGACGGTCAAAGAGGACCCACTCTGCCAAGGGGGCTCCGATGCGCCGCGCGCCGCGACCGGAAGCGAAGAGCACGCGGCCGCTTGTCGGATCGATGGCGGCGGTGGTGCTTTCTTTTTCAGGGTCGTACGCGGTGGTTGCGATGGGGCGTAGTCCGGCGCTGAACGCGGTGGCTCTGCCGTTGAGTAGCGCGACTGGGCCCTGCGGCGTGATGATGAGTGGGGATTGGGGGTCCGAAGCAGGGGAGAGGCGCTCGGAAACGCTGGCACCCGGTGTGACCGGCACGGCTCCCATCGGACGGTCGAACCGGGTCGGCATAGATCCAACAGATGCGCCCCAGTTGCTTAGAGCAAATACGGTATTTCCACCCACGCCCCAGCCGCCCGCGGCCGGGCCCCAGAAACGCACGAGATGCGCACTACGCTCAGCCAGCTTTGCTCCGGTTTGCATGTCCCAACTCATCAGCTTGCCACCGCCCATTTCGTGAGCGTGGAAAGTGACCAGGGTGGCTTCGTCGGCAACGCCGATGATGGGCGACTGACTCCAGGGATGCTGCGTTGCGACCCTGCGCAGATCCGCGTCGAGAAAGTGGATGTAGTGCTTGCCCTGCGTGCAGCCGAGCAGAACAACTCGGCTTGGAGTTGCGATGATGCGCGGGCGCGAGTCGCTAGAGCCGCATTGCTCACGCGGCGTTTCCACTTCACGGAGGATCCGCATGCTTGCCGTGTCAACCTCGCGCAACACCACATGCGCGGAGGCAGAGCGAGCGCTGACCAGCAAGGTGCCGTCCGGATGCTCCGCAGACGGCAGGCGAAAAGGCGCCACTTGTTGGATTGGACGCGTAGGATCAAGCAGCACGGACGAGAGTGAAGTGGGCGCACCGTCACCGCTCAGCAACCTCGGCGCTTGGGGTGCAGCCCCAGAGAGCGCCAACTTGTTCGGGTCTTGTCGGAAGTAGTCGCCGCTGACTTGCGGGATAGCGACACCCGCGGCCCGTGCACACAGTTGTCGCGGCGCGGCATGTTGTGGCGCGTCGCAGCCGCCCAGGAGCAACAGGAGCACCGGGATAAGAGCGAAGGCAAGCTGGGCGGTGCGATTCATGGTTCTGCCTTGGGTCCGTCGGCAACGGCGGTCATGGGGGCGGCTGGGGGCAGTCCAGGCAACTTGGAGGACCCTTCCAAACTCGGCTTCGCCAAAAGGCCAAC